>NZ_CANNEZ010000002.1:300000-572964 GCF_947503795.1 uncultured Jannaschia sp. | reverse complement strand
CTGCGGCAGACCCGCAGGTGCCCCTCGCGCTCCAGCGCGAAAAGGATCGCCATCTGGCCCAGGACGATGGGCAGGGCTTCTGTCGCGGGCATGGGGTCGGGAAGCGGGATGTCATAGGGTGGCCGATCCATCAGGGCCATCATCTCCGACAGGTCCATCCCGGTGGGTGAAGAGACGTAGCAGGCGAAGAACCCGCCGCCGAAACCACCCGCGCGCGCCTTCGGCAGATCGATGGCGCCGTCCGCGCCGGACGCCACGCCGCTGATCGCCTCGGGGCCAAGGCCCCAAAGCCGCGACAGCAGGTCGTTGTGACCATCGAAAACGTAAGGGGCGGTGTCGAGCATCTGGGTCCTCGCGCAGCGTTCCGGGGATATGCGCGGCGACTATGCCGAACGGCGCGGCGGTGGCCAGAGCCCCGTGCCGCCCACCCTGCAGGGCCGGTCATCACGTAACGGAAACGCTCTGGTGACGAGACGGTTAAGAAAATCGTGCTAAACTGATTCCCATGGCTTATCCCTTGCGCCCCTCCCTGACGGTCGGCGCCTCCGCTCCGGAGGGGGAGCGCGCCTACGACCGCGTCGAGCGGTTCACCGATGCCCTTGTCCATCTCACGGGTCTCGTGCTGGCGCTGGCGGCGGTGCCCGTGCTGATCACGCTGGCCGCCGTCTGGCGGGGCGATCTTGCGGGAATCGCGGCGGTCTCGATCTACGGCGCGACGCTGATCGCGATGCTCAGCGCGTCGCTGGCCTACAACCATGTCGCGCATGACAACTGGACGGACCGGCTGCGCCGGCTGGACATGTCCGCGATCTATCTCAAGATCGCGGGGACGGTGACGCCGTTCGCGCTTCTGTCGGGGACGGGATCGACCTTCCTTGCGATGATGTGGACGGCGGCGGTGGTCGCAACGGTCTCGGTCTTCCTGCGCCGCCGCCGGTCGAGCGCGGTGAGCGTGGCGATCGGGCTTGCGATGGGGTGGGGCGTGCTCTTCGCCGGCGGCGAGGTGATCGCCGCGACCTCATGGCCCGTCTTCGCGCTGATGGTGGCGGGCGGCGTGCTCTATTCGCTGGGAACGCCGTTCCTCCTGATGGAGCGGATGCGGTTCCACAACACGATCTGGCACGGCTTCGTCGTCGTAGCTTCGGTCGTCTATTTCGTCGCGATCATGTGGCACCTCGCCGCGACGTCGATGATCCCCGGACCGTCCGCCGCGCTCTAGCCCGCGCCACCGCTCCCCCGACGCGACCGGAAGGCCCGTTCGTGCTAGTCTGTGCATGTCACGGCCGGAGGATGCGACATGGGCACGATGCGGATGGCAGTCTGGAACATGGAGTGGCTCAACCGCCTCTTCACCGGGGGTGACGACAGCCGGTTCAAGCCCGACGACGAGAAACCCGACCGCCGCGCGCGCGATACCGTCGGCGAGCGGAAGGCCAAGCTCGCGCAGGGGCTTGCGGCGCTGGACGCCGATCTCGTGGTCGTGGTCGAGGGGCCCAATGCCACGGACGAGTTGCAGCTACTCTTCGACGAGCTGGCGCCCGGCACATGGACCTGCTTCGCCCAGCGTTCGCTGTCGCCCAACGGGCCTGACCGCGCCGATGTCTTCTCATCCGCGCAATGCGTCGGCCTCGCGGTTCGCACCGATCGCGGCGTCTTCGCCGACCCGCCGATGCGGGTTTTCGACGCGATGGACCCGGCCTCGGGCGCTGTCCATGCGGCGTCCGAGCCATTCTTTCACGATACCGGCGCCGACAAGGTGCCCGAATGGTATCGCTTCGAGCGCCGCCCTGCCTATGCCGAATTGACCTTCGCGGACGGGGCCACCTGCCGTGTGATGGGGCTTCACCTGAAATCGAAGGGCATCTTCTCGGCCTATGAATGGTCGCGCTGGTGGGCGATGGCGGATGCCAATCGCGAGCGGCTGCTGGCCCAGTGCCGCCGCCTGCGCGAAGCGTTCCTCGATCCCTACCTGCGAGAGGCGGAGACGGCCGGGATCCCGCTGATCGTCTGCGGCGACATCAATGACGGGCCGGGCTTCGACACTTCCGAGATGCGCCTGAAGGCATCGGGAATCGAGACGCTGATGGGGACGGTCTGGAAGCCGGACCTTGCCCTCGGAAACGCGATCTTCGACCGGCTCGATGCCGACGACCGCGACCGGCTGAACTTCGAGGAGCTCTCGACCACCAGCTTCGCGGACCCGATCTTCGACGGGACGTATCACCGCGTCTGGATCGATCACATTCTCTATACGCGCAACGCCCCGCCCGGCTGGGTGTCCGAGGGCGAGATCGTGCGCAATTTCGGAGGCGACCCGGTGCTGCGCTACTGGGAGGTCTCGGATCATGCGCCGGTCGTGGCGACAGTGACGGTGGCGCCGCCGGTGGCATGATGGGGCGCCGACCCTGTGGTGCGCCCCCGAGGATCGTGGCATCAGGGCGGTGACCATCGGAAGGGGCGCGCGCATGGCATTCGGCAAGGGACATCACCTGCACCTGATCGACGGCTCGGCTTTCATCTTCCGGGCGTTCCACGCGCTGCCGCCGCTGACCCGCAAGTCCGACGGCCTGCCCATCGGGGCGGTCGCGGGCTTCTGCAACATGCTCGACCGCTACGTGCAGGACAATTCCGGCCCGGATGCGGCGACCCATGTCGCGGTGATCTTCGACAAGGGGTCGATCACCTTCCGCAACGACATGTACGACCAGTATAAGGCCAACCGCTCCGAGATGCCCGAGGACCTGCGGCCGCAGATCCCGCTCACGCGTGAGGCGACGGCTGCCTTCAACATCGCCTGCGAAGAGATGGAGGGCTGGGAGGCCGACGACATCATCGCGACCTGTTCGTGCTTGGCGCGGGACGCGGGCGGGCGGGTCACCATCGTCAGCTCGGACAAGGACCTGATGCAGCTCGTGGGCGACGGGGTCGAGATGCTCGACCCGATGAAGAACGTCCGCATCGATGTCGACGGCGTGCGCCAGAAGTTCGGCGTCGATCCTGATCGCGTGGTCGATGTGCAGGCGCTGGCCGGAGATTCGGTCGACAACGTGCCGGGCGCGCCGGGGATCGGCATCAAGACGGCGTCGCAGCTGATCGAGGAATACGGATCGCTCGAGGAGCTTCTGGACAGCGCCGAGGAGATCAAGCAGCCCAAGCGGCGCGAGACGCTGATCGCGCATCGCGCGCAGATCGAGCTGTCGAAGCGGCTGGTGCAGCTCGATTGCGAGACGCCGATCACCTTCGGGCTGGACGATCTGGAAATCCGCGACGCCGACCCGGACATGCTGCTGGATTTCCTCAACCGGATGGAGTTCCGCACCCTGACCCGCAAGATCGCCGACCGCTTCGACCGCGAGCCCCCGGCCGTGGTCGAGGTCGCCCCCGCGGATGTGCCCGACCTGCCCGATGATCCGCCCATCGACCCCGACGCCTACGAGGTCGTGCGCGACGAGGCCGCGCTACAGGTCTGGCTCGACCGGATCACGGAGGCCGGGACCGTCGCCGTGGACACCGAGACGACTTCGCTCGACGAGATGCGGGCCGAGCTTGTGGGCGTATCGCTGGCGACGGCGCCGGGCGTGGCCTGCTATGTCCCGCTGGCCCACCGCACGGGCGGCGGCGACCTGTTCGATGCCGACGCGATGGCCGAGGGCCAGATGAACATGGCCCGCGCGCTCGAGATGCTGAAGCCGATGCTGGAGGATCCCGCGATCCTCAAGGTCGGCCAGAACATGAAGTACGACTTCAAGATCTTCGCGCGCGAGGGCATCACGGTCGGCCCTCTGGACGACACGATGCTCCTGTCCTACGCGCAACATGCGGGCTTGCATGGGCACGGCATGGACACACTGTCCGACCGCTATCTCAACCACCAGCCGATCCCCATCAAGGAGCTGATCGGCACCGGCAAGTCCGCGGTCACCTTCGACCGGGTCGAGATCGACCGCGCCGCGCCCTATGCCGCCGAGGACGCGGATGTCACGCTGCGCCTGCACCGCCTCCTGAAACCCCGGCTACACGCCGCGCGGGTGACGCAGGTCTACGAGACGCTGGAACGGCCGCTGGTGCCCGTGCTGGCGCGGATGGAGATGGCGGGGATCAAGGTCGACCGCGACGTGCTGAGCCGTATGTCGGGCGCCTTCGCCCAGAAGATGGCTGGGCTGGAGGAGGACATCCACGCCAAGGCCGGGCGCCCCTTCAACGTCGGCAGCCCCAAGCAACTGGGCGAGATCCTGTTCGACGAATTGGGCCTGCCGGGCGGCAAGAAGGGGAAGACGGGGGCCTATTCGACCGGCGCCGATATTCTGGAAGATCTCGCGACGGAGCACGAGTTGCCGCGGCTGATCCTCGACTGGCGCCAGATGTCGAAGCTGAAATCGACTTATACCGATGCGCTTCAGGACCACATCAACCCCGAGACGGGCCGCGTCCACACGTCCTACTCGATCGCGGGGGCGAATACCGGGCGCCTCGCCTCGACCGACCCGAACCTCCAGAACATCCCCGTCCGCACCGAGGAGGGCCGCCGCATCCGCGAGGCGTTCGTGGCGCCCGAGGGTCGAGTGATCGTGTCGCTGGACTACAGCCAGATCGAGCTGCGTATCCTCGCTCATATCGCCGGGATCGACGCGCTGAAGGACGCGTTTCGCGAGGGTCAGGACATCCACGCCATCACCGCCAGCCAGATGTTCGGCGTGCCGCTGGAGGACATGACCCCGGATGTGCGCAGGCAGGCCAAGGCAATCAACTTCGGCGTCATCTACGGCATCAGTGGCTTCGGGCTCGCACGCAACCTGCGCATCCCTCGCGAGGAGGCGCAGGCCTTCATCGACACCTATTTCGAACGATTCCCCGGCATCCGCGATTACATGGACGACACCGTGAAATTCGCAAAGGAGCACATCCGCGTCGAGACACTGTTCGGCCGACGCATCCATACCCCCGAGATCAACGCCAAGGGGCCGGGCGCGGGCTTCGCCAAGCGCGCGGCGATCAACGCGCCGATCCAGGGCACGGCGGCGGACGTGATCCGGCGGGCGATGGTACGGATGGACGCGGCGATCGCCGATCTCGACGCGACGATGCTGCTACAGGTCCATGACGAACTTCTGTTTGAAGTGGCCGAAGACGACGTCGACGCCCTGATCGACCGCGCCCGCGAGGTGATGGAGGGCGCGAACATGCCGGTGGTGGACCTGTCGGTTCCGCTGACCGTCGATGCGGGGCAGGGGCCGAACTGGGCCGAAGCGCATTGAGGACAGGCCGTTGCCGGATCGGTTAGGCTGGTCCCATGTGGCGACTTCTTCTCCTGCTTTTGCTGGCCGGTCCGGCCCTGGCCGACGGTCCGCGCATCCTCGTGATGGGCGACAGCTTCCTTGCAGCGCATCGCAACACGGGCCGCTCCGTGGGCGACATTCTGGGCGCCGAACTTGGGGCCCGGGTGACGAACCGCGCGACGGTGTCGGCGCGGATGATCTACCGGCTTCCGATCACCGGACGGATGGGGCTGAATATCCCCCGGCAGGCCCGGGGCGGGCCCTATGACTGGGTCGTGCTGAACGGCGGCGGCAACGATTTCCTGCTCGGCTGTGCCTGCGCGGCCTGCGATGCGCGGATGGCGGCGCTGATCTCGCCGGACGGCGTGCGTGGCGTGGTCCCCGACCTGGTCGCGCGGCTGCGGGATGCGGGCGCGCGGGTCGTCATCCCCGGATACCTGCGCAGCCCCGGTCGTGGCTCGCCGATCGAGCATTGCGCCGACGAGGGCGCGGAGTACGAGGCGCGGCTGGCGCGCATGGCAGCGGCGCGGCCGGGTGTCACGTTCCTGAGCAATGCCGATCTCGTACCCTCGGGCAGCCGGGCCTATCACGACTGGGACATGATCCACCCCTCGGCGCGTGGGGCACGGGCCGTGGCCGAGCGGCTTGTGCGCCATATCCGGGGCGCGGGCGGATGACGGCGGACCGCCCGTGCTGATCGCGTTCAACAAGCCGATGAACACCCTCAGTCAGTTTACCGACGAGGGGCGCTGGCCAGGCCTGTCGCGGTTCGGGCTGCCGAAGGGCGTCTATGCCGCAGGTCGGCTGGATCGCGACAGCGAGGGGCTGCTTCTGCTGACCGATGACGGTCGGGCGCAGGCGCGGATTGCGGACCCGAGGCACAAGCTGCCGAAGACCTATCTCGCGTTGGTGGAGGGTGAGCCCGATGACGCGCAGCTCGGGGCGCTGCGGGCGGGTGTCGCGCTCAAGGACGGGCCGACGCGGCCCGCGGATGTCGAGGCGGTGGCGCCGCCCGAACTCTGGCCGCGCGATCCGCCGGTGCGGCTGCGCAAGACGGTGCCGGACGCTTGGCTGCGCCTGACGATCACCGAAGGGCGCAATCGGCAGGTGCGCCGGATGTGTGCCCATGTCGGCCTGCCGGTCCTGCGGCTCGTGCGTTGGTCCATCGGGCCCCATGACGTTGCGGGCCTGGCCCCCGGTGAATGGAGGGAGCTGTGAGCGAGGCGGAGATGGTGACCGTCGCGTCCCGCGCCGAGCTGCGCGCGTGGCTGGCCGAGCATCATGGGCAGACGGGGTCGATCTGGCTCGCGACCTACAAGGCGCATCACCCCGACCACCTGCCTTGGGGTGAGGCGGTGGAGGAGTTGCTCTGCTGGGGCTGGATCGACGCGGTGGTGCGGCGGGTCGATGACGACCGCTCGGCCCATCGCGTCGCCCCGCGACGACCCGGCTCGGCCTGGTCGGCGGTGAACAAGCGGCTGGTCGCCCAGGCGCGCGCGTCGGGAGCGATGACGCCGGCGGGCGAGGCGGCGATCTCGGCGGCGCAGGCGAACGGGATGTGGACGTTTCTCGACGATGTCGAGGCGGGGACCGTGCCCGACGATCTGGACGCTGCGCTGGGCGATTCGCGTGCCGTGTGGGACGACTGGCCCCGCAGCGTGCGGCGCGGCACGCTCGAATGGATCAAGACGGCGAAGACCAATCCGACGCGCGCCAAGCGCATCGCAGATGTGGTCGCGTCGGCGAAGGACGGCCTGCGCCCGTCGCCCTTTCGCCGCTGAGGCGGAACCCCGCGCCCGGCCGCGCCGTTGATCCCGCGCCCGACCCTCCCCCGGAGATCCCCATGCCCACCACCCCGATCCCCGGCCAGCTTGCGCCGTCCCTCTCGCTGCCGTTGATCATCGGGGGGCGCTGGGATCTCTCGGCGCAGTCGCCTGACCTGATGTCGATGATCATCGTCTATCGCGGCCTCCATTGCCCGATCTGCAAGACCTTCCTGCAGGGTTTGCGCGGTCTCTACGACGAATTCCTCGAAGAGGGCGTCGAGGTGGTGAACGTCTCGATGGACACCGAGGAGCGCGCCCGCCAGGCGCATGAGGAGTGGGAGCTCGATCCGATCCCGATGGCCCATGGCATGACCCGCGAACAGGCGGAGGCTTGGGGCCTCTTCCTGTCTTCGGCGCGCACCGACGCGGAGCCGGAGCTCTTCTCAGAGCCGGGTCTCTTCCTCGTGAAGCCGGACGGGTCGCTTTGGGCCGCGGAAACGTCCTCGACTCCGTTCCTGCGCCCCGACCTCGAAGTGCTGGCCGAGCGCCTGGGATTCATCGCCGAGAAGGGCTATCCGCCCCGCGGTACGGCGAGCTGACGGTTCAGCAGAAGTGACGCCGCCGGAAGGCCTCGATGGTCTTGTCGGCCTCCATCTCGTAGCGCGGCCCCTCGGTCATCGCGGCAATGCGATCGACGCGAAACATTCGGAAATCGTCCCGAAGCTCGCACCAGGCGACCAGCGTCCACACCTGTCCCCAGAACCAGAGACCCAGCGGCCGCACCTCGCGCTGCGTCCGCGCGCCCGCCTCGTCGCGGTAGTCGAGCGATAGGCGCAGGCTCTCGGCGGTGGCGGCCTCGATCCCGTCGATCAGCCCCGTCAGCTCCGCGTCGAGATGGTCCGGGCGGAACGCGTGGATATGGACGGCGCCCGCCCGCGCCGCCGCGGGTTCGGGCAGCACGGCGGCGATCTTGTCGAGCGCTGCCTCGGCCGCCTTCGACATCCGGGTGCCGCCCCAGGCGCGGATGAGGCGGATGCCACCGACCAGTGCCACGACCTCGTCGGCCGAGAACATGATCGGCGGCAGGTCGTAGCCCGCCCGCATGACGTAGCCGACGCCCGCCTCGCCCTCGATGGGAACGCGGTTGCCGATGAGATGCGCGACGTCGCGATACACCGTCCGCTGCGATACCTCGAGCGTTGCGGCGAGTTCGGCGGAGGTCACGAGCCGACCGCCCCTGAGGATATCGATGATCCGCAAAAGGCGATCGGCCCGCCGCATCAGGCGGCCTTGGCCGCCGGCTCGAACAGGCCGATGGAGTTGCCGTCGGGGTCGAGCGCATAGGCGAAGCGGCCGAAGGGCATCTCGACGGGCGGGATCTCGAGGACGGTGCCGCCGGCGTCCCAGACCCGCGAGATCGCGTCCTCCAGCTTGTCGGGAATGACGAGATGGGTGGTGCTGCCTCCCTTGGCGGGCGTGCCGGGATAGAGATGGCCCGCGACGCCGGATTTGTCGTCGTACGGGAAAACGAGCATGTCGTTCGGGCCCTCGGTGTTGAGGGTCATCTCCCAGCCGAAGACCGGCTCGTAGAAGCGGCGGGCCGCGTCCATGTCGGTGACCGGAATCTCGGTCCAGACGATGGGAAAGGCGGGTGTGTGTGTCATGGGTCGGCTCCTGTTTCTGAGCCTAGACCATCGCACCCCCCTGCTGACAGCGTACTGTCAGCTATGTGACGGAATCGTCAGGCGCGCGACGATGCGGCGGGCCAGCGGGGCCACGATCAGAACGGCGGGAAACGCCACGATCCACGATGACAGCCACGCGCCGAGCCAGAGCCCGGCGAACCCGTCCACTAGGCCGGTCGCGCGGAACGTGGCGATGCCCGAGACGAGGAGCGACATCAGCCCGGACAGGATCAGCGAAAACAGGAGGTGGGCGTAGCGTGCGGGGATCATGGCGGGACTCCGGGTGGGGGACGCGCCTTCATCGCAAGCAGTCCGGCGGTCTGCCACCCGCGCGGACGCACAGCGGGGTCAGCGCAGCTGCGCGACCGGGGCCACCGGGAAGAAGGCCCCGTCCGAGCGGAGGCCGAACTGGTCGCCCTCCTCCTCGCCGATTTCGACCAGCCGGTAGAACGACTTCCGGTCGATCAACGCCTCGAGCCCGGCGCGCACTTCGACGTAAGGCGACGGCTCGCCGTCCTCGGCCAGATCGACGCGGATCGGGTGATCGGGGCCGGCGCGGACGACGTCGCCCACATTGGTCTCGAAGACGATTGCAGCGCCGTCATCCGAGCGCTCGAAATCGACGGCGACGAAGGGCGCGTCCTCGACCGTCAGGCCGACCTTCTCGACCGGGGTCACGAGGAAATGGCGCCCGTCCTCGAATTTCAGGATCGAGGCGAATAGCCGCACCAGGCCGGGCCGCCCGATGGGCGTACCCTCGTGGATCCAGGTGCCGTCGCGCTTGATGACGATGTCGATTTCCCCGCAATAGGGCGGGTTCCAGAGATGCACCGGGGGCGGGCCCTTCTGACGCCGCGCGGCCTGCAGCAGCGAATCCGCCGACCGCTTCACGTCTTGTTGTTGCGCCATTGCCCTTTGCCCCCCGCTCCGTCAGCCATACCTTATGCGCAATACATAATCCGGGCGAGGGCGAGGCAATGGCGGGCGAGCTTCTTCACGAGATCGAGGCGCTGGGCGAGCGGCTGGGCGAAGCGCGCGCGGCGGTGGCCACGCGGATCATCGGACAGGACCGGGTGGTGGATCTGGCGCTGGCGGCGATGCTGTCGGGCGGACACGCGCTGTTGATGGGGCTGCCAGGCCTGGGCAAGACCCGGCTGGTCGAGACGCTCTCGACGGTGATGGGCCTCGACGGCAGCCGCATCCAGTTCACGCCCGACCTGATGCCCTCGGACATCCTCGGCTCCGAAATCCTCGAGACCGCGCCCGACGGCAGCCGAGCCTTCCGCTATGTCGAGGGACCGATCTTCGCGCAGCTTCTGATGGCGGACGAGATCAACCGCGCCTCGCCACGCACGCAATCGGCGCTGCTCCAGGCCATGCAGGAGCGCGAGGTCACCGTCGCGGGCGAGACGCGGCAGCTTCCGGCGCCGTTCCACGTCCTCGCGACCCAGAACCCGATCGAGCAGGAGGGGACCTATCCGCTCCCCGAGGCGCAGCTCGATCGCTTCCTCGTCAAGATCGACGTCGCCTATCCCGACCGCGAGACCGAGCGGGCCATCGTGCTGGCCACGACCGGCGCCGCCGAGGCCGAAGCGAGCCGGGTCTTCGATGGCGCGAGCCTGATCGCCGCGCAGGATGTCGTGCGGCGGATGCCTGTCGGCGACAGCGTCGTGGACATGATCCTCGACCTCGTGCGGGCCTGCCGCCCCGACGCCGAGGACGCGCCCGAGTCGGTGCGCCGCCATGTCAGCTGGGGTCCCGGCCCGCGCGCGGCACAGGCCCTGATGCTGCTGGCCCGGGCGCAGGCGCTGCTGGACGGGCGGCTGGCACCGGATGCGAGCGACGTCGTCCGCCTGGCGCAGCCGGTCCTGTCGCACCGCATGGCGCTGAGCTTCGCGGCCCGCGCCGAGAACGTATCGCTGGCCCAGATCATCGACGAGGTGGCCGATCGCGTCACGTCAGTCGCGTCGCGGGCGGCTTGAGCGACACCCTTCATACGCCCGGCACCCTCCGTGCCCGCTCCGAAGCGGTGGCCGGCGGGCTGCCGGCGCTCCTGATGTCGGCGGAACGCTTGGCCTCGACGGTCCTCATGGGCGAGCATGGGCGCAAGCGGGCCGGGCCGGGCGATGCCTTCTGGCAGTTCCGCCCCGCACAGCCCGGCGACCCGCGCCGGCGGATCGACTGGCGGCAATCGGCGCGCGGCGACGCGCCCTTCATCCGCGAGACCGAATGGCAGGCGGCGCAGACGCTGATGCTCTGGGTCGACGACGCGGCCTCGATGCGTTTCGCGGCGGGGGATCGCCCGTCAAAGCTGCGCCGCGCGCAGACGCTGGCGCTGGCGCTGGCGGTGCTGGCGATCCGCGCGGGCGAGCGGGCGGGCCTCGCCGCCCGACCCGAGCCGCCGCGCGGTGGCAAGACGCAGCTTTTGCGGATCGCCGACGCGCTGATGGAAGGCGGCGAGGCACCCGAATACGGCGCGCCCCGGCCGCAGGTCATGCCGATGGGCGCGCGGGCCGTCTTCTTGTCGGATTTCCTCGGCGATCCCGAGCCGCTCACCCGTGCGCTGACCGCGGCGGCCGACCGCGGCGTGAAGGGATCGCTCGTCCAGATCCTCGATCCCGAGGAAGAGGCGTTTCCCTATGACGGGCGCACCGTCTTCGAGAGCATGTCGGGTGCCATCCGCTTCGAGACGCTGAAGGCCGGGCAGTTGCGCGAGGATTACCTCGCCCGGCTGGCCGCGCGCCGGGCCGAGCTCAGCGACCTCTGCGCGCGCACCGGGTGGCGGTTCCAGATCCACCGGACCGACGCCGCACCCGGCCCCGCGCTCCTGACGCTCCATGCCGCACACGGGCGCGCGGCATGAGCGCGCTCGCCTTCACCGCGCCGCTTCTGCTGCTGGCGCTGATCGCGCTGCCGATCCTGTGGTGGCTCTTGCGCGCCGTGCCGCCCGCACCGATCCGTCGCCGCTTTCCGGGCATCGTCCTGCTGCTGGGGCTGCGCGACGACGAGAGCCAGACCGCGACCACACCCTGGTGGCTCCTCCTCCTCCGGATGTTGGCGCTGGCAGCGGTGATCCTGGGCTTCGCGGGACCGGTGCTGAACCCGCGAGCGGCAGGGACGGGGACCGGGCCGGTGGTGGTGTTGATGGATGCGAGCTGGGCCAGCGCACGCGACTGGCCCGCCCGAATGGCCAAGCTCGAGACGCTGCTCCGCGATGCCGCGCGCGCCGGCCGTGTCGCGGCCGTTCTGCCTCTGACCGATCCGCTGCCCGACGCGCTTCCGATGCAGGCTGCGTCCGCCTGGATCGAGCGTTTGCCCCAGATCCAGCCCCGGCCTTGGGCGCCGGACTACGCGGGTCTCGGTGACCTCGATCTCGGGGGCGCAGAGGTCATCTGGTTCTCGGACGGTCTGGAGCGTCCGGGGCGCGACGCCGTCGCAGCTCGGGTGATCGAGGGCGGGCGGCCTGTGTTTGGCCTCACGCCCGCGCGCTATGCCGACGGCACGATCGAGCTGACCGCGCTTCGGGCGCGGGCGAGCGGGGCGCGCAGCCTCGACATCCGCGCGATCGGACCCGGTCCCTCGGGCGCGCTGGTCGAACTGGCGGTCGCACCGCTGGCCTTCGAGGCGGCCGAGACGCGCGCCGTGCTCGAGCTTAATCTGCCGCCGGAGTTGCGCAATCGGGTGCAACGCTTCGAGATCGCGGGCGAGCGGAGCGCGGGGGCGGTGACCCTGACGGACGACAGCCTCGCGCGGCGCGAGGTGGCGCTTCTTACGGCGGCGGGCGACGAAGCGCAGGACCTCCTGTCGCCGCTTTACTACCTGCGCAACGCGCTGGCGCCGACGGCCGACCTCATCGAGGGCGAGCTGGAGACGATCCTGCCCGCCGCGCCAGACGTCCTGATCCTCGCCGACGTGGCGCGGCTTTCGCCCGCCGAGACGGTGCAGGTCACCGAATGGGTCGAGGCGGGCGGGTTGCTCCTGCGCTTCGCCGGGCCGACGCTCGCCGCCTCGGACCTTGCGCGCGAGACCGAGGACCCGCTTCTGCCGGTGCGCCTTCGGGCCGGGGGGCGGAGCATCGGCGGCACGCTCAGTTGGGGCGAGCCAAAGACCCTGCGCCCCTTCGACGAAAGCTCGCCCTTCTTCGGCCTGACCATTCCCGAGGAGGTCGCCGTGACCAGCCAGGTCGTCGCCCAGCCCGACCCGACGCTGGCCGACCGCGCCATCGCCGCCCTGCAGGACGGCACGCCCTTGGTGACGCGCAAGCCGCTGGGACAAGGACAGGTCGTGCTGTTCCACGTGACCGCCAACGCGGAGTGGTCGAGCCTGCCGCTGTCGGGGCTCTTCGTGCAGATGCTGGAGCGGCTCGCCGTTTCGACCCGCCCTGCGCGGCCCGCGCCCGAAGATCTCGAAGGGACGACATGGGTGGCGCGGGTGGTCCTTGATGGCTTCGGTACGGCGCGCGACGCAGGCGCAATGGCCGGCATCGGTGGCGAGGCGCTGGTCGAGCCGGTGCCCTCCGCCGAGCTGCCGCCGGGGCTTTACGAAGGGCCGGGACAGAGCCTCGCGGTGAACGTGCTGGGCCCCGACGCCACGCTCGCTCCGGCGAATTACCCGGCCGGAACGGTGGTCGAAGGGCTGGATCGCGCGCCCGAGACGGATCTGATGCCATGGCTCCTGGCGCTGGCCCTCGGGCTTCTGACCCTCGACGCATTGGCGTCGCTCTGGCTCGGCGGGCGCCTGCGCCGTGGCGCGACGACGGCCGCCGTCGTCCTGCTGGCCGCGATGATCGTGCCCGAGGCCCGAGCGCAGGACGCGCAGATCCCGGACGAGGTGGCGCTGGCCCATGTCGTCACCGGCGACCGCGCCGTCGATGAGGTGGCATTGGCGGGGCTCACGGGTCTGTCGGCGGTGCTGACGGCGCGCACCTCGGTCGAGCCGTCCCTGCCCCGCGGCGTCGATCTGGAGGCGGATGAGCTGGCCTTCTACCCGCTCCTCTACTGGCCAGTCGTGGTGGACCAGCCGCGCCCGTCGGACGCGGCCTACGCCAAGCTGAACCGGTATCTGCGCGGCGGCGGCATGATCCTCTTCGACACGCGCGACGCGGATATCGGGGGCTTCGGCTCGTCCTCGCCCGCCAGCCAGCGGTTGCGTGATTTGGCCGCCCCGCTGGACATCCCGCCGCTCGAGCCGCTGCCGCTCGATCACGTCATGACGCGGAGCTTCTACCTGCTGCAGGATGTGCCGGGGCGCTACAACTCGCCGGACCTCTGGGTCGAGGCCTCGCCCCCGACCGAGGCCGTGCCGGGAATGCCGTTCCGGGACCTCAATGACGGGGTGACGCCCGTGGTGATCGGTGGAAACGACTGGGCGGCCGCCTGGGCGGTGGACAGCCGGGGCAACGCGCTCCTGCCCGTGGGGCGGGGCTTCGCGGGCGAACAGCAGCGCGAGATCGCGTATCGGTTCGGCGTGAACCTCGTGATGCATGTGCTCTCGGGGAACTACAAATCCGACCAGGTACATGTGCCCGCATTGCTCGACCGGCTGGGGAACTAACGGCCATGGCGCGCGATATCCTCTTCGATCCGATGCTGCCGCTCTGGGCGATTGCGCTGTTGGCGGGTGTGGCGCTCGCCGTCTGCCTTCTGGCCGCGTGGCGCCGCCTGCCGGGCTGGTGGCTTCGGGCGCTGGGCGTCGGCGTCCTAGCCGTGGCGCTTCTGGACCCGAGCCTCCAGACCGAGGAGCGCGAGCCGCTGTCGGACATCTTGCTGGTCGTCGTCGATGACAGCGCCAGCCAGCGGCTGTCGGACCGCGCCGAGCAGTCCGAGGCCGCGCTGGCGGATCTGCTGCAGGAGGCCGAGGCGGACGGGCTCGACACCCGTGTGGCCCGCGTGGGCGACGGCGAGGGCGACGCCGGTACCGAAGCCATGACCGCGCTGTCGGAGATGCTGGCCGAGGTGCCGCGCGACCGGGTCGCGGGTGCCATCGTGATCTCGGACGGGCAGGTCCACGACGCCGATCTTGCCCCGACTCTTCCGGCGCCGCTGCACCTTCTCCGGACGGGTCGCACAGGCGATTGGGACCGTCGGTTGATCGTGTCGAACGCGCCGGCCTTCGCGATCCTCGACGAGGAGTTCACGATCACCCTTCGCATCGAGGATCAGGGCGACGTGCCTGCCGAAATCGGCACCGATGCCGATATCGAGCTGGCGATCGACGGGGGCCAACCGGAGGCGTACCGCATTCCCGTGGGCGAGGACCTGCAACTGCCCGTCCGGCTTCCGCATGGGGGCCGCAACGTGATCGAGTTCCGCGTCCCAGAGGCCGAGGGGGAGCTGACGACGCGCAACAATGCCGCCGTCGTCCAGATCAACGGCGTGCGCGACCGGCTGCGCGTGCTTCTGGTCTCGGGCGAGCCGCATCCCGGCCAGCGCACCTGGCGCAACCTTCTGAAGGCCGACAGCGCGGTCGATCTGGTGCATTTCACGATCCTGCGGCCGCCGGGCAAGCAAGATGGCGTGCCCGTGACAGAGCTGAGCCTGATTGCCTTTCCGACACGTGAGCTCTTCTTCGACAAGATCGACGAGTTCGACCTGATTATCTTCGACCGCTACCAGCGACGCGGCATCCTGCCGGCGATCTATCTCGACAACGTACGCCAGTATGTCGAAGACGGCGGCGCTCTGCTCGTCGCGGCGGGGCCGGATTTCGCCTCCGCCGACAGCATCTACCGCTCGCCGCTGGCGCCGATCCTGCCCGCGGCCCCGACGGCCATCGTGCTCGATCAGCCCTTCACACCTGCCATCAGCGAGACCGGTGCCAAGCATCCGGTGACCGGCGATCTGCCGACGGGATTCGGCACCGACGGCGCGGATTGGGGCCGCTGGTTCCGCCAGATCCAGGTGCAGGTGAATGCAGAGGCGCAGATCGTCATGCAGGGCGTCGACGAGGAGCCGCTTCTGGTGCTCGACCGCGTCAAGGCCGGGCGCGTGGCGCTTCTGGGGTCGGATCAGGTCTGGCTCTGGGATCGCGGCTACGAGGGGGGCGGGCCGCAGGCCGAGCTGCTGCGTCGCCTCGCCCACTGGCTGATGCAGGAGCCGGAGTTGGAGGAGGAAACGCTGTCGGCGACCGCGCTGGGCCAGGAGATAACGGTCACTCGACGCACGCTGGGCGATGCGCCTGGTGCGGTGACGGTGACCGCGCCCGACGGGACCGAGACCGCGCTGACCCTCGAGGAGCAGGGGCCGGGCCGGTTCGTGGGCACGGTCGATGCAACGGCGCAGGGGCTTTGGCGACTGGCCGAAGGGGACCGCGAGACCGTGATCGGCATCGGTCCGGCAGCCCCGCGCGAATTCGTCGAGACCATCGCGACGGATGCCCTGCTGGCCGACGCGACCGCGGCGACGAATGGCGGAACGGCCATCGTCGAGGCGGGCGCCCCGGACCTGCGCCCCGTTCGCGAAGGGCGCACCGCGGTTGGCCGCGGCTGGCTCGGCTGGACCCCGCGGGAGGCCTATCTGACTGCGGATGTGCGCATCTTGTCGCTCGTGCCTGCGTGGCTGTTCCTTCTGCTGGCCACCGGCCTGTCGATCTGGGCGTGGCTGCGCGAAGGGAAACGCTGACCGGCGAAACTCGTTGCACCTGTAACGTTTCCCGCTTGGCATCCGCCCCCGCCTTGTGGTCTGCTCGCCCGCGGACGCCGCGCCCGACAGAGGCGCGACCCGCATTCGTTCATCAGGGAGGATGACACCATGCTGACCCGCCGTACGATTACCGGCCTTCTGGGCGCCACCGCGCTGGCACTGACCGCGCTGCCGGCTGCCGCCCAAGAGGTGACGCTGAAGCTGCACCAGTTCCTGCCCGCGCAGGCCAATGTCCCAAAACTGATCCTCGACGTCTGGGCCGACAACGTCGAGGAGGCCTCGGGCGGCCGGATCGAGGTCGAGCGCTATCCGTCGATGCAGCTTGGCGGCTCACCGCCGCAGCTTCTGGATCAGGCGATCGATGGCGTGGCCGATGTGGTCTGGACCGTCGTGGGCTACACGCCGGGGCGCTTCCCGCGCACCGAGGTGTTCGAGCTGCCGTTCATGGTCAACAACGCGCGCGCCGGCTCGGCCGCCTACTGGCAGATGTACGAGACGCACATGCAGGAGGATTTCGCCGACGTGCACATCCTGGGCACGTGGATCCACGGCCCCGGCATGATCCATTCGGCCGATCCCATCGTCACGCCGGACGACATGCAGGGCGTCAAGATCCGCGGCGCCACGCGGCAGGTGAACACCCTGATCGAGACGCTGGGGGCCACGCCGGTCGGCATGCCCGTGCCCGCCATCCCCGAGGCGCTGTCGAAGGGCGTCATCGACGGCACGACGATCCCGTGGGAGGTGACGCCCGCGCTGAAGATCCCCGAGCTGGTGCAGAACCATACCGAGTTCGAAGGCAACCACCTCTATAACGTGACCTTCGTGCTTGCCATGAACAAGGCGCGCTACGAAGGCCTGCCCGACGATCTCAAGCAGGTGATCGACGACAATTCCGGGCTGGAGTTCTCGGTCTTCGCCGGTGGCACGCAGTCGGATGCCGATATCCCGTCACGCCAGATCGCGGTCGATGCGGGCAACAACATCGTCACCGTCTCCGAAGCCGATGCCGCCGCCTGGCGCGAGGCCGCGCAGCCTGTCTACGACGCCTGGCTCGCGGAGATGGAGGAGAAGGGCATCGACGGTCAGGCCCTGATCGACGAGGCGCGCCAACTGATGGACGAATACGAGGGCTGACGCTAGCGTCGCGCGTGACAGACGGGGGCCGTGTCCGACCAGGCGCGGCCCCCGCCGATTGACGGGGGTCGGACATGCTGCGGAAGATCATCGAGGCGCTGGCCCGGATCATGGCGATCCTCGGCGGGCTGGTCCTGTCGGGCCTGATCATCATGACCTGCCTGTCGATCTTCGGACGGTTCCTCAACGGCGTGCTGAACGCCGATATGTTCGAGGGTGTGACCGCGGCCGAGTGGCTGCTGTCGCTGGGAATCGGGCCGATCAACGGCGATTTCGAACTGATCGAGGCGGGCATGGCCTTCGTCATCTTCGCCTTCCTTCCCATCACACAGATCACCGGGGGCCACGCGTCGGTCGACATCTTCACCAACGCGCTGGGACGGGGGACGAACCGCGCCCTCTCGGCGCTCTGGGCGCTGGTCTTCGCGGCCGTTCTGGTGCTGATCGCGGTGCAGCTCTGGCTCGGGACCGAGGCCAAGATGCGCTACGGTGAAACCACCTTCCTCATCCAGTTCCCGATCTGGTGGGCCTATGCGGCGGCGCTGTCGGGCGCGGTCATCGCGGCACTTGCGCAGGCGTATGTCGCCGCCGTTCGGGTGGCCGAACTGGTCACCGGCGCGGACATCCTGCGGCCCGAGGGAGCGGAGCATTGACCGATCTCGAAATCGGGCTGGCGAGCTTCCCGGCCCTTCTGATCCTCATCTTCCTGCGGGTGCCCATCGGGTTGGCGATGTTCCTCGTCGGCCTTGTCGGGCTCTATTTCGTGACGGGCGGCAACGTGGTGGCGCTGTCGCGGTTGAAGAACGAGACCTATTCGACCTTCTCCTCCTACTCGCTTTCGATCGTGCCGATGTTCCTTCTGATGGGGCATTTCGCAACGCTGGGTGGCATGTCCCAGGCTCTCTTTCGTGCGGCGGAGGGGTTCCTTGGGCACAGGCGTGGCGGGGTCGCAATGGCGGCGATCGGGGCCTGTGCGGGCTTCGGCGCGATCTGCGGATCGAGCCTGGCGACGGCGGCCACGATGGGGCGCGTCGCCCTGCCCGAGTTGAAGCGCTACGGCTATGATGGCGGCTTCTCCACCGCGACCCTGGCCGCGGGCGGCACGTTGGGCATCCTGATCCCGCCCTCGGTCGTGCTCGTGATCTACGCGATCCTGACCGAGCAAAACATCGCGAAGCTCTTCCTCGCGGCCTTCATCCCCGGCCTGATCGCGGCATTGGGCTATGTCATCGCGATCTCGATCTACGTGCGGCTGCATCCCGAGGCGGCGGGCACCCGCGACGCGATCCCGATGCGCCAGCGTTTCCGCCAACTCGCCGCCGTCTGGCCGGTGCTTGTGGTGTTCGTCGCAGTCGTCGGCGGCATCTATGGCGGCATCTTCACGCCCACCGAGGGTGCTGCGGTGGGCGCGCTGGGTACGGGGCTCATCGCGCTTCTCAATGGCGGGCTGACCGGTCGGACGCTGATGGAGAGCTTCACCGTCACCGCAAAATCGACCGCGATGATCTTCTTCATCGTGCTGGGCGCGGGCTTCTACAACGGCTTTCTCGCGCTGACGCAGGTGCCGCAGGAGATGTCGGAATGGGTGGTGACCCAGGGCTACGCGCCGGTGACCGTGCTGATCGTGATCCTCGTCTTCTACCTGATCTTCGGGTGCCTGATGGATTCGCTCTCGATGATCCTTCTGACGATTCCGATCTTCTTTCCGGTGATCGGGGCACTCGATTTCGGGATGTCGGCCGAGCATGTCGCGATCTGGTTCGGCATCCTCGTGCTGATCGTGGTCGAGGTCGGGTTGATCACGCCGCCGGTGGGCATGAACCTCTTCGTCATCAACGCGATGGACCGGGCGACGCCGATGCTGGCGACCTATCGCGCGGTGATCTACTTCGTCGGGTCCGACCTCGTGCGGGTCGCGATCCTCGTGGCCTTCCCGGCGATCACGTTGTTCTTGCTCTGACGCCGGGGGCAGCTTCCGGACCCCACCGGTATCATTTCGAACCATCGAAGGAGGGTCACCATGTTCACGGTCGAGGACCTAGAGGCCGCAGCCGCGCTTGTGCACCGCACGGTGCCGCCAAGCCCGCAGCTCCGTTGGCCGCTTCTGGACCGGGCGACGGGCGCGCGGGTCGTGGTCAAGCACGAGAACGCCAATCCGACCGGCGCGTTCAAGGTTCGTGGCGGCGTGACGTTGATCGACTGGCTGCGCCGCACGCATCCGGACAGTCCCGGCATCGTTACCGCGACACGCGGCAATCACGGGCAGAGCCAGGCGCGGGCGGCGATCGCCGCGGGGCTGCGCGCGGTGGTCTACGTGCCCGAAGGGAATTCACCGGATAAGAATGCCGCGATGGAAGCCTGGGGCGCGGAGCTGCGGGTCCACGGCGCCGATTTCGACGTCGCCCGCGAGGCGGCGATGGCGGCCGCCGAGACCGAGGGCCTGTTTCCCGTGCCGCCCTTCCACCGCGAACTGGTGCGCGGGGTGGCGACCTATGCCTGGGAGCTGCTGGGCGCGCATCCCGAAATCGAGACGCTCTATGTCCCGATCGGTTGCGGCTCGGGCATCTGCGGCTGTATCGCGGCGCGCGACGCGCTGGGGCACGGCGCCGAGATCGTCGGCGTGGTGTCCGAGAACGCCCAGACCGCCAAGCTATCGGTCGAGGCGGGCGAGATGATCGCCACGAACTCGGCCGCGACTTTCGCCGACGGGATGGCCGTGCGGATGCCGGTCGAAGCCGCGTTCGACATTTACCGCGAAGGTGCCGCGCGCATCCTCGCGGTGTCGGACGACGCCGTGGCCGAGGCGATCCGCCTCTACTGGAGTGCCACGCATCACGCCGCCGAGGGCGCGGGGGCTGCGCCGCTCGCCGGTCTGATGCAGGAGCGCGCCGCGATGCAGGGGCGCGACGTCGCGGTTATCCTCTGTGGCGGCAATATCGATGCGCCGAAGATGGCGCAGGTCCTGACCGGAGGCACGCCCGCACCATGACGAAATCCGCCATCATCTGTGTCGCGATCACCGGCTCCGTGCCGCAGAAGCGCGACAACCCTGCCGTTCCGATCACCGTGGCCGAGCAGGTCGAAAGCACGCGGGCCGCATTCGAGGCCGGGGCCAGCATCTGTCACGCCCATGTCCGCGAGGATGACGGCACGCCGACCTCCGACCCCGACCGCTTCGCGGCGCTGAAGGCGGGGATCGAGGCGGAGTGTCCGGGCATGATCGTCCAGCTTTCGACCGGGGGCCGGTCGGGGGCGGGGCGCGCGCGGGGCGGGATGCTGCCGCTGCGCCCCGACATGGCGAGCCTGTCGGTCGGATCGAACAATTTCCCCAGCCGCGTCTACGAGAACCCGCCCGATCTGGTCGATTGGCTTGCCGCCGAAATGCGGGCCCATGAGATCAAGCCCGAGATCGAGTGCTTCGACCTGAGCCATATCCATCAGGCGGCGAAGATGCATGCGGACGGCCGGTTGGCGGCGCCCGCCTACGTGCAGTTCGTCATGGGCGTGAAGAACGCGATGCCCGCCGACCGCGAGACGTTCGACTTCTACGTCCGCACCGTCGAGCGGCTTCTCCCCGGCAGCGAATGGTGCGCCGCGGGGATCGGGCGGCACCAGATCGAGCTCAACGACTGGGCGGCGGCGGCGGGTGGGCACTTGCGGACCGGGCTCGAGGACAACATCCGGCTGGACGGTGCGACGCTCGCGCCGTCGAACGCGGCGCTCGTGGCGCGGGCGGCGGAGGTCTGCGCGCGGCACGGACGCCCGGTGGCGACCCCGGCTGAAGCACGTGCGATGCTGGGCCTGCGCGCCTAGCGCCGCCCGATCCAGATGACGTGCTTGGGGCCGCGCCGCCCTCGG
The DNA here is from genome assembly GCF_947503795.1 of uncultured Jannaschia sp. Classification (NCBI taxonomy): domain Bacteria; kingdom Pseudomonadati; phylum Pseudomonadota; class Alphaproteobacteria; order Rhodobacterales; family Roseobacteraceae; genus Jannaschia; species uncultured Jannaschia sp. Next base: position 551,602 of record NZ_CANNEZ010000002.1, on the reverse strand, counting down.
CCGGCGCGAACGGTTTCTGTCGCGGTGTCGAACCCGGCGGTTTCCATGCGGCGCGTGAAGGCGGGCGCGGGATGGGCCGACCAGACCGCGAGCACGCCGCCAGGCGCGAGGGCCGCGCGGCTCGCCCGGAGCCCGGTCTCGGAATAGAGCGCGTCATTGCCCGGTCGGGTCAACCCGTCCGGGCCATTGTCGACATCGAGCAGAATCGCGTCCCAGCCGCCCTCCGCAATCGCCTGTCGGACGTCGCGCAGATCGAGCGTCACGCGGGGATCGTCGAGGCAGCCGTCAAACAGGTCCGCCATGTCGTCGCGCGCCCAAACCGCGAGGTCTGGCACGATTTCGGCGACGGTGATGCGGGCATCGGGGCCAAGGCGGCCTTGCGCCTCGCGCAGGGTGAAACCCATACCGAGGCCGCCGATCAGGATGCGGGGTGCGGGGCTGTCGAGATGGTCGAGCGCTAGCCGGGCCAGCGCCTCCTCCGAGCCGCCGAGCCGCGAGTTCATCAACTCGTTGCCGCCCGCGATCCGGATCGAGAACTCGTCGCCGCGCTGCATCAGGCGCAGCGTGTCGCCGTCGGGCGCATCGGCACGGGCGCGTTCGATCCAGGGGCGCATCGGAACCTGTGGGATAAGGAGATGGTGGAGCCTAGCGGGGTCGAACCGCTGACCTCCTGCATGCCATGCAGGCGCTCTACCAACTGAGCTAAGGCCCCTAACCGGCCTGCGATCTAAGGCAGGCCCGGAAGCGGCGCAAGCGGAAAAACCCCGCGCGCCGCCCCCCGATCAATCGTCGTCGTCGCCGTCGTCTCCGACCGCAAGTTCGTCCAGCGAGACGGTGTCGTCATCGTCGTCATCGTCTTCCAGAACGGCGTCGTCGGTGGAATCGGCGTCCTCCTCGTCTTCGACATCGTCGTCGTCGAGCAGCAGATCCTCGTCGTCCTTGGCCTTCTTGGCGTCGACGTCATCCTTGTCGGCCACGAGGACGCGCGTCTTCGTGCCGGTTTCCACGTTGACGACTTCGCCCGTATAGGGGCTGACGACGGGGTCGCGGTTGAGGTCGTAGAAGCGCTTGCCGGTGGTCGGGCAGACCCGCTTGACGCCCCATTCTTCCTTGGGCATGTCGCATCCTTCATATCGTCCGGGAACGGTCCCGGGTGTCGGGAATTGGGGCCGGATGCCACAGCCGATCAGGTGTGGCAAGCCCCCGGTCGGAGGCATCATGCCCAGCCCAGCGCAAGACCAACTACCCGTGCCCGGCGCGCCCGGCCTGTCGGTCGTGCTGCGGCCGTCGAAGCGCGCGCGGCGGATGACGCTGCGGGTCGGACGTTCGGACGGGGTGGTCGCACTGACGCTTCCGAGGGGGATCGCGATCGACGAGGCGCAGGCTTTCATCGCCGCGCAGGCGGGATGGATCGCGCGGCAGGTCGCGGCGGTGCCCGCTTTGCGGCCGGTTCGGGTCGGCGGGACGGTGCCGCTGATGGGGCTCGAGCGGCCGGTGATCGCAGGGCCGGGCCGCGCCGCGCGATATGTCGGTGATGCCATCGCCGTGCCCGACGACGCGAGGGCCGGGGCGCGCGTGAAGGTGCTGCTGCGCGAGATGGCGCGCACTCATCTGGTCGAGGCGGTCGATCGCCACGCGGCGATCCTCGGGCGTGTGCCGGGTCGGATCACGATGCGGGATACGCGCTCGCGCTGGGGGTCGTGCACGTCGCGGGGCGATTTGATGTTCTCGTGGCGGCTGATCATGGCGCCGCCCGAGGTGCTGGATTACGTCGCGGCGCATGAGGTCGCGCATCTGGTCCACATGGATCACTCGCCGCGATTCTGGGCGCAGGTCGAGGGGTTGATGCCCGACTGGCAGCCGCGCCGCGCGTGGCTCCGGACCCGCGGAACGGAGCTCCATGCGGTGGACTTCGCCTGAGCCGTTGCGTTTGGGGCGCGGGCGGGGAACAGTCGCGCCATGCTGCTGAACCCGCTTCCCGATGGTGCCGGAGCCGCCCATGACCGCCTGTATCGCAGCCTGCGGACGCGGATCATGCATGGCGAACTGCCGCCGGGGCAGGCGCTGACGCTGCGCGGGATCGGCAAGGACTACGGACTGTCCATGACCCCGGTCCGCGAGGCGCTGCGGCGATTGGTGGCAGAGGGGGCGTTGTCGCTTTCGGCCAGCGGACGGATCGCGACGCCCGCCCTGTCGAACGACCGGATCGAGGAACTGGCCGCACTGCGCTCGCTGCTCGAGCCGGAGCTGGCGATCCGGGCGCTGCCGCGCGCGCATCTGGCGCTGGTCGACCGGATGGAGGCGATCAACACCGCCATCGCCGAGCAGATCGCCAAGCACGACGCGTCGGGCTACATCCGGACCAATCTCGAATTCCACCGGACGCTCTATCTGCGGGCCCAGGCGCCCGCGATGCTGGCCATGGTCGAAACGGTCTGGTTGCAGATGGGGCCGACGATGCGCGCGCTCTACGGGCGGCTGAACCGGACCGAACTGCCCAAGAACCACCGGATGATCGTCGCGGCGCTGCGCGCGGGGGACGAACCAGGGCTAAGACTGGCGGTGCGGGCGGACGTCACACAGGGATTGCGCTTGCTGGCGGGTTAGAGGTTCTTCCACGTCTTGAACCATTCGGCGAACAGTCGCGTCCCCTCGCGGTAGTCGGTCTCGGGGGCATATCCGGTCAGGCGGTGCAGTAGGGTGGCATCGGCCCAAGTCGCGGGCACGTCACCGGTCTGCATCGGCATCATGTTGCGGATGGCTTTCGTACCCAACGCGTCTTCGAGGGCTGCAATGAAATCCATCAGGTGCACCTTGTCCGAATTTCCGATGTTGACCACCCGGTAGGGGGCGACCGGCGAAAGGCTGTCGCCCTCGGGCACGGCACCATCCGTGGGCCGCACGGGTGGGACGTCGATCAGGAGCGCGATGGCGCGGACGAGGTCTTCGACATAGGTAAAGTCCCGCCACATCTCGCCGCCATTGTAGATGTCGATGGGCTTGCCCGCGGTGATGGCCTCCGCGAACTTGATCGGCGCCATGTCGGGGCGGCCCCAGGGCCCGTAGACGGTGAAGAACCGGAACATCGTGATCGGCAGGTCGTGGATATGGGCCCAGGCGTGGCCCATCGCCTCGGATGCCTTCTTGGTCGCCGCATAGATCGTCAGCGGCGTGTCGGCCTTCTGGTCCTCGCGGAACGGCATGTCGGTATTCGCGCCGTAGACCGACGACGTGGACGCCATGAGGAGGTGGGTGACCGCGTGCCGTCGCGCGGCCTCCATGACGTTGAAGGTGCCGACGACATTGGCGTCGATATAGGCGCGCGGAGCCTCGAGGCTGTAGCGGACGCCCGCCTGACCCGCGAGATGCACGATGAACTCGGGTGCGAAGGCATCGATCGCGGCGTCGAGCGCGGCCTGGTCCTCCAGCATCCCTTCGGTGGCGGCGAAGCGTTCGGACTGGAGCAGCATGGCGTGACGCCGCCGCTTGAGCGCGACGTCGTAATAGTCGGTCATGCCGTCATACCCCCGCACCTCGTGTCCCTGCGACAGCAGCAGCCGGGCGAGGTGGAAGCCGATGAAGCCGGCGGTGCCGGTGATCAGGATGCGGGACATGGGGGCGCCTTTGGCCAGGGTCCGGGCCGCAATGCCCCATCGGGACGGGGCGCGGCAACCTTTCGTTAATTGCTCCATCCGAGTCCTGCCATCGTCACAGGAGGGATCAATGACCCAGTCATCCGAACGCTCGCGCCTTCTGGCGCTGCCTTATATCCAGGCCAACCAGGCCCAGAAGCACGTCACCCACAATGAGGCCCTGCGGGCGCTGGATGCGATCGTGCAGCTCTCGGTCGAGGGCGTCGCGGCGACCCCGGACCTGACGCCGGACGAGGGCGACCGCTGGATCGTGGCAACCGGCGCAACGGAGGCGTTCGCGGGTCAGGACGGCGCGATCGCCGTGCGGACGGACGGGGCCTGGGCGTTCCACGTTCCGGCTGAGGGCTGGCTGGCCTGGGACCGGGCAACGGCTCTCCTCCGGGTCTGGACCGGATCGGACTGGGATCAGGCCGGCGGCGCGCCCGAGACGGTCGACCGGATCGGCATCGCCACGGGCGCCGACGACACCAACCGGCTCGCCGTCGCCTCGGAAGCGGTGCTCGTCACCCACGCGGGCGCGGGGACGCAGGTGAAGCTGAACAAGGCCACGGGCGGCGACACGGCGTCGCTTCTCTTCCAGACGGGATGGTCGGGTCGGGTCGAGATCGGGACGGCGGGCGACGACGATCTGCACGTCAAGACGAGCGCCGACGGCGTGACCTGGACCGAGGCGATGGTGCTCGATGCGGCTACCGGGCGTGCGCGGTTCCCGGCGGGCCTCGACGGCCTCACCGATCCGGCCTTCGGGACCGAGGCACCGATCACGGCGGCTTATGTAGCGTCGCGGGGCCTCGACCTGATGACGAACGGCACCGGCCTTCTGGGCAACGGCTACAACTACCCGGATGCCTTCACGTTCGACACGGCCCTGACGCCGGGCATGGCGGGGTCGAACCTCTACCGCGGCTACTATCCGGGGCCCGTGGCGACCACCGAATCCTTCCCCGTCGATCCCTCCGCGACCTACCGGATGAGCTGCGCCATCCATCAGGAGAGCATCGCGGGCGACTGGTCCGCCCATCCCAACGAGAGCCGTCACCAGCAGCTGATCGGCCTCATCCTGAAGGACATCGACGGGCTCCAGATCAACCCGCTGCACCACATGCGGTTTCGCCATGGCGGCGTCGACAGCCTGACCGAGCTTGCGGCACCCCTGGCCCCCGGCGACACGGTGGTCTCGCTCGTCGACGCCAGCGGCTGGAACGAGACGGTGCAGACGGCGAACCGGCGCGGCATCATCATCTTCGGTTATCGCAATTCGGGCGGGTTCCTCTATTCCGACTATAGCCGCATCTACCTTGCGGACCTGTTCGACCTGACCGGCGTGGACAAGGTGGCGAACACCATCACGCTGAAAGCGCCGCTGCCCGCCAGCATGGCAAATCCCGACGACGCGAACGGCATCTGGCCCGCGGGCACGCGGCTGGCCAATACCGACAGCGGCGGAACCTACAAGTACGTGGCCAGCGAGGGATACGTGCTGCCGCAGGACGACACCTGGTATCGTGCGACGGGTTATATCGGGGGTACGGATCTCTCCGGGCGGAATGCGGCGACGAACTTCGCGCCGGGCACGGCGGCGGCCCAGGCGATGTGGCTGCCCAATTTTTCGAACCGGGCGGGCGGTTACACCACCTATGCCGACACGGGCGCGCAGCATGGGGTTCGTTTCGCAGGCCTCTCCTTCGCCCCCGAGCCGCTGGCCGCGGGGCAGCGCACGGCCGATGGCAGTGTCGATCTGAAGGTACCGGTCGCGGACTATGCGCTCGGGACGATCGGACTGGCCCCCGCGGGGCGTAGCCTGACCGAGATCGACTGATACGGCGCGGCGGGGCCCGGGTGGCCTTCACGGGGTGAGGTTGCCATAGTCGGCAGGGCCGAATCGATGGCTCTGCCGAGAGGAAACCGTGCCCATGGGCCTCACGCACGAAACCGTCCTGATCACGGGCGGGACGGGGTCGTTCGGACGAAACATGCTGCGCGATCTGCTCGCCCGCGGCGTGCCCGAAATCAGGGTTCTCAGCCGGGACGAGGAGAAACAGGACGCGCTGCGCAACGAGCTGCGCGACGCGCGGGTGCGCTTCCATATCGGCGATATCCGCGATCGGAGCACGGTCGACCGCGCCATGAAGGGCGTTGACGCGGTGTTTCATGCCGCCGCCCTGAAGCAGGTGCCGTCCTGCGAATTCTTTCCGCTCGAAGCCGTGCGGACGAACATCCTCGGCTCCGAGAACGTGCTCGGGTCGGCCGTTTCGGCCGAGGTGCGCGCGGTTGTATGCCTTTCGACGGACAAGGCGGTCCTGCCCGTCAACGCGATGGGCATATCGAAGGCGATGATGGAGAAATTCGCCGTCGCGCGCGCCCGCGAGGTCGGGGATGACGGGCCGACCGTCATCTCCGCCGTGCGCTACGGCAACGTGATGTATTCGCGCGGGTCGGTGATCCCGCTCTTCGTGCGCCAGATCCGCGAGGGACGGCCGATCACGGTGACCGAGCCGTCGATGACGCGGTTCCTGATGCCGCTGCGCGACAGCGTGGCCCTCGTACACCATGCATTCGAGAACGCGCGGCAGGGGGATCTCTTCGTCAAGAAGGCGCCGGCCGCGACCATCGCGGACCTCGTCACGGCCCTGACCAACCTGTTCGATGTGCCGGACCATCCGGTCGATGCGATCGGCTGGCGGCATGCCGAGAAGCTTTACGAGACGCTGGCCACGGGGCTGGAACTCGCCAAATCGGAGGATATGGGCGACTACTTCCGCATCTCGATGGACGAGCGTGATCTGAACTACGCGCCTTACCTGTCGGAAGGCGATCCCGCGGGGCGTGGGGCCGAGGATTACCATTCCCACAACACCGAACGCCTGGATGTCGCGGGCGTCGAGCGTCTTCTGCTGTCCCTGCCCGAAATTGAAGCGGCCCTCGCCGGGTGGCGGACGCGATGAAGATCGTCGTCACCGGCACGGCGGGGCTGATCGGTCACCATGCGGCGGTCCGGTTGCACGCCGCCAACTGCGCGGCACGGTTTCGCGGCGACGCGCCGCCCTACCGATCCGCTGCGCTGGATCGCGCCGGGTTTCAAGACGACGCCACGCTGCGGGAGGCCGTGACCGATGCGGATGCGGTGCTGCACTTCGCGGGCGTCAATCGCGGCCCGGACGATGCGGTCGAAGCGGGCAATCCCGCGATCGCGCGCCGCTTGGCCGAGGCCTGCCGCGACGCCGGATCGGCGCCCCATGTCGTCTATGCGAATTCCATCCATGCCGGGACGGCGACCCCCTACGGACGTTCGAAGGCGGCGGCGGCCGAGATCATCGCCGGGATCGGCTCGATGACCGACCTGCGCCTGCCGCATATCTTCGGCGAGGGCGCGCGCCCCTTCTACAACAACGTCACCGCGACCCTGATCGCCAAGCTTCTGGCAGGTGAGAGGCCCGATCTCGACCCGGATGGCAGGGTCCAGCTTCTCCATGCCGGGGCGGCCGCGGAAGTCGCCATCGGCGCAGCCCTCTCAGGCGAACCGGGGCGGATCGAGCCCGAGGGCCGGTCGATGCCGGTGCCCGACCTCTGGGAGCGGTTGCGCCGGTTCCATCGGCTCTACACCGCGAACACCTATCCCGACCTTTCCGATCCGTTCGACCGCGACCTCTTCAACAGCTACCGCGCCGCCACATACCCCGACGGCTGGCCCCGCCCGCTGACCCAGAACACGGATGCGCGCGGCATGCTCTTCGAGGCGGTGAAGGGCGGTGGCGGCGGCCAGACCTTCCTGTCTAAGACGGCACCGGGCGTGACCCGCGGCGACCATTTCCATCTCGGCAAGGTCGAGCGGTTCCTCGTGCTCGAAGGCGAGGCCGATATCCGGATGCGGCCCGCGCTGGGGACAGCCGTGCGCACCTACCGCGTCACCGGGGCGGCACCCGCGGCCGTGGACATGCCCACGCTCTGGACCCATTCCATCGAGAATGTCGGTCCGGACCCGCTCTTGACCCTGTTCTGGACCCACGACCTCTTCGACCCGACCGCACCCGATACCTACGCCGACAAGGTTCTCGAGACATGACCCTCAAGGTGATGACCATCCTGGGCACCCGGCCCGAGATCATTCGGTTGAGCCGGGTAATGACGCGGCTGGAGACGCATCTGGACCATGTGCTCGTGCATACCGGCCAGAACTGGGACCCGCGCCTGAGCGACGTCTTCTTCGACGATCTGGATTTGCGGCCGCCGGATCACTGGCTGGGCGTCGGCGGCGGCACGCTCGGCGAGACGCTGGGCGCGATCCTGACGAAGTCCGAAGCGGTCATCGCCGCCGAGGCGCCGGATGCCGTTCTGATCCTCGGGGACACCAATAGCGCCATCGCGGCCATCATGGCCCGCCGCATGAAGGTGCCCGTCTATCACATGGAGGCGGGCAACCGCTCCTTCGACCGCAATGTCCCCGAGGAGACGAACCGCCGTCTCGTGGATCACGTCGCGGATTTCAACCTCGTCTATACCGAGCACGCGCGGCGGCACCTGCTCTCCGAGGGCATTCATCATCGGCGCATCTACCTTACCGGCTCGCCCATGCGCGAGGTGCTGGACCACGCGCGCCCCAAGATCGACGCCTCGGACGTGGTGGCGCGGCTCGGTCTGACGCGGCGCGGCTATTTCATCGTCTCGCTTCACCGCGAGGAGAATGTCGACAGCCCCGAGCGGCTCGGCGCGCTCGTCTCGATCCTCGGGTCACTGGCCGCCCGGCACGACATGCCGCTCGTCGTCTCGACCCATCCGCGTACCCGCGCGCGACTGGACGACCTGGGGCAGGAAGCCGACGCCCGGATCCGCTGGATGGAGCCGTTCGGCTTTCACGACTACAACGCCCTCCAGATGCAGGCCTTCTGTGCCATCTCCGACAGCGGGACGATCGCCGAGGAGTCGGCGATCCTCGGCTTTCCGGCTGTCACGCCGCGCGACGCGATCGAGCGGCCCGAGGCGATGGACACAGGTTGTATCGCGGTCACAGGCCTCGATCCCGAGACGATCCCCGAGGCCGTGGACGTCGCCGTCGCCCTTTATGCCGAGCGGGAGGCCGCGGGCCGCTCCCGCGAGATCCCGGTGGACTACGCCGTCACCAACACCTCCGAACGGGTGCTCCAGCTGATCCTCGGGACGGCACGGCTTTCGAACGCGTGGGACGGGATCCGATGACCGACGGCGAACGCCTCCAGAAGCGCGCGTTCGATCTTGTCGGCGCGGGGCTCGGACTGGCGATGCTCTGGCCGGTGATCGCGGTCTGTTGGGTCGTCGCACGCCGGGACACGGGCGCGAGCGGTTTCTTTCTTCAGACGCGGATCGGGCAGTTCGGCCAGCCGTTCGAGGTCATCAAGATCAGGACGATGCGGCTCTCGGACGGTCCCCTGATCACGACGGCCGACGATCCGCGGATCACGCCGACGGGGGCGCTCCTGCGGCGCTGGAAGCTCGACGAGCTGCCGCAGCTCTGGAACATCCTGCGCGGCGAGATGTCGTTCGTGGGACCGCGCCCCGATGTGCCGGGCTATCTCGACCGCCTGGAAGGGGAGGGGCGACGGGTCATGTCGCTTCGACCGGGCATCACCGGCCCGGCGACCCTGAAATACCGCGACGAGGAGGCGTTGCTCGCGGCGCAGGCCGACCCGGTTGCCTTCAACGATCGGACGATCTGGCCCGACAAGGTGCGGATCAACCTCGCTTATCTCGACGATTGGAGCCTCGCGGAGGATATCCGCTATATCGTCAGGACGCTGCGGCCGTGACGGACGAGCCGCTCCCGTTCCAGCCCCTGATCATCATCGGCGCCGCCCGTTCCGGCACGAACGCGCTGCGGGACATGCTGACCCGGCTGCCCGGCTTCGGCACCTGGCCCTGCGACGAGATCAACGCCGTCTGGCGACACGGGAACCTGCGCCATCCGTCCGACGCCCTGCCGCCCGAACGCGCGACGGCCGAGATCCGGTCTTTTGTCCGGGGTGCCTTCGTCGCCGCCTGGCGGCGACAGGGTCACCCCGACATCCTGGTCGAGAAGACCTGCGCGAACACGCTCCGGGTGCCCTTCGTCGACGCGATTCTGCCGGAGGCGCACTTCGTGCATATCCTGCGCGATGGACGCGCGGTCGTCCCCTCGGCGATGAAGCGCTGGCGCGGCGAGCTCGAACTTCCCGCCCTTGGCTACTACCTGCGAAAGCTCCGCTACGTGCCGCTCATTGATCTCCCCGTCTATGCGGGCCGCTATTTGAAGAACCGCATCGCGCTTCGGTCCGGGTCCGCGCCGCGCATGGCGATGTGGGGTCCCCGGCCGGACGGGTTTCGGGCCGACCCGGAGGTGCCGCTTGATGTCCTCTGCGCCCGGCAATGGGGCCAATGCGTCACCTCGGCCTCGACCGCGCTGGCCGACATCGCGCCCGACCGCCGGATCACGATCACCTATGAGCGCATGGTCGCGAACCCCGCGACCGTGCTGACCGAGATCGCCGGGATGTTGGGCCGGTCGCCATCCCCGGACGACATCGGGGCCGCCTCCGACATGATCCGCAGGGGCGCGGCCCGCGACCTGCCACCACTTTCCTCCGAGGCGGAAGCGCATATCGCGTCGGTCCACGTCGCGCAGCAAGGCGGAGGCGACGCGGCATGAGGATCCTGCTGTCCAAGCCGCATATGGGCGGCACCGAGATCGCCCATGTTCAGGCAGCCTTCGATGCCAATTTCATCGCGCCCGCCGGCCCGCAGCTCGAGGCGTTCGAGGCGGCCATCGCTGCGCGGCTGGGGCATGGCGTGCATTGCGTCGGACTGTCGTCGGGATCGGCGGCTCTGCATCTAGCACTCAGGATTGCCGGTGTGACGCGCGGCGACGAGGTCTGGACGACCTCGATGAACTTCGCGGGCGGCGTCTTCCCGGTCCTCTACGAAGGTGCGACGCCCGTCTTCTTCGACCTCTCGCCGGCAAGCTGGACGATCGACACGGACCTCCTCGAGGCGGCGCTGCGCGATGCGGCGACGGCCGGAACCCTCCCGAAGGTCATCGTTCCGACCGATCTGTACGGGCAATCGGCAAATCTCGCCGCGATCGAGGCCCTCGCCGTGCAGCATGGCGTGCGCGTGGTGGTGGACAGCGCCGAAAGCCTCGGCGCGACGATCGGGGGCCGCCCGGCGGGCACCGGCGGCGATGCCGCGATCCTCAGCTTCAACGGCAACAAGATCATCACCACGTCCGGGGGCGGGATGCTCGTGACCCGGCACGCGGACTGGGCGGACCGGGCGCGGTTTCTTGCCACGCAGGCGCGCGATCCCGCGCCGCATTACGAGCATTCGACCTATGGCTACAATTACCGGCTGTCGAATGTCTGCGCGGCGATCGGGCTCGGCCAGCTCGACGTGCTGGATGCTCGCATCGCCGCCCGCCGCGCAATCTTCGCGCGCTACGCGGATGCGCTGACGCCCCTCGGGGTCCGGATGATGCCCGAGCCGGACGGCCATCGCTCGACGCACTGGCTGACCGCGCTCGCGCTGCCCGAGGGTGGCCCCGACCGCGAACGGATGCGCCGCACGCTGGCGGATCACGGGATCGAGGCGCGCCCGCTCTGGAAGCCGATGCATCTGCAGCCGCTCTTCGCGGGCGCCCGTTATGTTGGGCAAGGCGTGGACGAAGACCTCTTCTCGCGTGGCCTCTGCCTGCCCTCGGGCAGCGACCTGACCCGTTCCGAGCAGGACGAGGTGATCGGCCGCGTCAGCGACCTTCTGTCGCCGGGATGAAGATCCTCCTCACCCACCGCTATTTCTGGCCGGACAGCCCGCCCTATGGCTGGATGCTCAAGGCCATCGCGGAAACGCTGTCGGCGGCGGGGCATGACGTCCACGTCCTGGCGTCGATCCCGTCATATACCGATGACGCGCCGGAGGCGCCGATGCGTGAGCGGATCTGCGGCATGTCGGTACACCGGGTCGCCGTACGGGCGGAAGGGTCGCGGGCGGGCAGGGTGCGGGCATCGAACGCCTTGGCCTATTGTCGCGCCATTCGTCGGGAGGTCGAAGATCTCCGCCCGGATGTCGTGACGGCGTCCAGCTTCCCGCCGGTGATCGCCGCCGCCACGGCGTCGGCCGCGGCGCGCCGTGTCGGCGCCGCCTTCGTCTACCACGTGCAGGACGTCCATCCCGAGGCCAGCCGGATCAGTGGCGGGCTGGTCGGTCGGTCGCCGGTCTATGATATGCTACGGGTACTGGACACGCGCACGCTGAAGCGCAGCGACGCGATCGTCACCCTGTCCGAGGACATGGCGCAGACGATACGGGCGCGCGGTGCGTCCATTCCCGACGTCACCATTCTGAACAATTTCACACTCGATGCGCCATCTGGCCATGCACCCGTGCCGCCCGACAGCGGACGGCGGCGGGCCATCTTCGCGGGCAACATGGGGCGGTTCCAGGACCTTCCGGTCCTTCTGGAGGGGCTTTCGTTGGCCCTCGATCGATCCCCGGACTGGGAGGTCGTCCTGATGGGTGACGGGGCTCTCCGCGCAGATCTGCGGGCGCGGTTCGGGGACCATCCGCGCATTCGCTTCCTCGACCGGCGACCTTACGCCGAGGCCGAGCCAATCATTGCCGGTGCCGATATCGGTCTCGTTTCACTTCGAAGCGGGATCGAGGCGGTCGCCTACCCGTCGAAGACGGAAACCTATCTCGGGCTCGGTCTGCCCGTGCTGGTGCTGGCTGATCCCGAACGTGCCCTGGCCTCGGATATCGAAGGCAAGGGGCTCGGACGGGTTACGGCAACGCGGGACCCCGAGGACATCGCGGCGGCCTTCGCGGCGCTGACCGCGCCCGAGACCCTAGCCCGTGCCAAGGCGGCAGTGCGGGCCCGCCCGGATGCCGCAACGGCGCGTATGGCTGCGCTGGACGCCTGGGTGGACCTGATGGCGCGCATCCGGGCGGCGCGATGAGCCCCCATATCGCGATAGACGCCCTGAACCTCGCGCAGGGCGGCGGCGTCGTCGTCATGGACCGGATCGCCGATGCGCTCGAACGGCGCGGCGCGAAGGTCACGGTTATCACGTCGCGGACCCTGCCGGGGAACGCGGCGTCGCAGGCGGGCACACGCCTCGTGCATCCGCAGGCCTCGGGAATCCTGCGCACCCAGGTCTTTCGCGCGACCAGATTGCCCGACCTGCTGAGACATGTCGGAGCGGACGCGGTTCTCAGCCTGAATTACCACACGCCGACCGACCTGCCGCAGGCCACCTTCCACATGAACCTGATCCCGTTCCTGCCATGGCGTGAACGGCGTCGAGCCGTCGGAAGCCTGCGCGCATTCGCCCAGCGGCGCGCGGCGCTGCGGGCCTTGGCGCGATCAAGGCTGAACCTCTTCGAATCCTGCTATCTGCATGACCGTGCGGCCAACATGACGGGCCGCGCTGACGTCGGCGAGGTCTTGCATATCGGCGTCGACCTTCCCACGCGGCCCCCTGCCGAACCGGTTCCCGGCCGCCTCATCGCCGTGACCTCGGGTGCCCGACACAAGCGAAATGCATTGGCGATCGAGGCGTTTCGACGATACCGCGACGCGGGCCGGCCGCATGCGACGCTCGATCTGGTCGGAAACGCCGCCGACATCCGAGCGTCCTTGCCCGAGCGCCTGCGCGTGGCCATCGAGAGCGACCCGACCATTCGCTGGAGGGGCTATGTCGCGCCCTCCGCGCTGGAGGAGATGCTGGCCATATCCTGGGCAATGCTGGCAACGTCCGCCCTAGAATCCTTCTTCATGGTCGCCGTCGAAGCGATGGCAGCGGGATGCCCCGTTGCGGGATACGATGTCGCCTCCATACGGGAGAGCGTTGGCCCCTCGGTTCCCCTCGCGCGGGATGGCGATGTCGACGGGCTCGTGACACGGCTCGTCGCGCTCGATGATGCCTCGAGACGGGCGACGGAGGTCGAGGCGGGTCGGCTATGGGCCCGGACGTTCGATGCGCGAAGCTGCGCCGACAGGATCGCGGCGCGCCTGATCGAAGGTCTGTCGTGACGGGGCCCGCTCCGATATCCGAGCGGGCGCGGATCCTGTCGAATTACGGGCGCCTCGCCGTCACCTTCGCGTCGGGACTTCTGATCATTCGCCTGCTCGGCGGAATCGACGCGGATATGCTGGCCGCCTATCTCCTGATCGTCGCGATCACCGGCTTCGCGCAGATCGGCAAGATCGTACTTCAGGAATCGGCCGTTCCCATTCTCGGCGCCAGTTGGGCCGGCCCGCCGACGCGTGCGGCCGACGCCGTCGCGACGGTTCGGCGTGCAGCCGTTCTGGCGGCGCTGATCGGCGGGCTGGGTTTTGCCGCTTTCACGATGTTCGCCGGACCCGGCCTGGGCGAGATCGCGTCCGGGCCGCTGCGCATCGCCATGGCCTGCGCGGCGATACAACTGGTGGCATCCAGCCTCGCGACGCCCGCGCTCTACGGCCTTCTCGTGTCCGGACGGGTGATCGCGTTCAACCTCGCCCTGACAGCCGAGCGCCTCGCGGAGCTGGGGGCCATTCTCCTCGTGGTCTGGCTCGTCACCGATCCGGATCCGAATACCGGGCTCGTCGCATTCTACGTCGTGGCCACGATCATCTATTGCGCCGTGCAGGCGCTGGTCGTCCTTGCCGGACGCAAGACCAGTCCACAGCATCAGGAGTCCAGTTCGGTCGGATCTGGCCACCCGGATCTCGCGCTCCTGCGGAATCTCGTTGGATACAACCTCCTGATCGTCGTCGGATTCCTTTTGCATCTCAGGCTCGGCACGCTGGCGGCGACCTTCGCCTATGGTCCCGCGGGCACGCTGGCGCTCGGGATGGCGTTCCTGATGATGGCCTATACCCGCCAGGCGACGATGGGGCTCGTGATCGGGCTCGACGCGTCGATCTCGCGGATGCGCCACGCAGCGGAGGCCTCGCGGCTCCTGCGGCAGAGCACGTATCTCCAGGCTGTCTTCGCGGCCTTCCCTCTGGTGGGGCTTTGGCTTCTCGCCGAACCGCTCTTGCAGATTTGGCTCGGACCCGCGCTGTTGGGGGGGGATGTCCGTGTCGAACTGATCGCATGGGCCGTTCGGCTGCTTATCGTCGGGGCCTACGCGCGGGCCGTCTCGGAGCCGTGGATGAAGCTTCTGAACGGGCGCGGGGCGGTCGGTGACTACGCGCCCGCCCTCTTTTTTGGCGCGCTGTTGAACGCCGGCGTCCTCGGGGCGGTGCTGTTCTGGCAGCCCTCGCTCGGCATGGCCATCGCGATGATCACCTCCGCCTTCTCGGCCATTCACCTCGTCGTGCATCTCTGGGTCTTGCCCCGTGCGGTCGCCCGAAGGCTCGGTGGGACGGCGGGGCGCTTGTGGGGCATCGCAATCGCGCCACTCGCGTTGGCATCGGCGCTCGCTGTGATGTGCCTGTGGCTTCCGGGGTCAGCGCAATGGATCTACGTGCCGGTCGCGATGGTCTTGATGGCAGCGATGATGCACCCTGCCGTGCGAGCCGGGTTCGTGGACAAGGCCTGAGGGAGGCGCGGGGCATGGCACTTTTTCGAAACCTGCGTGCGGCGATCCTGCCCGGTCCTCTGGTCGAGATCGTATCCCGGGGTGCGGGCTGGTTCGTATCGCTCGGTGGCGGCTGGCGCGGCATGGCGGTCGAGGAACGTGCGCGCGCGACGCTCCTCAACCTCCGATACGGCTGGCGCGCCAAGCGAATCGGTCGCCACGTCGTCGTCGATCATCCCGCGCGTCTCGAGATCGGTGACGGTTCCTCGATCCGCCACGGGGTCGTAATCGTCATCGGGCGGGAGGGGCATTGCCGGATTGGCCGCGACTGTCACATCTCGCACAATTCCGTCTTGGCCGCCTCGGGCGGAGTCGTGATCGGGGACGGGTGCGCGCTGTCGAGCGGAGTCGTGATCTACTCCATCACGAACGGGCCGGCGTCGGACGGGCGATCGCCTGTCGGGGGCACGGCAATACGGGCCGAGGTCGTTCTCGACCGCGACATCCACGTGGGAATGGGGGTCCGCATCTTGCCGGGCGTGCATATCGGCGCGGCGGCGGTGCTCGGAGCCGGTGCGGTGGTCACGAAGAATGTCGAACCGGGCGCGACGATGACCGGCATGCCGGCGCGGCCTCGGGGCACCTCGGGCGATTGAGCCTGGGATCGCGCGGAGCCGCGCCACACAACGCCTATTGCGCGAGCGGAATGCGGCGCCGCGGCAGGTCGATCGCAGACCTGGTATGCGCGCGTGCCGGGCGTCGGTGTCGCCAATAGGCGGAGGCGATCGAGGCGGCCGCGATGTACTTGATGAGGGTCAAAATCGCGAAGCCGAAATCCACGTTCAGGCAGAACAGGACGAACATGACCGTCAGGACGTATCGCACGATGGGCTGGGATGTCGCGTCGGAGGCCCGGAACCGCGCCCAGCCATGGCCAAGCAGGAGACCGAAGATCAGCCCGCCCGCGACGATACCGCCCCAACCGAAATTCATGTAGAGTTCGCCGACTGCGCCCGGTGGCGCACCTGACCTGTTGTTGTAGCCCAGAAGCTCCTGTCCGACATATGGACCGATCCGGATCACGGGCTTCTCCGGCCAGATGACGCGCGGGATAGGCGTGAAGATCACCGCACCGATGCTGCTGCCGAGAAGGTAGTCTCCGCGTCGTCGCGTCTCGGTGATTATGACCGAAACCTTCGCCGGATCGAGGAAATAGGCCCCCTCGAAGAAATGGCCCGCCGTCGTCTCGACCGCGCGGACGATGTCGATGTCCCGCGCCGCAGTCTCGCCGTCGGTTCTGACCTGTCCCACGAATGCCAGAAGCAGGAGGGCGAACCCGGCTCCGATCGCGCCCGTGGCCAGTCGACTCCGTCGACGGGGCTGAGTCGCCGGGACCGAGCGGGCGCGCGCGGCTGTGACCACGAGGACGAGCAGAATCATGATGATCAGGACACCGGATCGGCGGCTGGAAAGCATGAAACAGAGGCTCGAGAAGTAGAGCGCGAGAAGGTGGATATCCCAAAGCCTGGGCATCGGCGCGTTGGCAAGGCGGTAGGCGAAGAAGATCAACAGGATGTCCGCGCCCACAGTCAGGAATCCGAGCGAACTGGCCACGCCGGTTTCTTCCTGGATGAACTGCTTGGCTGCGGCGAACCTGAGGTTCACGAGTTGGTCGATGAAATCCATCTTGATGAAAAAGGCGATCATCAGCCCGCAGGACAGGGCGAAGACGCCCCAGTAGATGCCCGTCATGTCCATCCCTACGGGCTTCGGTCTGGGGACGCGCGGCGGCCTGCCCTCGAAGTAGAGTGTGGACGCGATATAGCCCGCGACAAGGGCTGCGATGAAGAGAAACGTCGCCAGTTGTCCGAGGTCGATAATGTCCCGCGACAGCCAGTCCGTAGCGAACGGCGCGTCCCGATCCACCGCATAGGCGAGGTAGAGGCTCTTGAGGGCGTAGCCGAGCATGAAGGTCCATGCCATCACCCGCATCGGCGACGGGCCCCGGCCGCGTGTCCCCTCGATGGCCGCCATCCCGAAGAAGATCAGCGATGGCAGAACGCCGAGAATGGCGATCGATATGGCGTATTCGCTCATGGATCGTGTGTCGACATGCTGCGGGTCATGCGAATCCCTCTACGATGATCTCGGAGCGGTCGCGCAGACGTGCGATATCTTCGAGGGTATCGATCGTCTCGGACATCAGGCCCGGCGTCTCGCTGAAATTGTAGGGGTGGACCCAAAGGTGAACCGGCTGTCCCGATCGCGCTGCGTCGAGGCTGCGCCGGATCCGTCGCCGCGTGGCGGCGCGCTTGCCGATTGCGGGCTGGGTGCCCCAGTCCAGTAGGGCCGTGCCCGTCTCGGCCTCGGGACCTGCGGGATGAGCGTATCGCCGTGCTGCGGCAGGCGGGGTAAAGATCGAGCGGGCTCCACGACCAAGAAGACCTGGCAAGGCTGCCGCGATGACGCCCATCCCGCCGGTCGGCGGATCGGGGGCGAGGCGGACGCGATGGAATCCTGATGCCGCAACGAGGTCGAGATGGGCCGCGCGGTTCCGGGGAAACACCAGGAGGTTCGACGCGATCCCGGCCGCGTCGTTGGCCGCGCGGGCCCGCTCCAGTTCGCGGGCGACCCCGTCGCGGCTCTGGTCCGGATCGTCCAGAAGGACATGGGTGTAGGTGTGGCTTCCGAAGGATTGCGGATATCGGCATGCGCGCACGACGCCGAGAAGATCGCGCGCATCCCGTGACGTCGGACGCGCCTCGTCGAGGAACCGGCAGGCCTCAGTCGCGAACCGTCCGCCGAGATGGTCGATACGGATGTCCGCGGGGTCCGAGATCATCGCGCCGACGCAGGCCCATGTGAGTTCGAGCCCGAGGCGACCGAGCGTATCGACGAACCGGGGAACGTCGTCGCGCATCCGGTCGTAGACGCCAGCCGCCTCGCGGGTGCGCCACATGCCGTCGCCGATGGCGCCCCATCCGCATTCGAAATCGAGCGTGATGGTAACGCGACTCATGGCCCGGACCCGCCATACCCAAGCGCCGCGAGCGCCGGCGACAGCGCGGTCTCGAGCCGTTCGCGTGTGTCCGTGGCCAGCCGCGCGAGGCTGGCGGGGTTCTGATCCACGACCTCGAATTCCAGCTTACCCATGCGCACGAGGCCGGACGTCGTCATCCCGACGACGCTTGCATCCAGGTCGAGATGATCGAGGATTCGGCGCAATTCACGCACCGGGTCGGCGACGAATGCCTCGTACCGGACGACCAGCATCCGCGAGGGTGCGGGCGCGTCTCCGAGAAGGGGCGCATTCGATGCAATCCACTGGCGCGCGGCCTCTTCCGGGGCGTAGGCATCCGATCCCAACTCCGTCGCAGCCCGGCCGGAGGGTCGCGCCCGCCGAAGGATGCCTTCGCAGGCACAGAGGCCGTTGCGCAGGATGAAGATGAAGCGCGCATCGGGGAAGGCTCGGTCCAGAAGCGGCATCCAGCGCGTATGGATGATCGATTTCTCCAGCATCACGGTCGTGCCGGGCGCGCACCAGGGGGACCAGTCGCGGATGGCCGTCCGGGCCAGCTCGGCCGGGTCGGGCGAGAAGGCCGCGGCGATGACGTCGTTGCGGTGCCACATCCGCTGCCACCCGCCCGCTTCGAGATCGGGAAACGCATCCGTCAGGTTCACCCCTTCGATCGGCAAGGCGGAGATGCCGGGATGCGCGGCGAGGATCCGCGCGATGATCGTCGTGCCCGAATTGTAGCAGCCCGTGGCGAAGGCCCACCGATCGGGATCCCGGGATCGCATGGCACTCCGGAGGATCGAGCGCGTCCACGGCCGCGACATCAGGCGCGCGGTCGCGATCCGGGTTCCGGCCGACAGCACATTGCCGCGATTGCGGCGGACGAACGCGGCGATGCGGCGACCTCTGCCGAGGGAAGGGGACGTCTCCACGACCATGAGCGCCTTGATCCGAAGGAATGATCCACCGCCATCATGACAGTCCGGCCGCGCACGTTGAAGGGTGTCTTTGCAGGGACCTCTCGGGGGGCGGCATACGGGTCCGGTGAAGGGTGGCTGGCCCGTCCCCATCCCCCTCACTCCGGCAGCAGCCGCCCCAAGTTGCGGAGGTGGCGGCGCTTGAGGCCGAGGCCGCGGGTGAGACGGCCGAGGAAGGCGCGGTCGGCATGGGTCAGCGGCGCGTCGGCCAGGAGGACGGAGAGCGTCGAGTTGAAGATCACCATCTTCTCGGCATCGGTCAGCCCCTCGCGCATCCAGCGGAAGCTCAGCGGCAGGTGGACGCGGTCGGCGCGGGCGGCCGCCTCGCGGATATGGTCGGCCGTGTAGTCCATATCCGTGGTGGCGCGCGCGATCTCGAGGGCGCGCTTGAGGCGCTCGCCCTCGATCTTCCGGCCCTTCCAGACCGCGTGGCAGATCGCGTCGACGGCGCGGAAGCGCGGCCCGTTGCCGAGACCGAGGATCGCCTGGCGCATGTCGCGGCGACGGCGCCGCAACCGGTCCCCGATCATCACGGCCACGGCGGCGACGGCGATGCAGCCCGCGACCCAGGGCAGCAGCTGGGCCGGATCGAACCCGTCGAGAAGCCCGGTCGGGAACACGCCGAATGCCGGCTGTTCGACGATCGGGTCGGCGATGGCGCGCGATGCGGTGGCGGCCGCCCCGAGGGCGGTCGGCGCGAAGGAGCGGAGGAGGAGGGAAAAGCGGGTCACTGGTACAAGAATTCCGGAGCGATGGTCCGGAAACCATGACGCAGGAAGGCGGCATTACTGCGGCCCGGTCGATATGGATGATGGCGGAAGGGCGGTCATTTTCGACGCGGGCGCGTTGCCTTGCCGCATTCCATAAGCCATTGTTGGAAAAACAGAAATAGTGCCGCGCCGAGGCCATGATACCAACGCAAAGCGCCCGAATGGGGGTGTTGCCGCATCCGGCCGGCCTGCCTCGGGACCATGTCTCGCACATAGCGATCCGCAGAAGCCCATCGCACCGATAACCGGACCCCGCTCGAGGCGCGGTCCGGCCCGACTGACTGCGCAGCTTGGCCGCGTCAGGCGTGAATCGCGCCGTCGCCGCAGGCCAGCGCCGCTTCGCGCATGGCCTCGGAATAGGTCGGGTGGGCGTGGCAGGTGCGAGCCAGATCCTCGGCCGCGGCGCCGAACTCCATCGCGACGCAGACCTCATGGATCAGGTCACCGGCCATCGGCCCGATCACGTGGCACCCGAGGATGCGGTCCGTCTCCTTGTCGGCCAGCATCTTGACGAAGCCGTCGCCCGCGAAATTCGCCTTGGCGCGCCCGTTGCCCATGAAGGCGAACTTGCCGACCTTGTAGGCGCGGCCTTCGGATTTGAGCTGTTCCTCCGTCAGTCCGACGCTCGCGACCTCGGGATGGGTGTAGATCACGCCGGGGATGACCTCGTAGTTCACGTGCCCGGCCTGCCCGGCCAGGATTTCGGCGATGGCCATCCCCTCGTCCTCGGCCTTGTGGGCCAGCATCGGCCCCTCGATCACGTCGCCGATGGCGTAGATACCGTCGACGCTGGTGCTGTAGTCGTCGTCCACCGCAATCTGGCCGCGCCCGGTCAGCTTGACGCCCAGCGCGTCGAGGCCCAGCCCGTCGGTATGGGGCTTGCGCCCCGTCGCCACGAGGACGCAATCGGCCCTGAGCGTGTGCTCGCTCTCGTCGCGGCGGAGGGTGTAGGTCACGTCCGCCTTGCCGCTCTTCGTCGTCACCTTGGACACGGCGGCGCCGGTGATGAACTTGAGCCCCTGCTTCTGGAGAAGGCGCTGGAACTGCTTGGCGACCTCGGCATCCTGACCGGGGGTGATGGCGTCGAGATACTCGACCACGGTCACGGCGCTGCCCAGCCGGGCATAGACCGAGCCCAGCTCCAGCCCGATGACGCCGCCGCCGATCACGACCATCTCCTTGGGGATGCTCGACAGCTCGAGCGCGCCGGTCGAGGTGACGACGATCTCCTCGTCGACGGTGACATCGGCGCCGGGCACGGCCGCGCTGTCGGAGCCGGACGCAATGATGATGTGTTTGGCCTCGTGGACATCGTCGCCGACCTTCACCTGGCCCGCGGCGGGGATCGAGCCCCAGCCCTTCAGCCAGTCGATCTTGTTCTTCTTGAACAGGAACTCGATGCCCTTGGTGTTCTGGTCGATGACGTCCTGCTTGTAGGCGAGCATCTGCTTCCAGTCGACCGAGGGGCTTTTGCCCTTGAGACCCATCTTGGCGAAGTTGTGCTCGGCCTCGTGGAGCTGGTGGCTGGCATGGAGCAGCGCCTTCGACGGGATGCAGCCGACATTCAGGCAGGTGCCGCCCAGCGTCTCGCGCCCCTCGACGACGGCGGTCTTCAGGCCCAGTTGCGCGCAGCGGATGGCGCAAACGTAGCCGCCGGGGCCGGAGCCGATGATGATGACGTCATATTGGGCCATGGGTCGTTTCCTCTTGCCGGCCGACGGGGGGCCAGCCCCCCGCACCCCCCGGCATATTTCGCGAACATCGAAGGGATCAGATGAGAGTCGAGATAACCATCGCAAGCGTCGCCGTGAACCCCACGAACCAGATGTAGGACCGCCAGGGCCGCCAGCCGAAGGCATAGGCGGGGACATAGAGCACGCGCGCGACGAGGTAGATCCACGCGCAGGCGGCGGTGAAGCCCGTGGCCTTGCCGGACAGCGTGACGAGGGCCACGGCGGCGGTGAAGAGGATCAGCCCTTCGAAATGATTGTTCATCGCCCGATAGAGGCGCGCGGTCCGGTCCGACATCTGGTCTACCAGATCGCCGCCGATCTTGGAGCGGTCGCGAGCGGAGGTGGTCTTGCCCGGCCCGAGCTCGAGATTGGCGGGGACGGCCATCAGGACGAACTGCACGGCCTGCAAGAGGATCGCGAGGGCGAGGGCGGTGAGTTCGGGGGTCACTTGCGCGACCGGACGATCATGTAGGTCGTGAAGGCCGAGATCAGCGCGTAGCCTGCCACGAGATACCACAGCATCGGATCCGGCCCGCGCCACGCCTGCAAACCGATGACGAGAAGGACGGCGAGGCCGACGCGAAGGAGCCAGAAGGCGATGGCGCGGGTGGTGGGGGTCATGGGGTCTCGGCAGATCCAGATCAACGATACGAGGGGGGCCGTCAGTCCCGGAACGATCCCCGGGATGACGGCCGCTTCATATAAGATATCGGTGCTTGGTCACAAATCCATCAGGAGCCGCCGCGGGTCCTCGAGCGCCTCTTTCACCCGCACGAGGAACGTCACCGCGCCTTTCCCGTCCACGATGCGGTGATCGTAGCTGAGTGCCAGATACATCATCGGGCGGATGACGATTTCTCCGCCGACGACCATGGGCCGGTCCTGGATCTTGTGCATGCCGAGGATGCCCGATTGCGGCGGGTTGAGGATCGGCGAGGACATCAGCGAGCCGTAGACGCCGCCGTTCGAGATGGTGAACGTGCCGCCCTGCATGTCGGCCATCGAGAGCTTGCCGTCGCGGGCCGCCGCGCCCTTTTCGGCGATGGCCTTCTCGATCTCGGCAAAGGACATGGCGTCGGCGTCGCGGATCACGGGCACGACGAGGCCCTGCGGCGTGCCCGCGGCGATGCCCATGTTGACGTAGCGGTGATAGACGACGTCGGTGCCGTCGATCTCGGCATTGACCTCGGGGACCTCGTTCAGGGCGTGGACGCAGGCCTTGGTGAAGAATGACATGAAGCCGAGCTTCACGCCGTGCTTCTTCTGGAAGAGGTCCTTGTACTCGGACCGCAGATCCATGACCGCGCCCATATCGACCTCGTTATAGGTCGTCAGCATGGCGGCGGTGTTCTGGCTGTCCTTCAGGCGCTTGGCGATGGTCTGGCGCAGGCGGGTCATCTTGACCCGCTCCTCGCGGTCGGCCTGATCGGCGGAGACGGGCGCGCGGGGGGCTTGTGCAGGGGCGGCGGGCGCGGGGGCCGTCGCGGCGGCCGCGCGCAGCACGTCTTCCTTCATCACGCGGCCGTCGCGGCCCGAGCCCTTCACGTCGCCGGAGGAGAGGCCCTTCTCGGCCATCAGCTTCTTGGCCGAGGGCGCATCCTCGACGTCGCCCTTGGGGCCGCCGCTGTCACCACCGACCCCGGCGGGTGCTTCGGCGGCCTTCGGGGCGGCCGCGGCGGCACCGGCCCCGGCCTGGATCACGGCGAGCTTGCCGCCGGCGGCGACCGTCTCGCCTTCCTTGGCGATGATCTCGCCCAGCGTGCCCGCGGCGGGGGCGGGCACCTCGACTGAGACCTTGTCGGTCTCCAGTTCGCACAGCATTTCGTCCTGCGCGACCGCGTCGCCCGCCGCCTTGAACCACGTCGCCACCGTCGCCTCGGTCACGCTCTCGCCCAGCGCGGGGACCATGACATCGACGGCTTCGCCGCCCGCGTTACCGGACGCCTCGGCCGGGGCATCGCCGGAGGATCCCGGCTCGGCCACGGCGGCGGGGGCCTCGTCGGAGGCGGGCGCGCCCGCGCCTTCGGAGATGGTCGCGAGCAGCGCGTCGACACCCACGGTTTCGCCTTCGGCCGCGACGATCTCGCCCAGCGTGCCCGTGGCGGGCGAGGGCACCTCGACGGTGACCTTGTCGGTCTCGAGCTCGCAGAGCATCTCGTCGGTGGCGACGGCATCGCCGGGCTTCTTGAACCAGGTGGCCACGGTGGCCTCGGTCACGGATTCGCCCAGGGTGGGGACCTTCACGTCGATCGTCATGCGCTTAACCTTCCATGCTCAGCGCTTCGTCGACGAGCGCGGCTTGTTGTGACTTGTGTTGGCTCGCGAGGCCCGTCGCGGGCGAAGCGGAGGCGGCGCGCCCGACATAGCGGGGGCGGGTGTGGCTGGCGCCGATGCGGGTCAGCACCCATTCGATGTTCGGATCCACAAAGGTCCAGCCGCCCTGGTTCTTCGGCTCCTCCTGGCACCAGACGAACTCGGCGCCCTTGAAGCGGCTGAGTTCGTTGACCATCGAGAGCGCGGGGAACGGATAGAACTGCTCCAGCCGCAGG
Organism: uncultured Jannaschia sp.; assembly: GCF_947503795.1. NCBI lineage: Bacteria > Pseudomonadati > Pseudomonadota > Alphaproteobacteria > Rhodobacterales > Roseobacteraceae > Jannaschia > uncultured Jannaschia sp. Next base: position 527,396 of record NZ_CANNEZ010000002.1, on the reverse strand, counting down.
ATGTAGACATCGGTGATGCCGCGCGCGTCCCGCTCCTCCAGCAGGTCGAAATAGACCTTGCCCGAGCAGATGACGACGCGCTTGATCTCGTCGTCCGGCACCAGCTCGGTGTCCGAGTTGCCGTATTGCGCGTCGTCCCAGAGCACGCGGTGGAAGCTGGAGCCGGTGGTGAATTCCTCGGTCTTCGACACGGCCAGCTTGTGACGCAGAAGGGATTTGGGCGTCATCAGGATCAGCGGCTTGCGGAAGTCGCGATGCAGCTGGCGGCGCAGGATGTGAAAATAGTTGGCGGGCGTCGTGCAATTGGCGACGATCCAGTTGTCGGAGCCGCACATCTGCAGGAAGCGTTCGAGCCGTGCCGAGGAGTGCTCGGGGCCCTGACCCTCGAACCCGTGGGGCAGGAGGCAGACGAGCCCCGACATCCGCAGCCACTTCGACTCGCCCGACGAAATGAACTGGTCGAACATGATTTGCGCGCCGTTGGCGAAGTCGCCGAACTGCGCCTCCCACATGGTCAGGGCATTGGGCTCGGCGAGGCTGTAGCCGTATTCGAAGCCGAGGACGGCGTATTCCGACAGGGCGCTGTCGATCACCTCGTAATGCGCCTGACCCTCGCGGATATGGTTGAGCGGATAGTACCGCTCCTCCGTGGCCTGGTTGACGAGGCCGGAATGGCGCTGGCTGAAGGTGCCCCGCGTCGAATCCTGCCCGGCGAGCCGAACCTTGTAGCCCTCGGTCAGAAGCGATCCGAAGGCCAGCGCTTCAGCGGTTGCCCAGTCGAATCCCGCGCCGCTCTCGAACATCTTTGACTTCGCCTCGAGCAGCCGCCCGATCGTCTTGTGCAACGGGAAGTCGTCCGGCGCCGTCGTCAGCGCGCGCCCCACATCGGCCAGCGTCTCCTCGGGGATGGCGGTCTGGCCACGGACGTAATCGTCCTCCTTGCGGCGATCGAGATGGGACCAGCGGCCGTCCAGCCAGTCGGCCTTGTTGGGCTTGTAGTCCTTGCCGGCCTCGAACTCCTCGGCCATGCGATCCTGGAACGCGGCCTTCATGTCCTCGATCTCGCCCTCGGGGATCAGCCCGTCGCGGACCAGCCGCTCGGTATAAAGGGTCAGCGTCGTCTTCTGCTGCTTGATCTGCTTGTACATCAGGGGGTTGGTGAACATCGGCTCGTCCCCCTCGTTATGGCCGAAGCGGCGGTAGCAGAAGATGTCGAGCACCACGTCGCGGTGGAACTTCTGGCGGAACTCGATGGCCACACGGGCGGCATGGACGACCGCCTCGGGGTCGTCGCCGTTGACGTGGAAGATCGGCGCCTCGACCACCAGCGCGTTGTCGGTCGGGTAGGGCGAGGACCGCGAGAAATGCGGCGCGGTCGTAAACCCGATCTGGTTGTTGACGACGATATGGATCGTGCCGCCGGTCTTGTGACCCCGCACGCCAGAGAGCGCGAAGCATTCGGCCACGACGCCCTGTCCCGCGAAAGCCGCGTCGCCATGCAGAAGAAGCCCTGTCACCTTGGTGCGGTCGCTGTCGCCGAGCTGGTCCTGCTTGGCCCGGACCTTGCCGAGGACGACGGGGTTCACCGCCTCGAGATGCGACGGGTTCGCGGTCAGCGAGATATGCACCTCGTTGCCGTCGAATTCCCGGTCCGAGGACGCGCCGAGGTGATACTTGACGTCGCCCGAGCCATCGACGTCCTCGGGCTTGAAGCTGCCGCCCTGGAATTCGTTGAAGATCGCCTTGTAGGGCTTCTCCATCACGTTCGCGAGGACGCTGAGGCGCCCCCGGTGGGGCATCCCGATGACGATGTCCGACAGGCCCAGCTGGCCGCCGCGCTTGATGATCTGCTCCATCGCGGGGATCAGCGCCTCGCCGCCGTCGAGGCCAAAGCGCTTGGTGCCCATGTACTTGACGTGCAGGTACTTCTCGAAGCCCTCGGCCTCGACCAGCTTGTTGAGGATCGCGCGCCGCCCGTTCTGGGTGAACTCGATCTCCTTGCCCAGGCCCTCGATCCGTTCCTTGAGCCACGAGGACTGCTCTGGGTCGGAGATGTGCATGTACTGGAGCGCGAAGGTGCCGCAATAGGTGCGCTTCAGGATGGCGATGATCTCGCCCAGCGTCGCGACCTCAAGGCCGAGCACGTTGTCGATGAAGATCGGCCGGTCCATGTCGGCCTCGGTGAAGCCGTAGGACGCGGGATCGAGCTCGGGATGCGGCGTCTCGGCGCGCATGCCCAGCGGGTCGAGATCGGCGGCCAGATGCCCCCGGATCCGGTAGGCCCGGATGATCATCAGCGCGCGGATGCTGTCGAGCACGGCGCGCTTGACCTGGTCGTCGCTGACGGTCGCCCCCGTCGCCTCGGCCTTTGCGCGGATCTTGTCGCCGGCCGCCTGCGCCTCCTTGGGATCGGCGGGCCATTCGCCGGTCAGCGCCGCCGTCAGCTCGCCCGACGGCATCGGCGGCCAGTCGGCGCGCGCCCAGGACGGGCCTTCCGCCTCGGCCCGCACCGCGCCTGCGTCATCTTCGAGCGCGGCGAAGAACTGCTTCCACGTCTCGTCCACGGCGCTCGGATCCGAGGCGTAGCGGGCGTACATCTGCTCGAGATATTCCGCGTTGTGCCCCTGCATGAAGGACGTGGAGCGGAAGACGTCATTGGGGGACTGTTCGGTCATCGGTCGGTCTCCTGCGGGAAGGTCAGCGTCAAATCGGCAAGGACGGGCGCGCCCGGCCACCCGGTGGTGTCGACGGGCTGGACGTCGTCCAACGATGCCCCGGTCGCGAGACGACATTGCCGTTCGATCTGGCCGGGGATCGTGACCGTCTCGGTAATCGTCATGGCATCATCACCGCGGATCAGGACGCGCGACCGCGTCGAGTCCGTATCCACCCGACGCAGCAGGCCAGGGGCCGCGCGACGCTGGAGATCGAGGACCTGCTCGGGGGACAGACCACCATCATCGCCTGTCATGTAGGTGATCGCGCGGCTCCATGCGAGCGCCTCGGCCTGCGTGTCGGTCAGTTCGGTCGCGACGGTCCATCCGTCGGCTTGCAGGGCTGCCAAAGCATTCGCAAAGGCAGGTTCGACGCAGGGTTGACCGGCCGCGGGGGCGGCCGCGAGGCAAAGAGCAACGGCGCGGATCATTGCGACCTCCCGACATGCGGAAGGTCTCGGACGCGAACAACCACGCCGGGCGGAAAGCCTGGCCCATCTGGCGAGGGGCCAAAGCGGTTGGGTCCGATCGTGCCCTCCTTGGCGAGGTTCACGATGAACCAGACCCAGGACGCCAGGACCACGGCCAGCCCTACCGCAAGAACGCCGACGGGAAGGCCACCGGAAATTACGGCTTCGACCCCGCCGGAAAGAATCGCTTGGAAGCCGATCGTCGTTGCAATCAATGCGCCGATCAGCAGGTACGGAGCCAGATAGGGCAGGAGCGCCCACCAGCCGCGGATATTCCGGTCATGGAGGCGGCGCCAGGTCACTGCGAAACCGGGCACGATGATTCCCCAGGTGAAGATCGTGCCGAGCCAACCGCCATCATACGAGGCGACCTCGCGGTACGATGTCGTCTCGGTCCCGCTGCCATCATAGGACGTAATCGTCTGCAGCGAGTGGGTGGGTCCGAAAAGGATGCCGTTCACGATCACCAAGAAGATCGAACCGAGAACCACAAACAACACGAAGAACCAGAACTCCGACCGCCCTGCGCGACCGGAGAAGGTCAAGTACTTGCGAAAGCAGGTGCGTATGGCCTCCAGGAAACCCATCAGCCGCCGATCGCCTCCTTGACGGCCTCGCCCAGCGTGGCGGGGCTTTCGGCCACGATGATGCCCGCGGCCTTCATCGCTTCGATCTTCGACTCCGCGTCGCCCTTGCCGCCTGCGACGATGGCGCCGGCGTGGCCCATGCGGCGGCCCGGAGGCGCCGTGCGCCCGGCGATGAACCCGGCGGTGGGCTTCCAGCGGCCCTTCTTGCGCTCATCGGCCAGGAATTGCGCGGCTTCCTCTTCGGCGGTGCCGCCGATCTCGCCGATCATGATGATCGACTGGGTCTCGTCATCGGCCAGGAACATCTCGAGCACGTCGATATGCTCGGTCCCCTTGATCGGATCGCCGCCGATGCCGACGGCGGTGGATTGGCCCAGTCCCATATCGGCGGTCTGCTTGACGGCTTCGTAGGTCAGCGTCCCCGAACGGGACACGACGCCGACGGAGCCACGCTTGTGGATATGACCGGGCATGATGCCGATCTTGCAGGCGTCGGGCGTGATCACGCCGGGGCAATTCGGCCCGATCAGCCGCGTCTTTGAGCCGTCGAGCGCGCGCTTGACCTTCATCATGTCGAGCACCGGGATGCCTTCGGTGATGCAGACCACCAGCGGGATCTCGGCGTCGATCGCTTCGAGGATCGAATCCGCGGCGAAGGGCGGCGGGACGTAGATGACGGACGCATTCGCGCCCGTTCTGGCCACCGCTTCGTGGCAGCTGTCGAAGACGGGCAGGTCCAGATGGGTCTGCCCGCCTTTGCCGGGGGTGACGCCACCGACCATCTTGGTGCCGTAGGCGATGGCCTGCTCGGAATGGAAGGTGCCCTGCGAGCCGGTGAAGCCTTGGCAGATCACCTTGGTCTGTTCGTCTACGAGAATGGCCATATCGTCTCCGGTCTTTTGAAGTCTGTCAGTTGTGCACGATGAGAATGACGGGGTGGTCGAAGGCGCGCGCCTCGCCCGTCGCGGGATCGGTCAGGGTGGTGCGGGCCAGCGGCGTGGTCATGGTCAGCCCCTCGAAGAAGAAGCCGGCGCCGCCCGCGGGGTTGAGCCCCGCGCCCAGCGGCCCGTCGAGCGTGCCCGACCCGTCCACCAGTCGCGGCGCGAGGATCTGCCCCGCGATGGCGTTCGACTGGCGCAGGCCCACGGCGGGCGAGCCCACCGAACAGCCGCTGCCGCCGGGCACGTCGATCCGCTCGCCGTCGCGATTGGTGATGGATTGCTGCGCCACGGGACCGATCCGAAGGAAGGTCAGCGTGCCGGGATTGGAATAGACGGTGCCGCCGTCCTCGCGCTGGACGAAGGGGAAATCGAGCGCGCGGGCGGCCCGCGTCTGCCCCGCGCGCGTGCGGTTGTTGAGGCACACGGCCTCGACTGTGAACGCCATCCGCTGGCCCGCGATCTCGGCGGCGCCCTGGCTGAACCCGGTCTGCGTCGCGGGCTGGCATGCGGCAAGCGCCAGCGCGGCGGCAAGGAGGGCGGCGGCGCGGATCATCGGGCGATCCGGGCGCTGGCCTCGGGCGTCAGACGCTCGACGCTGAGGAAGGTCTCGGGTCCGTTCGGTCCGGGCCGCGTGCCCGTGTGGACGACGGCGATGCGCGACGGATTGAGGTAGCGTGCCCCCAGAAGCGTGGTGCCCGGGACGGCGGGATGGCTGTCGGGCACGGGGGCCTCGGTGCGAATGCCTTCGGCCGCGAGGGCTGCCGCCGCAACCTCCGCCGCAGCCTCGCCCGCCTCGCCGTCGAACGTCACTTCGCAGCGCCGATCGGTCCCCGGCGTGACCGCGCCCGCGGCAGGCGAGGGCGCCGACGCGGAGAACGGGGCGAGGTCGTAGAACGCAACCCGCGCGCCGGTCGGCACGATGACTTGCGCCGCGCGCGCGGCGGTCAGATGCGGGCTGAAGCAATGCGCCGCAAAGGCCGCGAGCGCGTCCGACCGGATCGGGTTGGCGCCTGCGGGGGCCCCGGCCGCGCAGATCGCGAAGACGGCGATGACGAGCCGAGCGCCGCTCCGATGGGCGGTCGCCGCGCGATGTCCATATGCTGCGCTGCGTCCCATGATCTCAGTCGGACACCCCAAGCGGGACAGGCCCCGTTCCGTCCCGCGTCGCGGGATAGGGATTGCCCCGCGCATCGGTCTGGAGCGACCAGGTGCCGCTGTCGAACGGAATGGCCCCGTTCTCGTTGGCGCAGGCCGCGAGGGTCAGGAGGCTGGCCGCGGCGAGCATCGGCACAACGCCGCGGGAGCGGGGGCGTGGTCGAGTGATGCGCCGGGGCTGCGCCGGTGCGCGTCTCACCCCTTCACGGCCTTCACGATCTTCTGGGCGCCGTCCTTCAGGTCGTCGGCGGCGATCACGTCGAGACCGGAATTGTTGATGATGTCCTTGCCCGCTTCGACATTCGTACCCTCCAGCCGGACGACCAGCGGGACCTTGAGGCCCACTTCCTTGACCGCGGCGACCACGCCCTCGGCGATGACGTCGCAGCGCATGATGCCGCCGAAGATGTTGACGAGGATGCCCTTCACCTGCGGGTCGGAGGTGATGATCTTGAACGCCTCCGTCACCTTCTCCTTGGTGGCGCCGCCGCCCACGTCGAGGAAGTTCGCCGGCTCCGCGCCGTAGAGCTTGATGATGTCCATCGTCGCCATGGCGAGGCCCGCGCCGTTCACCATGCAGCCGATCTCACCATCGAGCGCGATGTAGTTGAGGTCGTATTTGGAGGCGGCGAGTTCCTTCGGGTCCTCCTCCGTCTCGTCGCGCAACTCCGCGATGTCCTTGTGGCGATAGACGGCGTTCCCGTCGAAGCCGACTTTCGCGTCCAGCACCTTGAGGTCGCCCATGTCGGTCACGATGAGCGGGTTGATCTCCAGCATCTCCATGTCCTTCTCGGTGAAGGCGACATAGAGCTTGCTCATCAGGGCGACGCATTGCTTGATCTGCGCGCCCTCGAGGCCCAGCGCGAACGCCACACGGCGGCCATGGAACGGCTGGTAGCCGGTGGCCGGATCGACCGTGAAGTTCAGGATCTTCTCGGGGGTCGAGGCGGCGACCTCCTCGATATCCATGCCGCCCTCGGTCGAGCAGACGAAGCCGATACGGCTCGTGGCGCGGTCGACCAGAAGGGCGAGATACAGCTCCCGCGCGATCTCGGAGCCGTCCTCGATATAGATGCGGTTGACCTGCTTGCCCGCCGGGCCGGTCTGGTGGGTGACCAGCGTGTTGCCCAGCATGGCGCGGGCGTGATCCGCGGCTTCCTCGACCGACTTGGCCAGTCGCACGCCGCCCTTGTCGCCGGCCTCGGCCTCCTTGAACGAGCCCTTGCCGCGGCCGCCCGCATGGATCTGCGCCTTGACCACCCAGAGCGGCCCGTCGAGCTGGCCGGCGGCGTTCTTGGCGTCGGTGGCCTTGGTGACGGCGACGCCGTCGCTGACCGGGGCGCCGTAATCGCGCAGAAGCGCCTTGGCCTGGTACTCGTGGATATTCATGCGTCGCGTCCCCTTGGCGGTCGTGAATGGGTCGCATCCGGCCATGACATGAGGGACGGCAGGGATAAACAGGAAACCCGCCGAGACGAGGGCGGCTGGCAAGAAACCGACCATATGTGATCACAGTCATACGGGGCGTGATCACGATCTCGGCCGCCCGGCCTGGGTCGCGATTCGGGCGCGCATGAAAAAGGCCCCGCCCGGTGGGGCGGAGCCTTGAATGTCGCGATCCGCGTGGATCAGGCGAGCGAGCCGTCGATCCCCTTGCAGGCTTCGACCAGGCCCTTCACCGCATCGACCGACTTGTCGAACATCGCCTGTTCGTCGCGGTTGAGCTTGATGTCCACGATCCGCTCGATGCCGCCCGCGCCGATCACGGTCGGCACGCCGACATACATCCCGTTGAGACCCAGCGCGCCATCGACCCAGGCCGCGGCGGGCAAGAGACGCTTCTGATCCTTGAGATAGGCTTCGGCCATCTCGATGGCACTGGTGGCCGGGGCGTAGAAGGCCGAGCCGGTCTTCAGGAGGCCGACGATCTCGGCACCGCCGTCGCGGGTGCGCTGGACGATGGCATCCATGTTCTCCTGCGTGGTCCAGCCCATCTCGACGAGGTCCGGCAGGGGGATGCCGCCGACGGTGGAATAGCGCACCAGCGGGACCATCGTGTCGCCGTGGCCGCCGAGGACGAAGGCCGTGACGTCGCGCATCGAGACGCCGAACTCCTCCGACAGGAAGTGGCGGTACCGCGCGCTGTCGAGGACGCCGGCCATGCCGACGACCTTTTCATGCGGCAGGCCCGAGAATTCGCGCAGCGCCCAGACCATCGCGTCGAGCGGGTTGGTGATGCAGATGACGAAGGCGTCGGGGGCGTTGTCGCGAATGCCCTCGCCGACGGCCTTCATGACCTTGAGGTTGATGCCCAGCAGGTCGTCGCGCGACATGCCCGGCTTCCGGGGCACCCCGGCGGTGACGATGCAGACATCGGCGCCCGCGATGTCGGCGTAATCGGTCGTGCCCTTCAGCGCGACGTCGAAGCCCTCGACCGGGCCGCTTTCGGCGATGTCGAGCGCCTTGCCCTGCGGCACGCCGTCCGAGATGTCGAAGAGGACGACGTCCCCGAGTTCCTTGATGGCGGCGAGATGCGCCAGCGTGCCGCCGATCTGTCCGGCGCCGATGAGGGCGATCTTGGGTCGAGCCATGTCCGTCTCCGATATGTCGAAGTTTGAGTCCGGGTTGGCGTATCGGATCGGGCAGGGCGGTGGCAAGCCCCGGCGCGCCGCACTGCGGCATGGGGCGGCGGGCGGGCGGCCCGTCGAGACGCCCGCCCACGTGTTGGCGATCGGCGGTTCAGGCCTGCGCGTCTGCGAGGTGCGCGAGGTCGTCCATCCGGTCTTCCCAGTTGAGGCCCGAGGCCATCAGACACGCCCGTCCGTCGGGCAGCGTGACGACGATCGTCCAGCTGCCCGTCGCCTCGGAGGCGAAGATTTCGACGATGCGCCCCTGCGTCCCGAGGCCGATACCGCGGCGCGTCTCGCCGAACTGGGAGGACAGGCGTTCGACCATCGCGCCGCGGGGCGCGCAGGCGGGCCCGGCGGCCTGCGCCGGCAGGGACAGGAGCGTGAGCGCCACGGCCGCGAGCGTGGCGAAGAAGGCATTCAGGATCTGGGTCTTGGTCATGGCACGTCCTTTCCAGACGGTGACCGACCCCTGGGAGGACGCCGATCATCGCGGGTCCTCGGGTTCATGGGGCCGGGCGCTGGGCCCGAATCCGACTTCGATGCCGTGAAGGATGTGCGCGACGTCTCAAGAAAGGATTAATGACCGCGCGGCGTTCGCGCCGCAGGGCAGCGGGCGCATGGGTAAGGATGCTGCGTCAGCTTGGCCCGAACTTGCCAATCGTTGCGCGTCGTGGTCCACAGCCGGCGATTGCAGGAGACCGCCATGACCACGACAGACCGCCCGTTCCGCTCCGTCCTCTATATCCCCGGCTCGAAGCCGCGCGCGTTGGACAAGGCCCGCAGCCTCCCCGTCGATGCGATCATCTTCGACCTCGAGGACGCCGTTGCTCCGGACGAGAAGGTCGCCGCGCGCGATACGCTCGCCACCGCGCTTGCGACCGGCGGATACGGCGCCCGCTATCGGATCGTGCGGGTCAACGGGGCCGATACGCCCTGGGGCGCGGACGACCTCGCCGCCGCCGCGACGATGGCGCCCGACGCGGTGCTGCTGCCCAAGGTCGGGCACCCGGACGACATCGCCGCCGCCGCCCGCGCGCTGCCCGAGGGCACGGCCATCTGGGCGATGATGGAATCGCCCGCGGGCATCCTCGACGCGGCGGGCATCGCGCGGGCGGCCGATGGTCTCGTCCTGGGGACGAACGATCTCGCCAAGGATATCGGGTCGCGCGATGCGGCCGACCGCGCGCCGCTCGTCACCGCGCTCCAGACCTGCGTCCTGGCGGCGCGCGCGGCGAGCATTCCCTGCATTGACGGGGTCTACAATGCCTTCAAGGACGAGGACGGTCTCCGGGCCGAATGCGAGCAGGGCCGCGCCTTCGGGATGGACGGCAAGACGCTGATCCATCCCGCACAGGTCGCCATCGCCAATGCCGTCTTCGCACCGACCGAAGCCGAGGCCGATCTCGCCCGCCGCCAGATCGCCGCCTTCGACGCCGCCATTGCCGAAGGGCAGGGGGTCGCGGTGCTCGACGGACGCATCGTCGAGAACCTTCATGTGGACACCGCCCGCCGGACGCTGGCAAAGCTGGACGCGATCGCCGCGCTGGAGGGCTGAGCCGATGGGATACCTGCTGATCGTACTGGGCCTTGCCCTCTGGACGGGAGCGCATGTCTTCAAGCGGGTCGCGCCCGAGCGCCGCGCCGCGATGGGCGAGCCGGGCAAGGGTCTCGTGACGGGCGCGATCGTCGTCTCGCTGCTCCTGATGATCTTCGGCTATCGGTGGGCGCCGTTCGATCCGGTCTGGGCGCTCGGGGCCTGGACCTATCCGGTCAACAACCTGCTCGTGCTGGTCGCGTTCTATTTCTTTGCCACGTCGGGCGCGAAGACCCGTGTGGCCCGCGCCGTCGTCCACCCGCAGCTCGTGGGCTTTTCGATCTGGGCGGCAGCACATCTTCTGGTGAACGGACAAGTCGCGTCGATCCTCCTCTTCGGCGGGCTCCTGCTCTGGGCACTGGGCACGATCGTGATGCTCAACCGCATCGCGCCAACGGCGACCCCGGCCCATCCCGTTCCGGTCAAGAAGGAAGTCACAGCCGTCATCGCGGCGCTTGTCCTCTACGTCGTGGTCTACCTCATCCATGGCTGGATCGGGCCGTCGCCCACGGGCATGGGCTGATGGCGACGCTCTATCGCCTGCTGACGGGTGAGGACGATTCGGCATTCTGCCACAAGGTCAGCGCCGCGCTGGCGCAGGGCTGGATCCTTCACGGCGCGCCGACCTATGCGGCCGATCCGACGTCGGGCGTCATGCGATGCGCGCAGGCCGTCACGAAGGATATCGACGCCGAATACGGCCCCGACATGAAACTGGGACAGCAATGACCAAGACCAATCCGGGCCGCTTCTTCGAGGACTACCGACTGGGCGAGGTCATCCGCCACGCCGTGCCGCGCACCTTGGCCGAAGGCGAACGCGCGCTGTATCACGCGCTCTACCCGCAGCGTTTCGCACTCCATTCCTCGGATGCCTTCGCGATCGATTGCGGCCTCGACGGTGCGCCGCTGGACGATCTTCTGGTGTTCCACACGGTGTTCGGGAAGACCGTCCCCGACATCTCGCTCAACGCCGTCGCCAATCTCGGCTATGCCGAAGGGCGGTTCCTGAAGCCTGTGTGGCCCGGCGACACGCTGCGCTCGGAATCCGAGGTGATCGGCCTAAAGCAGAACTCGAACGGGCGGTCCGGCGTCGTCTGGGTGCGCACGACCGGGTTCGACCAGAACGGCGAAGCGGTCCTTCGCTACGTGCGCTGGGTCATGGTGCGCAAGCGGGACCAAGACGCCCCGGCACCCGAGACCGCCATTCCCGAACTGTCCGATCACGTGGCCGCCGATGCGCTGGCGATCCCCGAGGACCTGACCTTCGACACCTACGATTTCGACCTGGCGGGCGAGCGGCATCGCGCGTCCGATTACGCGATCGGCGAGCGGATCGACCATGTCGACGGCACCACGATCGAGGAAGCCGAGCATATGCTGGCCACCCGGCTTTGGCAGAACACGGCCAAGGTCCATTTCGACGCCACCCACCGCGAGGATGGCAAGCGCCTGATCTATGGCGGGCATGTCATCAGCCTGGCGCGCGCGCTGTCATTCAACGGGCTGGCCAATGCGCAGATGATCGTCGCAATCAACTCCGGCGCCCATGCGAACCCGTGCTTCGCGGGCGACACGGTGCGCGCGTGGTCCGAGGTTCTGGACAGGGCCGAGGTCGCACCCGGTATCGCCGCGCTGCGCCTTCGGCTGGTCGCGACGCGGGGCGCGGCGTTCGACCTGCGCGGCGAGGATGGCAAATATGGCGCGGATGTCCTGCTGGACCTAGATTACTGGGCGTTGATGCCGGCATGAGGGGTCTGGCGCTTCTGCTTCTGGTTTTCGCGGTCCCGGCCCTCGCCGATCCGATGCGAAGCGAGTTGCGTATGACGCTGTACCACGAGGTCGGGCACGCGGTGTTCGACCAGCTCGAGCTGCCGGTCTACGGCGTCGAGGAGACGGCTGCGGATGCCTTCGCGCTGGCGCTCGCGCTGCGGCTCCATTCCGAGGCCGAGATGACGCAGATCGTGACCGACACGACCGAGCGGTACCGCGCCGAAGCCGCAACCGAGCTATTCGACAACTGGGCGCAATACATGCCCTCGGGCCAGCGTCTTGCGCGGGCGATCTGCCTGTTCTACGGCGGCAAGCCGGTGCAGCGGGGCGATCTGGCGCGGGCGCTGGGGATGCCGCCCGACGAGGCCGAGCGATGCCGGTCCGATGCCGCCGACATGGATGCGGCCTGGGCGCCGGTGCTCGACGATCTGGCCCCCGCGCCGGGCGTGCGCGCCGACAGCCTGCGTCTGGGGCGCGGCAGTCACCGGCTGGGCGCCCTGTCGCGCGACATCAAGCGTGTGAACCGCCGCATCGCGTTGCCCCGACCGGTGCCCGTCGAGGTCGAGGATTGCGGCGAACCGAACGCCTTCTACTATGGCGAGGCCGAGCGGATCGTGATCTGCACCGAGCTTCTGGACGTGCTCGGCGGCGACGCGCACTAGCCCTTGGCGACACCATTCTCGCCGAATGGATCGTGCCCCCAGTTCTTCAGCGAGTAGGCCCAGTCCGATCCCTCGGGCTCGTCCGGCACCTGCGCGCCGTGGCGTTTGATGTAGCCGACGACCTTGCCCATGTGATCCCAGTCGTCATCGGACAGGTCGTCCTTGTTGGTCCGCTTGATCTCGACGATGCGCTGGCCGGATTTGCGACCCTTCGACGTGCCGTCCCCGCTGTCGGCGCCGACCGATTTCGACTCGTCAGTCGCGAGCCAGTCCTCGATTTCGGCCGGTGCCATGTTCACGAGGTCGCCCCATTCGTCCCAGATTTCATCGCGAGATTTCGACATCAGCCTGCTCCATTCGATTTCCGATCAGCAAAACGCTGGCCTGCGGGGCCGGTTCCCCATCGTCCGTGATCACAGGTCATCTTGACGTGATCACGGAGTGGCCCGGCGGCGCGATTCCCGCCCCTGCGACCCCGCAACCCCGTGACACTGCCGCGCAGATCGGTAGAACCGTCACCGACGACGACCGAATAACGACCAGGAAGGAGCGTCGCATGGCCGACGTGAACCGCGGCAACCGCCCGCTCTCCCCGCATCTGCAGGTCTACCGGCCGCAGCTGACGTCGATGACCTCGATCCTGACGCGGATCACGGGCAATGCGCTCGTCGTCGGGGGACTTCTGATCACCTGGTGGTTCGTGGCCGCCGCCGCCGGCCCGGAAGCCTTCGCGACCGCGGACGCGGTGCTGACCTCGTGGTTCGGCAAGCTCGTGTTCCTCGGATCGATCTGGGCGCTCTGGTATCACACGCTGGCGGGCATCCGGCACCTGATCTGGGACCAGGGCTACGGCCTCGAAGTCGAGACCGCGGAAAAGCTCGGTTGGGGTATCATCGGCGGCTCGATCCTGCTGACCCTTCTCACCATCCTGATCCTCTGAGGCACGCGCATGGCTTACCTGACTGACCGCAAGCGTGTCTCCGGCCTCGGCTCCGCCGGATCGGGCACGACGCATCACTGGCACCAGACCGTCCTTTCGGCGGCGCTGGTGATACTCGTGCCGCTTTTCGTGTTCACCTTCGGCGCCGCGCTGGGCGAACCCTGGCCGGAGGTCGTCGCTTATTACTCCCGCCCGTTCCCGGCCCTCGTCGCGCTGCTGACCTTGGTCGTGGGCTGGATCCACTTCGCCAAGGGCGTGCAGGTCCTGATCGAGGACTACGTGCCGGGCACCGCCCGCAAGGTCGCGATCGTTGCGACCACCTGCCTCAGCTACGGCGCGGCGTTGATCGGCGTTTACGCCCTGATCCGCCTGGCCCTCTAAGGAGACCGACATGGCTGCCTACGAATACGAGACCCACGAATACGACGTCGTCGTGGTCGGTGCCGGCGGCGCGGGCCTGCGCGCGACCCTCGGGATGGCCGAGCAGGGCCTGCGCACCGCCTGCATCACGAAGGTCTTCCCGACCCGATCGCACACGGTCGCGGCCCAGGGCGGCATCGCCGCGTCCTTGGGCAACATGGGCCCCGACAGCTGGCAATGGCACATGTACGACACCGTCAAGGGATCGGACTGGCTGGGCGACACGGACGCGATGGAATACCTCGCCCGCGAGGCGCCCAAGGCCGTCTACGAGCTGGAGCATTACGGCGTGCCCTTCTCGCGCACGGAAGAGGGCAAGATCTACCAGCGGCCCTTCGGCGGCCACACCACCGAATACGGCGAGGGCCCGCCCGTGCAGCGTACCTGCGCGGCCGCCGACCGCACCGGCCACGCGATCCTGCACACGCTCTATGGACAAAGCCTCAAGCAGAAGGCCGAGTTCTTCATCGAGTATTTCGCCATCGACCTGATCATGTCGGACGACGGCGAATGTCAGGGCGTGCTCTGCTGGAAGCTCGACGACGGCACGCTGCACCTGTTCTCGGCCAAGATGACCGTGCTGGCGACCGGCGGCTACGGCCGGGCCTATTTCTCGGCCACCTCCGCCCATACCTGCACCGGTGACGGCGGCGGCATGGTCGCGCGCGCGGGCCTGCCCCTGCAGGACATGGAGTTCGTGCAGTTCCACCCGACCGGCATCTACGGCGCGGGCTGCCTCATTACCGAAGGGGCGCGCGGCGAGGGCGGCTACCTCACGAATTCCGAGGGTGAGCGGTTCATGGAGCGCTATGCGCCCACCTACAAGGATCTCGCCTCGCGCGACGTGGTCTCGCGCTGCATGACGATGGAGATCCGCGAGGGTCGGGGCGTCGGCAAGGACAGCGACCACATCCACCTGAACCTCAGCCACCTGCCGCCCGAGACGCTTCACCTGCGCCTGCCCGGCATCTCCGAGAGCGCGCGCATCTTCGCGGGCGTCGACGTCACCAAGGAGCCGATCCCCGTTCTGCCGACGGTGCATTACAACATGGGCGGTATCCCGACGAATTACTGGGGCGAGGTGCTGGCGCCCACGCCGGACGCGCCCGACCGCGTCGCACCCGGCCTGATGGCCGTGGGCGAGGCGGGCTGTGCGAGCGTTCACGGTGCGAACCGCCTCGGCTCGAACAGCCTGATCGATCTGGTGGTCTTCGGACGCGCCGCTGCCATCCGCGCGGGCGAGGTGGTCGATGCCGACAGCGCCGTGCCCACGCCCAACATGCGCTCGGTCGAGATGGCGCTGGCGCGGTTCGATGGGCTGCGCCACGCGCGCGGACAGGTCGGCACCGCCGAGCTGCGGCTCGAGATGCAGAAGACCATGCAGGAGGACGCCGCCGTCTTCCGGACGTCCGAAACCCTCGCGCAGGGCAAGGAGAAGATGGAGGACATCGCGGGCAAGCTGCCGGACGTGGCCGTCACCGACAACACGCTGATCTGGAACTCCGACCTGATGGAGACGCTTGAGCTGGCCAACCTGATGCCCAACGCCGTCGCGACCGTCGTCGCGGCCGAGGCCCGCAAGGAAAGCCGCGGTGCCCATGCTCACGAGGATTTCCCCGACCGCGACGACGAGAACTGGCGCAAGCACAGCCTCGTCTGGTTCCAGGGAGACGCGGCAACGTCGGATCTCGGCTATCGCGGTGTCCATGTGAACCCGCTGACGTCGCACAATGACGGCGGGATCGACCTCAAGAAAATCGCCCCGAAAGCACGAGTGTACTGATGCGCAATTTCCTTCTTCTCGCCCCGCTCGCCCTCATGGCTTGCCAGCCTGCCCCGTCCGGTCCGGCCGTCGCGGTGGATGATGGCGTCCGCCTCGTGGTGAATGCGTGCCTCGCCGAGATCGGCAAGCCGGTGCTGCCCGACCGCGTGACCGAAGGCGCCTCGGTCGAGCTGACGCCCGAGGAGCAGGCTGCGCTCGAAGCCTGCATCCGGCGGCGGAGCTGACGGGACGGTGACGCGCCCCGCGACCTTCGGGCGAAGCCTGCGCTGTGTCGGAGCGGCCCTGCCGCTGGCGCTCGTGGCCTGCATGCCTACTGGTCCCGAGGCGCGGCGCGCGGCCTATCTCGACTGCGCGCGCGAACAGGGCGTCACCGTTCGGGACGGCACGATCGTGACGCGCTCGGCGGCGGATCTCGCCCGGCTGGACGCTTGCGGGGCGGTGCCGCGATGATTCGCACTTTGCTTCTCCTGACAGTCTTGATCACGGCCTGCGCGCCGGTCCCGATGACCCGCGAGCGGGCGTTGCACGAATGCCGCTCCGAGGCTCGGCTGGCCGACGGGATCGCAGGCAGCGTGGGCGTCGGCGTCGGCTCGGGCGGTGGCCTGGCCGATGGCGAGCTGGTCGTCACGAGTCGGGTGTTCGATCCCCGCTCGGAGCGGGCGGTGCTGGCCGAATGCATGGACCGCCGCATGGCCGGACGCCCCGAGCCGACCATCGTCGGCGTAACGCTGGGGACGGGGTCGTGATCCGCGCGCTGCCTCTCGTCCTGCTCGTGTCGGCCTGTATCGGCGGCGGCGGCGGCTTTGCCCGGAACGGCCCCGGCGCGGCGGATTTCGTCGATGCCGACCGCGCGGTGACGCCGGGCCTCGCCTCCTGCCTGAATGCCATCGGACGCCCCGACATGATCAACGATCCGGGCGCGTCCATGTCCAACGCCGAGATCGAGGGCCTTCTGGCCTGCACCTCCGAGCGGGCCAGCCAGTGACCGACCTGATCGCGCCCCGCCTCTATTGCATCGGCACCCATCACAAGACCGGCACGCTCTGGCTCAGGGGGGTGTTCCGGCGGTTGGCGAACCAGCTCGGGGTGGCGCATCACGTGGTCTATCCGAACCAGGGGCTGAAGAAGGTGCCCGAGGCCGAGCGCGTGTTCCTGTTCCAGTGGTCCTCGCTCTTCCCCGATATCCTGCTCGACCGGCCCGATGCGCGCATCCTGCACATGATCCGCGACCCGCGTGACGTTCTTCTGTCGGGCATGCGCTATCACCTCCACGCCCCGCCCGAAGGCGAACAGTTCCTGCACGAGCCGCGCGACGATCTCGGCGGCCGCACGTATCAGGCCCACCTGAACGCCTTGCCCTCCGAGCAAGAGCGCCTGCTCTTCGAAATGCGCGAGAAGCATGCGCAGACCGTCGCCGAGATGACCGCCTGGACCTACGACCGCCCCAATACGATCGAGGTGCGCTACGAGGACCTGATGCAGGACACCGACTGCCGGGCCTTTCGCGAGCATCTGCGCGATCTGGGCCTGCCCGAACCCGAGGTCGACCAGGGTTGCCGCATCTTCTGGAACCGCAGCCTGTTCGGCGGTCTTGCCGACGAGGCGGCGCGCGGCGAGCGCGTCGGCGCCCATGTCGCGTCCGGCAAGATCGCCCAATGGCGCACCCGCCTGCCGCGCAAGGTGGCCGAGATCTACGCCGAGACGCACGGGTCCGACCTCGTCACGCTCGGCTACGAAACCCATCCCACCGCCTGGCTCGAGGAGTTGCGCGATGCGGCTTGAACCCCTTCTTCTGATTGCCGCCCTGGCGTCCTGCAACACAGGCGTCGGCACCGAGGTCAGCCGTGCCGCAGCCAAGTCGGTCGTGAACCCCATCGTGGCCGAGCGCTTTCCGGGCATCCCGCTGGAGCCCGCAACGAACTGCATCATCGACAACGCGAGTGGCGACGAGATCGTCACGCTCGCCACCTCCGCCGCGACCCGCGACGACGCGGGCGCCACGCGTATCGTGCTCGATATCGCGCGCCGTCCCGACACCATCCAATGCCTGGCGACCGAGGGTCTGCCCGTGCTGCTGAACTCCCTCTGAGAGGAACCGACCCATGGTCCAATTCACGCTGCCGAAGAACTCGAAGATCACCGTCGGCCAGACCTGGCCGAAGCCCGAGGGCGCGAGCAACCTGCGCAAGTTCCAGATCTATCGCTGGAACCCCGAGGACGGGAAGAACCCGCGGCTGGACACCTATTGGGTGGATCTCGACACCTGCGGGCCGATGATTCTGGACGCGCTGATCAAGATCAAGAACGAGATCGACCCGACCCTGACCTTCCGCCGCTCCTGCCGCGAGGGGATTTGCGGGTCCTGCGCGATGAATATCGACGGGGTGAATACGCTCGCCTGTACCTGGGGCATCAACGACGTGAAGGGCGACGTGAAGATCTATCCGCTGCCGCACATGCCGGTCATCAAGGACCTGATCCCCGACCTGACGCATTTCTACGCACAGCACGCCTCGGTCATGCCGTGGCTGGAGACCAAGTCCAACACCCCCGCCAAGGAATGGCGCCAGTCGATCGAGGACCGCGAGAAGCTGGACGGTCTTTACGAGTGCATCATGTGCGCGTCCTGCTCGACCGCCTGCCCCAGCTACTGGTGGAACGGCGACCGCTATCTCGGGCCGGCCGCACTTCTCCATGCCTATCGCTGGATCATCGACAGCCGGGACGAGGCGACAGGCGAGCGGCTGGACGATCTGGAAGATCCGTTCAAGCTCTACCGCTGCCACACGATCATGAACTGCGCCAAGACCTGCCCCAAGGGGCTGAATCCCGCCAAGGCCATCGCGAACATCAAGAAGATGATGGTTGAGCGTCAGCTCTGAAGGTCGACATGCCGAAGCCCGGAACACCCGCCCCCGCGCTGACAGCGCATCGTCTCGACGGGCCGGACATGGATCTGTCGGCCATCCCGGGCGAGGCATTCGTGGTGTTCTTCCGCGGGCTCCATTGCCCCGCCTGCCGCAAGCAGCTCGAAGAGCTCGTGGCGCATCTCCCAGCCTTTGCCGAGCGGGGCCTGACGGTGCTCGCCATGTCGATGGACCCGGAAGATCGGGCGCGGACTGTCGCGGCGGACTGGGCGGTGGGCGGCATCGATATCGGGTACGGCATGACCGAAGGCACGGCCCGCAACTGGGGTCTCTACGTCTCGGACCGCGTCGTCGAGAAGGAACCGCCCCGTTTTTCCGAACCGGCGCTCACCTGGGTGCTGGCGGACGGCACGGTCGGCGCGCATTGGCAGCAATCGGTCCCGTTCGGGCGTCCCGCCTTCGCGGACATCCTGTCGGGGATCGACTTCGTCCGCGCCAACGACCGCCCGCCCCGCGGCGCGGCCTGAATGCGAAACGGGCCCCCGCGTTGGCGGGGGCCCGTTCGTCTTGCGAAAATTTCGGTCGGGTCGCGGATCAGCTTCCGATGACCATGCCGTCGCCGACGATGTCGGTGTCGTTGTTGGCCTCGATTTCGCTCAGCGTGTCGACGCGGTCGTTGGCGCCCACGCAGGCGGACAGAAGCGCGATCAGGGGCAGGGCGGTCAGCAGTTTCAGCGAGGTGGTCATGGCGATCTCCGGTTGCGGGTTGTCGCCAAAACAACACGCTCGGGGCCCCATCGTTCCAATCCCGCGATTCCGCGCGATTTTCCGCCTTGACCGAATCCGCGAACGGCCCCATCTGCCCGCGCATAGACGCCAACGCACGCGCCTCTGGCACGGCTGAAAAGCACGGTTACGTAGCGACGGTAACGTCTCCCTTGGAAGTGAGCGGTCTGCACCGAGTGTTCGGGATGGCCGGGTCTATTGGAGATGACCATGAACGCAGTAACCGGCTTCGGCCGTCCCGATCTCGTTGCGCCCTCGCGCGTTGAATCCTACATCGCCGCCCACGAGTTCGCGCACCCGACGCTGGTCATCGACGTCGACGCGGTCGAGCGTCAGTTCCACGCCCTCTCGGCCGGCCTCGGCCGGGCCCATATCCATTACGCCGTGAAGGCGAACCCGCATGTCGCCATCGTCGAGCGCCTCGTCGGGCTCGGCTCGGGCTTCGACGCCGCGTCGCGCGGCGAGATCGAGCTGGTGCTGTCGCAGGGCGCCGATCCGGCCCATGTCTCCTTCGGCAACACCATCAAGAAGGCCTCCGACATCCGCTTCGCGCACCAAGCCGGCATTACGCTGTTTGCCGCAGACGCCGAGGAAGAGCTGGTCAAGATCGCCGAGAACGCCCCCGGCGCCCGCGTCTATATCCGAGTCATTGTCGACAATTCCGAAGCCGACTGGCCGCTCTCGCGCAAGTTCGGCTGCGCCCGCGACAAGGTGCTTTCGCTGCTCGGCCTTGCCCGCGATCTGGGCCTCGTGCCCTTCGGCCTCAGCTTCCATGTCGGCTCGCAGACGCGCGAGGCCCGGATGTGGACCGGCACGCTCGATCAGGTCGCTTCCATCTGGCACGACGCACAGGGCGCGGGCTTCGACCTGCAGCTTCTGAACATCGGCGGCGGCTTCCCGGCCTTCTACGGCGAGTCGATCCAGCATCCGACCGCCTATGCGGCCGCGGTCATCGACCTGGTCGAGGCACGCTTCGGCGCGGTCCCGCAGATCATGGCCGAGCCGGGCCGCGGCCTCGTGGCCGAATGCGGTGCGATCGCCGCCGAGGTCCTTCTGGTCTCCAAGAAGTCCGAGGACGATCTGCACCGCTGGGTCTATCTCGACATCGGCCGCTTCTCGGGCCTGGCCGAGACCGAGGGCGAGGCGATCCGCTACCAGATCGTCACCGCGCGCGACGGCCAGCCGACCGGCCCCTGCGTCCTCGCCGGCCCGTCCTGCGACAGCGCCGACGTCCTCTACGAGAAGCGTCCCGTCCAGCTGCCCGTCGGGCTGAAGGCCGGCGACAAGGTCACGATCCGCCATTGCGGCGCGTACACCTCGACCTACTCGTCGATGGGCTTCAACGGCTTCCCGCCGCTCGACACGCTGGTCATCTGAACCGGGGCGGGCCGCCGCCCGCCTCGGTCAGGCGAAGGCCGCCTCGAGCGCGATCTCGACCATGTCCCCGAAGGTCTGCTGCCGGTCCGATGCCGGCAGCGCCTCATGGGTCAGAAGATGGTCGCTCACCGTCAGCACGGCCAGCGCGCGGCACCCGTGACGCGCGGCGAGGATGTAGAGTTCGGCGGCCTCCATTTCGACGGCGAGGATGCCGTGCCGGGTCATCTGCTCGTTCAGGTCCGGCCGTTCGTCGTAGAACACGTCCGACGAATAGATCCCGCCGACATGCACGCGGCTGTCCTTGGCCTGCGCCGCCGCTTCGGCGGCGCGCAAAAGGCCCCAATCGGCGCAGGGTGCAAAGTTCACCTCCCGCAGGATGCCGCGCGACGGGGTCGAGAGGCTGCTCGCCGTCTGGGCCAGGATCACGTCCCGGACCGCGACATCTGCCTGCATCGCTCCACAGGACCCGATCCGGATCAGCGTCTTCGCCCCGTACTGCGTAATCAATTCGTTGGCGTAGATCGACAGCGACGGCATCCCCATGCCCGATCCGTGGATCGTCACGGGGTTGCCGCGCCACGTGCCCGTGAACCCCAGCATCCCGCGCACGTCGTTCACCAGTTCGGGGGCGTCGAGGAACGTCTCGGCCGCCCATTTCGCGCGCAGCGGATCGCCCGGCATCAGGACGGTCTTGGCGATCTGGCCGGGTTCGGCGCGGATATGGGGGGTCATGGGATCACTCCGGACAGGAAAAAGGGGACGGCCCGCAGCAGGCCGTCCCCTTGATCCACCGGAATGTCGGCGCGGTCTAGACCGAGAGGTCCTCGGCCTTGCCGCCACCGTCGATATGATCCTTGAACCATTGCGGCTGACGCCCGCGACCGGACCACGTCTTCGACGCATTCTCGGGATGGCGATATTTGGCGGGGGCCTTGGCACCGCCACCGGCCTTCTTCGGCGCACGGCCTGCAAAGAGATCGGCCATCGTAAAGCCTTCGGCCGCCAGCATCTTCTCGATATCGGCCTTCATTTCCTTCAGGCGGCGCCCGTCGAATTCAGCCTCGGCCTTCTGCAGTTCGCGGAGGCGTGCTTCCGTTTCCGCGCGCTCTTTCGCCAATTCTTCCTTGCTCATCTTGTCCAGTTTCGCCAATGCAATCACTCCCCATATGCGACATTATTCATCCGCAATAGGATTGTTCTTCCATTCCCGCAAGGTCATTCTGCTGCAATCCCGCCCGGATCGGCCAGTTCGACAATATCGCCCATGATGCGGTTCAATTCGAAATCCTTGGGCGTATAGACCGCAGCCACGCCCATCGCACGCAATCTGTCGGAATCGTCCTCGGGGATGATCCCACCGACAATCACGGGAACATGGCCCAATCCGGCCGCGCGCAATCGATCCATGAGGTCCTCGACCAACGGGATATGCGAGCCGGACAGGATAGAAAGTCCAACCACATGGGCGTCGTTTTCAGTCACGGCGGAAACGATCGCTTCGGGGGTCAGGCGAATGCCCTCGTAATGGATCGCCATTCCGCAATCGCGTGCGCGGACGGCGATCTGTTCGGCGCCGTTGGAATGACCGTCCAGTCCAGGCTTGCCCATCAGGAAGGTCAGGCGGCGGCCCAGCCGGTCGGACACGGCATCCACGGCCGCCCTCAGATCGTCGAGCCCCTCGGTCCGGTTCGACACGCCGGTCGCCACCCCGGTCGGGCCGCGGTACTCGCCATGGACCGCGCGCATGACACCCGCCCATTCGCCGGTCGTGACGCCTGCCTTGGCGGCCGCGATCGACGGTGGCATCACGTTCTCGCCCGCGGTCGCAGCCTGCCAGAGCGCGTTCAGCGCGGCCTTGACGGCCGCGGCGTCGCGGGCAGTGCGCCACGCGTCGAGCCGCGCGATCTGATCGGCCTCCACGCCCGGATCGACCACCATGATGCCGCCATCCTCGCCCACCAGCGGGGACGGCTCGCCATCGGTCCAGGCGTTGACCCCGACGACCGTGGTCTCGCCCCGCTCAATGCCGCCCAACCGGTCCGAATTGGATTCGACCAGCCGGCCCTTCATGTATTCGATCGCGTCGACGGCGCCGCCCATCTCGTCGATCCGCGCCAATTCCGCGCGTGCGCCATCCTTCAAGGTCTCGACCTTAGCCGCGACCACGGGCGAGCCGTCGAAGAGATCGCCGTATTCCAGAAGATCCGTCTCATAGGCGAGGACCTGCTGCATCCGAAGCGACCATTGCTGATCCCACGGGCGCGGCAATCCCAGCGCTTCGTTCCAGGCGGGCAATTGCACCGCGCGGGCGCGCGCATTCTTCGACAGCGTGACGGCCAGCATTTCGAGAAGGATGCGGTAGACGTTGTTTTCGGGTTGCTGTTCGGTCAGCCCGAGCGAATTCACCTGCACGCCATATCGGAACCGGCGGAACTTCGCGTCCTCGACGCCGTAGCGATCGCGGCAGATCTCGTCCCATAATTCGACGAAGGCGCGCATCTTGCACATTTCGGTGACGAACCGGATGCCCGCGTTGACGAAGAACGAGATCCGGCCGACGAGGCGCGGAAACTCCGCCTCGGGCACACGGTCGCGCAATTCGTCGAGAACGGCGGTCGCCGTGGCCAACGCGAATGCCAATTCCTGCTCCGGCGTCGCACCGGCCTCCTGCAGGTGGTAGGAGCAGACATTCATCGGATTCCATTTCGGAATCTCGGAATAGCAGTATTCGGCCACGTCCGCGATCAGCCCCATCGAGGGCCGGGGTGGCAGCACGTAGGTGCCGCGCGACAGGTATTCCTTCACGAGGTCGTTCTGGACGGTCCCCTGAAGCTTCGCGACGTCTGCGCCCTGCTCCTCGGCCACCGCGACATAGAGCGCGAGCAGCCAGGGCGCCGTCGCATTGATCGTCATCGAGGTGTTCATTTCCTCGAGCGGAATGTCCTCGAACAGCGTCCGCATGTCGCCGAGATGGCTGACCGGGACGCCCACCTTGCCGACCTCGCCGCGCGCCAGAACGTGGTCGCTGTCGTAGCCGGTCTGCGTCGGCAGATCGAACGCCACCGAGAGGCCGGTCTGCCCCTTGGCGAGATTCGCGCGGTAGAGCGCGTTGGACTTCGACGCCGTAGAATGGCCGGCATAGGTCCGGAAGAGCCAGGGGCGGTCTTTCTGCGACATGGCGAAGCCTTTGGTAACAAAATTGCTCGAAAGCCAATTTATCGGACAGATCGCGCAAGTGTCAATTCGCCGCGGCGCGGCATAGGCGCGGGCCAACAGGCCCCCGGCCAGCCACAGGTTCCGGGCGATCAGGAGCAAGCTCGCCTTCGCGCTTGCCAGCCTCGTCCAAGACCGGGCCATATTCGCGGACAATGGACCTGCGCCGCGCCCCGCCCCGCCGCCGATGACCCGGATCATCGAAATCCCGCTCTGGGCGCTTCTGCTGCTCTGCGCCTTCGCCGCCGTCACGTTCGCGTCGAACTTCCTCTTCCCGTCGGTGCGCTGGTTCTTCCGCAAGCGCGCGGAGCGGCTGGTGGCGCGGCTCAACACCCGGCTGACGCGCCCGATCGAACCCTTCAAGCTGGCGCGCCGGATGGACACCATCAACCGGCTGACGCACGACCCGGCGGTCGCGCAGGCCATCATCGATCACGCCCGCACCCACCGCATTCCCGAGGAGGTCGCCTTCGAGACCGCGCGCCGCTACGCCCGCGAGATCGTGCCGGGCTTCTCGGCCACGCTCTACTTTTCGATCGCGATGCGCCTCTCGCGCTGGCTGTCGCGCAGCCTCTACCGTGTCCGCGTCACGGGGGAGGCCGAGGCGCTGGCGGATATCCCGCCCGACGCCACGGTGATTTACGTCCTGAACCACCGCTCGAACATGGACTACGTCCTCGTGACCTGGCTCGCGGCGCGGCAGACGGCGCTGGCCTATGCCGTGGGCGAGTGGGCCCGCCGCTGGCCGCTTCGGCCGTTGATCCGGGCGCTGGGCGGTTATTTCGTGCGTCGTCGCGATCTCAACCCGCTCTATCGGCGGGTGCTGGCACGCTATGTCCAGATCGCCACCGAGAAGGGCATCACGCAGGCCGTCTTCCCCGAAGGCCGCCTGTCGCGCGACGGGGCGCTGCAGGCGCCAAAGCTCGGCATCCTCTCGTATCTCGTGACCGATCACGACCCCGAGGATGCGCGCGACATCGTCTTCATTCCCGTCGCGCTGAATTACGAACGGGTGCTGGAGGATCGCGTGCTGATCGCCGCCGGGTCGAAGGGCGAGCACGCGTTCCGGCTACGCTGGTGGACGGTCGCGCGCTATCTCTGGCGGCATCTGCAGCTGCGCGTGACGCGACGGTTCACCCGGTTCGGGTATGCCGCCGTGAGCTTCGGGCAGCCCGTGTCGCTGCATGAATTCCTCTGGCAGGGGCATGATGACCCGACCGCGGCGCTGGCGGCGACTCTGCTCGACCGCATCGAGGCGCGGCTGCCCGTCCTCCCACTGGCCCTTGTGTCGGAGGCGCTGACCGAAGGGTACCACACGCTCCCCGAGATTGCGGCCCATCTCGACGCGCGGGCCGAGACGCTCCGGGCTGCGGGCCATCCGCTGCACCATGCCAGCCGGGACGCCTCCGAGGTCTCGCTCGTGGCGCTGCGCATGCTCGAAGTGCGCGGCGCGCTCCGGATCGACGGCGATGCCATCCGGCCCCAGCCCGGCTGGGGCGAGGTCTTCGAATTCTACGCCCGCACGCTGCCAGCGCAGAAACTTCTCTAGCAAGAAAATTACGCGGCCAGTACTTTCGGGGTTTTAATGTTACCGCGGCCTTGGTATTCATGTTGCAACGCAGCACAATGATTCCGCAACGCGGCAAGGACGGAGATATGGCCATGGCCCTCGACACGCAGACCCCGACTTACGAGGCGGCGGTGAAGGACCTCTACGAGATGGGCGAGATGCCCCCGATGGGTCATGTGCCGAAGCAGATGTATGCTTGGGCGATCCGCCGCGAGCGTCATGGCGAGCCCGAGACCGCGATGCAGCAGGAGATCGTCGACGTCCCCATCCTCGACAGCCACGAAGTCCTCGTTCTCGTAATGGCGGCGGGCGTGAACTATAACGGCGTCTGGGCCTCGCTCGGTCAACCGATCAGCCCGTTCGACGGCCACGGCCAGCCCTATCACATCGCGGGCTCCGACGCGTCGGGCATCATCTGGGCGGTGGGCGACAAGGTGAAGCGCTGGAAGGTCGGCGACGAGGTCGTGATCCACTGCAACCAGGACGACGGCGACGACGAGCATTGCAACGGCGGCGACCCGATGTACTCGCCCAGCCAGCGCATCTGGGGCTACGAGACGCCCGACGGCTCGTTTGCGCAGTTCACCAACGTGCAGGCCCAGCAGCTCATGCCGCGCCCCAAGCACCTGACCTGGGAAGAGGCGGCCTGCTACACGCTGACGCTCGCCACCGCCTACCGGATGCTCTTCGGGCACGAGCCCCATGACCTCAAGCCCGGCCAGAACGTGCTGGTCTGGGGTGCGTCGGGCGGCCTCGGCTCCTACGCGATCCAGCTCATCAACACGGCCGGCGCCAACGCGATCGGCGTCATCTCGGACGAATCCAAGCGCGAGTTCGTGATGGGTCTGGGGGCCAAGGGCGTCATCAACCGCAACGATTTCGACTGCTGGGGCCAGCTGCCCAAGGTCGGCTCGGACGAATACGCGACCTGGTTCGCCGAGACCCGCAAGTTCGGCAAGGCCATCTGGGAGATCACCGGCAAGGGCAACAATGTCGACATGGTCTTCGAGCATCCGGGCGAGGCGACGTTCCCGGTCTCGACCTTCGTGTGCAAGAAGGGCGGCATGGTCGTCATCTGCGCGGGCACGACCGGGTTCAACCTGACCTTCGACGTCCGCTACATGTGGATGCACCAGAAGCGCCTGCAGGGCAGCCATTTCGCCCATCTCAAGCAGGCGAGTGCCGCCAACAACCTGATGGTCGAGCGTCGGCTCGATCCCTGCATGTCGGAATGCTTCGACTGGGCCGATCTGCCCGAGGCGCACATGAAGATGCGCCGCAACGAGCACAAGCCGGGCAACATGTCCGTCCTCGTTCAGGCCCCCCGCACGGGACTGCGTACGCTCGAGGACGTGGTCGAGGCCGGTCCCGCCGCCTGACGCGATCCTCTGCCCCACGATTCGTAGCGATGAACGACCCCGGATCCGTCCGGGGTCGTTCCTTTTTCGTTCCAGGCCTTCCGCTGCGTCAGGGTGTTCCATGCGCGACACCCACCAGAAATGGGGAGGGAGAAACCGCGAATATCTCCCCCGATCGGCTCCACGGTAGAATCGCTTAAGCTTTCGTTAACCCCTTGGGAAGGAACGTTCGGATGTCGAAGAAGTGGATCATCGAAGTGCTGGGCGACCTGAAGGGGTTCGCGGATGCCAACCGGTTGCCCGAACTGGCCTCGCAGCTGGAAGAGGCCATCGTCGTCGCATCGGTCGAGCTTGTGCAGCGTTCCCCCGCGGAAGAGGCGAGGCCGGATGGCACGAAAGCTGGACGACGTGCTGGAGCGGCTGGGTGACTGCCGCGACCTGACCGATCTGCAGGATGCCGTCTTCGACCTGCGCGACGCCTACGATGTCGAACATCTCGTCTATCATTCGGTCAAGTCGGGCGGCGCCCAATGGGCCGCGCTCACCTACGCGCCGGATTGGGTCGCGGCCTATGTCGAACAGAACTTCCAGACCATCGATCCGGTCGTGCTGGCCTGCTTCCGGCGGTTCACGCCCGTCGATTGGAAGCGGCTCGACTGGTCCGGGCGTCCGGCCCGCGCGCTTCTGGCCGAGGGCATCGGACACGGGCTCGGGAACCAGGGGTTCAGCCTGCCGATCCGGGGACCGTCGGGGCAGTTCGCGCTCTTCACCGTCAACCACAAGGTCGCGGATGACAGTTGGGGCAGGTTCACGCGGGCGCATCTCGATGACCTGCTTCTGGCCGCGCATTACGTGAACGAGCGCGCGCTCGTTCTCGACGGAGATGCGCCGCAGACGCCCGCACCGGCGCTCTCGCGGCGGGAGGCGGACACGCTGACGCTCCTGGCGGCCGGCCGCAGCCGGGCGCAGGCCGCCGAGCGGCTGTCGATCTCCGAGAACACCCTCCGCGTCTATATCGAGAGTGCGCGCCACAAGCTCGGGGCAATCAACACCACCCATGCGGTGGCCAACGCCCTGTCGCGCGGGCTGATCAACCTCTGATCGGCCCTCCGGCCGAACAGGCCCTGTTGCGCAAAATCTTCGCGGGCGCGCGGTAACCTTTCGTCAAGCTGCGCGGCCTCAGCCCCTTTCGTCACACAGACCGGAGGGACGTCCGATGATCCGCTACATCTACGCCGCAGACCTGCCCCGCCATGCCGAGCTGGCCGCCGACATGTTCCGCGACCGCACCGTCCAGTTCCGCGACCGCATGGGCTGGGAGGTGCAGGTCGACCCCTTCGGCTGGGAGACGGACGCCTATGATGGGATGGATCCGCTCTATGTCGTGGCCGAGGACGCGCGGGGCGCCCATGCGGGCTCGATGCGGTTCCTGCCGACCACGGGGCCGCACATGATGGCCGACGTGTTCCCGCATCTGGTCGAGGGCGGGCCGCTGCGCTCGGGCCGGATCTGGGAATGCACGCGGTTCTGCCTTGCCCCCGACGCGGGACCGGGCATGGCGCGCGAACTCCTCCTCGGGGCGAGCGAGCTCGGCCTCGGCTTCGGCCTGACCCATGCGCTCGGGGTGTTCGATGCGCCGATGACGCGCGTCTACCGCCGCCTCGGGTGGGAGCCGGAACTGCTGGGCCGTCCCCGGGACGGAATCGCGGCCGGGCTCTGGACCTTCGACGCCGAGCTGCACGACGCGCTCTGCACAGCGACGGGCATCGCGGCCCGCATCTCGCGCGGCTGGTTCGAGGACGCATTCGGTGACCTCCCGCTGCCGGTCGCCCTTCCGTCCGGGGCCTGAACCCGCCACAAGGGGGCGATGACGACGCCCCCCGCCACGACGCTTTCTCCAGATCAGGCCGAGGCCTGGGATCGCATCGCCGAGATCCTGTCCGACAGCGGAATCGGTATCGGCGAATTCGCCGGCCCGCGCGAGGACGATGACAGCCGCGTCATCGCGATCACCGGCAAGGCGGGGTCGGGCAAGACGCTGCTGCTGGCCGCGATGGTCAAGGACCTGCGCGAGGCGGGGCTGGACCTCGTCTCGGGCGATTACGAGCGCAAGCGCAAGGATCGCCGCACCCTCGCCGTGCTGGCCCCGACCAACAAGGCCGCGAGCGTCCTGCGGACCCGCGGCGTGCCCGCCACCACGATCCACCGCATTCTCTACACGCCGGTCTATGATCCCGAGTACGAGAAGATCGCCGAGTGGCTGGCCGAGGGCGGCCCCCGCCCCACGGTCGAGGGCCTGACCGACGAGGCGCTCGACCGCGCCAAGCGCGTCTACGACGAGACCTCCAGTGTGCCGGGCGCGCTGGCCGCGGCGGGGCTCAGGGGCAGCGACTTCATCACCGGGTGGAAGCGGCGCGACAGTCCGCTGGATGTGGGCTTCGTCGACGAATCCTCGATGCTCGACGACAAGCAGTTCGAGGACCTGAAGGAGATCTTCCCCACCCTCGTCCTCTTCGGCGACCCGGCCCAGCTCGCCCCCGTGAATCAGTCGGGCCGAATGGTGTTCGACCGCTTCTCGGGCGACGATCTCAAGCATCTCGACCGCGTCCACCGTCAGGCGGCGGACAACCCGATCCTCGATCTCGCCCATGCCCTCGGCGATCCCGACCTCGACTTCCACAGCTTCGAGCAGATGATCGAGGACGCCGCCGCCTCCGACGACCGCGTGCAGGTCGCGGGCCGGGTCGACAGCGACCTGATGGCCCGCTCTCCGGTACTCGTCTGGCGCAATGCCACGCGCATACGCCTGATCCGCGCCTTCCGCGGCGCCCATGGGGCCGACGACACGCAGATGCTGCCGGGCGAGCCCCTGATCTGCGACGGGCTGGAGCTGCCGCTGAAGCATCGAAAGCGGCGTATCGACCTCGAGGCGCGGGGCCTCATCAAGGGCGCGCAGGTCGTCTATCTGGGGCCCGGACGGAAGCCCGGCTTCTCCAAGCTCCATGTCGTCGGCGCGCCCGAGCCCGAGATCAGCGTCAGCAGCATCGTCAAGATCGAGCATCCCGACGAGGAAGAGCCGTTCCTGCCCTTCGCGGCCCGCATGGGCGCGGCCTTCCTGCACGGTGCCGCCGTCACGATCCACAAGGCGCAGGGGTCGCAATGGGACCGGGTGCAGGTCTTCGCCCCCGATCTCTACGCCGCGTCCCGCGCGGGGCGGATCGAGGCGGGCCAGCATCTCTGGAAGCGCCTGGCCTATGTCGCGATCACCCGCGCGGCGACGCAGCTCATCTGGGTCAGGCGCTATGCGCTGGCCTTGCCGCAGCACGCGCTCGACACGTCGGACCTGAAGGCCGAACCCGCCCCGTTGACGCTCGAACAGGAGACCCAGGAATGACCCGCACCATTCTCATCACAGGCGCGTCGTCGGGCATCGGTGCCGCGACCGCGCGGATCTTTCTCGACGCGGGCTGGACCGTCGGCCTGATGGCGCGCCGCGCCGATGCGCTGGCCGAGGTGGCGGGCGACCATCCGAACGCCCATGTCCTGCCCGGCGACGTCACAGACCCCGAGGCCTGCGACCGCGTGACCGACATGTTCACCGAGCGCGCGGGCCGCCTCGACGTGCTCTTCAATAATGCAGGGCTGTTCGTGCCCGCCGCGCCCATCGACGAGGTGCCACTGGAGGATTGGGACCGCGCCGTCGCGGTCAACCTGACCGGCATGTTCCTGATGGCCCGCGCGGCATTCCGGGTGATGCGCGCCCAAGGCGGCGGGCGGATCGTCAACAACGGCTCGATCTCGGCCCATGTCCCGCGAGAGGGCGCGGTCAGCTACACCGTCACCAAGCACGCGATCACGGGTCTGACGAAACAGCTTGCGCTCGACGGGCGCGCGCTCGGGATCGCCTGCGGCCAGATCGACATCGGCAACGCCCGGACCCCCATGGTCGAGGCGCTGGACCACGCGCAGCGCGCGGCGGGGGACGCGGGCGTGGCGACCATGGACGTGGCCGACGCCGCCCGCGCGGTCCTCCACATGGCGAGCCTGCCGCCCGAAGCGAACGTGCTGACGATGACGATCATGGCCAACGCCATGCCCTATGTCGGTCGCGGCTAGGGCAGGATGTAGCGGAACACCGTCGAGGCGAGCCATCCCGCCGAGATCGCGATGAAGAGCGACAGAAGCCCGTAAATCAGCGGCTGTTCGTGGGCGAGGTTGTAGATCATCCGCTCCAATCCGACCTTCTGGACGAAGATCGATGTTGCGTAGACGTCGATCACCGCCCCGTCCCGCGTCAGGAAGATGCGAGTGTCGTAATTGCCTTCGGTCAGGTCCGAGGGCAGCGCGATCTCGGCCGAGAACAGCGTCTCGTCGCGCAGGGCCACCGTCTCCTCCTTTACCGCGTAGAGATCGGCGTCCTGCCGGACCCGCAGCAGGGCCTCGAGAAAGGCGGGCGTATCCCCCGCCATGTCGGTCGCGCCGACCGCGCGGAGCTTGCGGCGGGGCGAGATACTCCAACGCAGGTCCTCGGTCTCCGACAGCGAGGTCCCCAGCGGCAGCGACGAGGCGACGGCATAGAAGCTCGGCGCGCGCTCGACATCGATGCCCTCGACATTGATCCAGATGCCAAAGCGGCGGTCCTTGCGACGCACGATGACCGCCTCGTCCGGTCCCGCGATCGTCACGATCACCCCGAGCGGCCCGCCCTCGGGCACGGGGGCCTCGCGCTTGACCGCCCCGAAGACGAGGATCTCCGAGCCGTCGAACGAGGTCGAGATCGACACGCGGTCCTGGCTCAGGGCCGCGACCACCTCCTCGGCGGCGGCGGGCGCAGCGAGCGCCAGCAGGACGAGCAGCGCGCGGATCAATGCCCCGACTCCGCGCCGACGGAGAAGAGCTCCGCCGGTTGGATCAGGAGGTCGGCGGCCAGCTTGGCGCAGACCAGAAGGACCATTCCCGCGAGCAGGATGCGCAACTGCTCGGCCTTGAGCTTGGTGCCGATGCGCGTGCCGACCTGCGCCCCGACGACGCCCCCGACCAGCAGCAGCACCGCGAGGACCATATCGACGGTGTAGTTGGTCGTCGCGTGCAGGAGCGTGGCGAAGCCCGTGACGAAGATGATCTGGAAGAGCGAGGTGCCGACCACGACCTTGGTGGGCATGCCCAGCAGGTAGATCATCGCGGGCACCATGATGAACCCGCCGCCGACGCCCATGATCGCGGCCAGAACGCCGACGAAGAGCCCGACGAGCAAGGGCGGCAGCACCGAGATATAGAGACCGCTGGTGCGGAACTTCATCTTCAGAGGCAGTGCGTGGATCCAGCCCCGCTGGCGCCGCACGGTCCGGGGCGCCGGGCCCTTGGCACGCGCCTTGCGGATGGCGTTCAGGCTCTCGATGAACATCAGCGCGCCGATGACCCCGAGGAACACGACGTAGCAGAGCTTGACCAGCAGATCGACCTGACCCTGCTCGCGCAGGATCGCGAAGACCTGGACACCGATCGCCGCCCCCACGAGGCCGCCGATCAGCAGAACGGTGCCCATTCGGAAATCGACCGTCTTGCGGCGCACATGCGCCAGCACGCCCGAGAAGCTGGAGGCGACGATGATGTTGGCTTCGGTCGCGACCGCGACGGCGGGCGGGATGCCGACCATGAAGAGAAGCGGCGTCATCAGGAAACCGCCGCCCACCCCGAACATCCCCGAGAGGACACCGACCATCCCGCCCAGCCCCAGAAGCAGGAAGGCGTTGACCGACACTTCGGCGATGGGGAGGTAGATCTGCACGGGCGGCTCCCGGATGTATGCGCTTCCATAGGCGCAGCGTCGCCCGATATCAAACCCCCGCAGGCCGCGCGCTCACGCGGTGCGCCCGGATCGCAAGGCTTCGACATGGATCGTGACCGGGGCCGGGTCCGCGTCCGGGGCCGGACGCGGGGTTCGCCTTGCCCTCGAAGCGCTCCGGGAGGACGGTGACCGCAGGAGGTGCGGGCATGCAGGTGGATTACGTGATCGTGGGCGGTGGATCGGCCGGGTGCGTGATGGCCGCGCGGCTTTCCGAGGATCCGGCGGTCTCGGTGCTCTTGCTCGAAGCGGGGGGCGAGGCGCGCAACCCGCTGCTCCATCTACCCGCCGGCCTGGCCGAGGCGCTGGGCCACAAGGTCGCCGATTGGGACTTCGCGACCGTGCCGCAGCCGGGCCTCGACAATCGCCGCCTCCGCTGGCCGCGGGGCCGGGTGCTGGGCGGCTCGTCGGGGATCAACGCGATGTGCTACGCGCGCGGCGATCTGAGCGATTACGACGATTGGGGCCACGGCTGGTCTGGGGCCGAGGCGCTGCATCTCTTCAAGGCGTCCGAAACCCATTCCGAAGGCATCTCGCAATGGCACGGCGATTCCGGGCCGCTGCGGGTGACCCGCCCGGACTGGGCGCATCCCGCCACGCGGCGATACCTTCAGGCGGGCGAACAGGCCGGGCACGCGCGGGTCGAGGACTTCGCAGCACCGCTGCGCGACGGCGTCGGGCGTTTCGACACGACGACCCATCGCGGCCTGCGCTGCTCGGCGGCGCGCGCCTACCTGCCGGACGCGGTGCGCGCGCGGCCGAACCTCACCATCCGCACGGGTCAACAGGTCCGGCGCGTGGGCTTCGACGGCCGCCGCGCCGTCGCGGTCGAGACCGGCTCGGACAGCTTCGAGGCTCGGCGCGAGGTGATCCTCTCGGCCGGTGCGATCGGCTCGCCTCAGCTCTTGATGGTCTCGGGGGTCGGCCCCGCGGCGCATCTGGCCGAGCATGGCATCGGTCTCGTCCACGATGCGGCGGGTGTGGGCGGCAACCTCCAGGACCATCTCGATATCACCTGCATGCTGCTGACCCGGCCGGGCAGCGCGATCGGCTACGCGCCCGGCACACTCGGACAGGCGTTGCGCGCGCCCTACGACTGGCTGCGCGGGCGCACCGGTCTCCTGGCGTCGAACCTCGCCGAGGGGAACGGGTTCGCCCGCTCCCGCGAGGGGCTGGAGAAGCCGGACATCCAGTTCCACTTCCTGCCTGCGCTGGGCGAGAACCACGGCGAAACCCGGAACTGGGGTCGGACGGGCGTCTCGCTCCATGCCTGCGCGCTCTATCCGCGCTCGCGCGGGCGGCTGCGGCTGGCCTCGGACGACCCGGCGGCGAAACCCGTGATTGACCCGAACTATCTCTCGGATGGGCGCGACCTCGAGGTGCTGGTGGCGGGCGCGCGGATGGCCGCGTCGATCCTGTCGCAACCCGCCTTCGACGACATCCGCCTCGGGTGGCACCGCCCGTCCGAACCGCCCGAGACCGATGCCGGATGGAAGACAGAGATCCGCGCGCGCGCGGAATCGATCTATCACCCGGTCGGAACCGCCGCGATGGGCGACGTGACGGATGGCGACGGGCGCGTCGCGGGTGTCGAGGGCCTGCGTGTGGTCGACGCGTCGCTCATGCCGACGATCGTCGGGGGCAACACCAACGCGCCGGTCATCATGATGGCCGAGCGCATCTCCCGGAGGATCGCGGAAGCCGCGTGAACTCGGGGATGTAGCGTTTGCGCATCGCGGTGCTGCGGACGCCGCGTCGGCCCGAGCGCCCGAACGGCCGGTCAGGCCAGAAACCGCGTCAGCACCTTCTCGAGCTTCGCAGCCCCGAGCGGCGCCATGGCCTTGGTGTGGTCATGGCTGATCGCCTCGTCCGAGAGGCCCGCCGCCATGTTGGTGATCGTGGAGATGGCCGCGGCTTTCAGCCCCAGGAACCGCGCCAGGATAACCTCGGGCACCGTCGACATCCCCACTGCGTCCGCACCCAATGTCCGGATCGCGCGGATCTCGGCCGGCGTCTCGAAGGAGGGGCCGGAGTACCAGGCATAGACGCCTTCGTGCAGCTCGACATCCTCGGCGGCCGCCGCGTCGCGCAAACCCGCGCGCAAGGCCGGGTCGTGCGCATCGCCCATCGGCACGAAGCGCGCATCCGTCGGCTCGCCGATCAACGGGTTCAGCCCCGAGAAGTTGATATGGTCCGACAGGAGCATCAGGGATCCGGTCGGCATGTCCGGGTCCAGAGATCCGGCGGCATTGGTCGCGATCACGCCCTCGGCGCCCAGATCGGCCAGTACTTCCAGCGGCACGCGCATCGCATCGGCCCGCCCGCTCTCGTAGTAATGCGACCGCCCGCCGAACACCGCGACGCGGGTGCCACCGAGTTGGCCGATCACCAACTTGGGGTTGTGCCCGCTGACGCCCGCATGGGGAAAGCCGGGCAGGTCGGCATAGTCGATCGCCACGCCCTCGACCCGGTCCGCGAGATGCCCCAGGCCCGAGCCGAGGATCAGGCCGTAGCGCGGCGCCTCCGATCCGGCGCGGTCGCGGACGAGCGCAAGGAGGTCAGCGTTCCTTGACATAGGGTTCACCTCCGGCGCGCGGCGGGATCGCGCGGCCGACGAAGCCCGCGAGGATCACCACCGTCAGGATGTAGGGGATCGCGTCCAGAAGGGCCGAGGGTATGTCGATGCCGACGATGCCCTCGATCAGGTCGCCCCGGAAGCCGAGCGTCTGGAGGAATCCGAACAGGAGACACGCCCAGAGCGCATACCACGGCCGCCACTTGGCGAAGATCAGCGCAGCGAGCGCGATGAAGCCGCGCCCCGCCGACATTTCCTTGACGAACCCCGCCGAGAGCGCGGTCGCCAGATACGCCCCCGCGATGCCGCAGAGCACGCCACAGATCATCACCGCGGCATAGCGCAGGCCGACGACGCTGACGCCCGCCGTGTCGACTGCGGCCGGGTTCTCGCCCACCGCGCGCAGGCGCAGACCAAAGCGCGTACGGAACAGCACCCACCAGGTCAGCGGCACGATCAGGAGGGCGACATAGACCAGCGCCGAATGCCCCGAGAGGAGTTCGGAATAGAGCGGCCCGAGGATCGGCACGTCGCGCACTGCGTCGGCGAAGGGCAGGGTGATCTCGCGGAAGCGGGCTGCGCCTTCGAGCTGCGGCGTCCGGCCGCCCAGCGCGAACCACGCCTCGCCGATCACGACCGTGAGGCCCGAGGCGAGGAAGTTGATCGCCACCCCCGAGATCAGCTGGTTGCCCCGGAAGGTGATCGAGGCCAGCCCGTGGATCAGCGACAGCGCCATCGACGCCGCGATCCCCGCCAGAAGGCCCAGCCAGACATTGCCAGTGTAGTAGGCGAAGGCGGCCGACATGAAGGCCGAGGCCAGCATCTTGCCCTCGAGCCCGATGTCGAAGATGCCCGCCCGCTCGGAGAAGAGCCCGGCCAGACACGCCAGCAACAGCGGCGTCGCGAGGCGGAGCGACGAGTCGAGGATCTGGATCAGTTCGAGGAAATTCATGGCTCGGCCTTCCCGCGTTCGGGATGCCCGCCCGCCTCCAGCGGGGTGGTCGGGGCAGGGGGCTCGGGGCTGCGGCGCGCGGCGTGGAACATGCGCTCCATCGGCAGGCGGACCATGTTGTCGAGCGCGCCGGTGAACAGGATCACCAGCGCCTGGATCACGAGGATGATCTCGCGCGTCATGCCGTTCATCTCGAAGGTCAGCTCGCCGCCGCCCTGGTAGAGCGCACCGAAGAGAAGGGCCGCGAGGAACACGCCCGCCGGGTGCGACCGGCCCATCAGCGCCACCGCGATGCCGACGAAGCCCGCGCCCTGCACCGGGTCGATCACGAGGCGTTCGGCCTCGCCCATGACCGAGTTGATCGCCATCAGCCCGATCAGCCCGCCCGAGATCAGCATGGCGATCATCGTGATACGAACGGGCGAGATGCCCGCATAGACCGCCGCCGGTTCCGAGTGGCCGAAGGCGCGGATCTCATAGCCCAGCCGTGTGCGCCAGATCAGCGCCCAGACGAAGACGCAGGCCGCGATGGCGAGGAAGAAGCTGACGTTCAGGGGGGTCGAGCGCGAGAAGCCCAGCCACGGTGCCACGTCATAGGCGTTGGGCAAGCGCACCGCCTCGGCGAAGCGCGCCGTCTCGGGCGAGCCGCCGGCACCGGGCACAAGGAGGACGTTCGACAGAAGATAGACCATCAGCGCCGAGGCGATGAAGTTGAACATGATCGTCGTGATGACGATGTGGCTGCCGCGCTTGGCCTGAAGATAGGCCGGGATCGCGGCCCAGGCCGCGCCGAATACCGCGGCGCCGACGCAGGCCGCCGCAAGGCCGATCGTCCAATGCGGCCATGGCACCGCGAGCAGCACCAGCGCGGTTCCGAGCCCGCCCAGCGCCGCCTGCCCCTCGCCGCCGATGTTGAAGAGCCGCGCGTGGAACGCGACCGCGACGCCGAGGCCGGTGAAGATGAAATTCGTTGTGTAGAAGAGCGTGTAGCCCCAGCCATAGGCCGACCCGACCGAGCCGTCGACAAGGATGTAGAGCGCCTCGAACGGGTCCTTCCCGATCAGCGCCACGACGAGGCCCGACACGATCAGCGCGAGCAGCAGGTTGATCAGCGGGATCAACAGGATGTCGACCCACTTGGGAAGCGTGTCGTTCATGCTGCGCGCCCTTCCATGCCCGCCATCAGGAGGCCCAGTTCGCCCTGATCGGTCTCCGACGGCAGGCGTTCGCCCATGATGCGGCCGTCGAACATCACCGCTATGCGGTCCGAAAGGGCCATGATCTCGTCGAGCTCGACCGAGACCAGAAGGATCGCCTTCCCCTGGTCGCGGAGCGCGATAATCTGCTGATGGATGAACTCGATGGCGCCGATATCGACGCCGCGCGTCGGCTGGCCGATCAGAAGGAGGTCGGGATTTCGCTCGATCTCACGGGCGAGGACGATCTTCTGCTGGTTGCCGCCCGAGAAGTTCTTGGCCGCCAGCGTCGGGTCGGGCGGGCGGACGTCGAACCGCTCCATCTTCTCCTCGCAGTCGCGGCGCATGGCGGCGTTGTCCATGAAGATGCGCGAGCTGAAGCGGGGATCGTGGTGGTAGCCGAAGCCCACGTTCTCCCAGGCGCGGTAGTCCATGATGAGACCCTCGCGCTGGCGGTCCTCGGGGACGTGGGCGATGCCCCGATCGCGCCGGGTCCGCGCGTCCGACGCGTTGCCGGTGATGTCGAGCACCTGTCCGTTCATGCGGATCGTGCCGGTGCCGTTGGCATAGCCGCCCAGCACCTCGAGCAATTCCGACTGGCCGTTGCCCGCGACGCCCGCGATGCCCAGCACCTCGCCGCGCCGGAGTTGCAGGTCGATGCCGCGCAGCCGCTCGACGCCCAGCGCATCGACCACGCGCAACCCCTCGACCTCGAGCACGACCTCGCCCGGTGTCGCGGGTACCTTGTCGACGCGGAGCAGGACCTTGCGCCCCACCATCAGCTCGGCCAGCGCCTCGGGCGAGGTCTCGGCGGTCTTGACGGTGGCGGTCATCTCGCCGCGCCGCATGACGCTGACGGTGTCCGTCACCTCCATGATCTCGCGCAGCTTGTGCGTAATCAGGATGATCGTCTTCCCCTCGTCGCGCAGCCCCTTGAGGATGCGGAAGAGGTGGTCGGCCTCGGCGGGGGTCAGCACGCCGGTCGGCTCGTCGAGGATCAGGATATCCGCCTCGCGGTAGAGCGCCTTCAGGATCTCGACCCGCTGCTGCTGGCCGACGCCCAGCTCCTCGATGATGGCGTCGGGATCGACATCCATCTCGTAATCGTCTGCGAGCTGCTTCAGCAGCTTGCGCGCCTTGGCCAGCGACGGCTTCAGAAGGCCGCCATCCTCGGCCCCGAGGATCACGTTTTCCAGAACGGTGAAGTTCTCGACCAGTTTGAAATGCTGGAAGACCATGCCGATGCCCGCGTCGATCGCGGCTTGGCTGTCGGGGATCTCGGTCTTCCTGCCGCCGATGAAGACCTCGCCCGCATCCGCCTTGTAGAAGCCGTAGAGGATCGACATCAGCGTCGATTTCCCCGCCCCGTTCTCGCCGATGATCCCGTGGATCGAGCCACGCTTGACCTGGATCGAGATGTCCTTGTTGGCCTGAACGGGCCCGAACGCCTTGGAGATGCCGCGCAGCTCGATCGCGAGGGGCGGCTCGGATGTCTGGCTCTGGGACTGGGTCTGCGGGGTCATGCACGCTCCAGTAGGCCGGTCATGCGGCACGGGGTCGTCGGGGTGGGGACGGGGCCACGGGGGCCCCGTCCGGGATCATCTTGCCGTTCGGCGATCAGAAGGCCGGGCAGCTGTTATCCGACAGGTAGTCGTGGACCATGATCTCGCCCGCGATGATCTGGGCCTTGGCCTCGTCCACGGCGGCCTGCATTTCGGCAGTCACGAGATCGGCGTTGTTCTCGTCCATGGCGTAGCCGACGCCCTCGTTCTCGAGGCCCATGACCGAAATGCCCGATTCCAGCTCGCCCGCGGCGGCTTGGGTGAAGCTGTCATAGACGGCGTTGTCCACGCGCTTGACCATCGAAGTCAGGATCGAACCGGGGTGCAGGTAGTTCTGGTTCGAGTCGACGCCGATCGCCTTGATGCCCTCGTCCGCAGCGGCCTGCAGGACACCGATCCCGGTGCCGCCGGCGGCCGCGAAGACCACGTCGGATCCCTGGCTGATCTGGCTGCGCGTCAGCTCGGCGCCCTTCACCGGGTCGTTCCAGGCGCTGGGCGTCGTGCCGGTCATGTTGACGATGACGTTCATGTCCGGGTTCACCGCCTTGGCGCCTTGGGCATAACCGCAGGCGAACTTGGAGATGAGCGGAACGTCCATGCCGCCGACGAAGGACACGGTGCCCGTCTCGGAGGCCATCGCGGCCATCATGCCGACGAGGTAGCTGCCCTCGTGCTCGGAGAAGACGATGGACTTCACGTTGGGCTGGTCGACGACCATGTCCACGATCACGAAATCGGTCTCGGGATAGTCGGGGGCGACCACCTCCAGCGTCGAGGCGTTGGCGAAGCCGAGGACGACGACCGGGTTCGCGCCCCGCTCTGCCATGCGGCGCATGGTCTGCTCGCGCTGCGCTTCGTTGGCGAGCTCCGTCTCGGCATACTCGCCGCCCGTCTCTTCGACCCAGCGCTGGGCGCCGTTGAACGCGCTTTCGTTGAACGACTTGTCGAACTTGCCGCCCAGGTCGATGATCAGGCCGGGCTCGGCATCCTGGGCGAAGCCCATGCCGGCGGTCAGGGCGAGGGTCGCCGCGGCGCCCATCAGTTGCTTGGTGAAGGTCATGTATCGCTCCCGTTGGTGGGCGCGGGTTCATGGTCGTGGCAGACCCCCGCGCCGCGTTTGATGCAGGGGATAAGGCCGCAGGGGGCCGCGAAGATCAACCGGATTCGCCCGTTGACCCTCCGTCAGAGGGTCTTGCGGAGCGTCAGGGCGTCGACGCCTCCATAATAGCCGGTCCGTTGACCCGCGAGCTGCCAGCCGGCCCCGTCATAGAGCGCGCGGGCGGGGGCATTGTCGGCCGCGACCTCGAGAAAGGCGGCATCTGCGCCGCGCGTGCGGGCCGTGTCCTCGAACCGGGCCAGCAGCGACTGGCCGAGCCCCGCGCGCCGGTGATCCGGGTCGACCGCGAGCGTCAGGAGCTCCGCCTCGTCGGCCACCGTCCGTCCCAGAAGGAACCCCGTCTCCCTCTCGGCCAGCACGAAGCAGAGCGGATCGCTGACGGCCGCGGCAAAGGCCGCGTCCGACCATCGCGCAGGTCCGTGGAAGCAGGCCGCGTGCAGCGCGGCCATTTGGTCGATCTTCATGGGGCCGGTCTCCCCCTTCTGGGAAGGACTATAACGACGCAGGCGCGCCGGCCCACCCTCAGATGAGGATCGGCGGCGGATCCGACGGCGGGGCCGCGTCGGCGGGCCGCAGATAGATCGGCGCAGGCCGGGCGCGTCCGGGCGCGGCGCGGGTCGCGGCGACGCGCGCGATGGCGATGGCCACGGGTTCGGACGGGGCGGGAACGGTGCCCGGCGCCATCGTGCCGGCGGCGGGCCCGGTCAGGGCTGCGGGCCAGCCATCGGGCAGGGCGTCGCCGGGTGTCCGCGTCTCGATCGTGTCGCGCCAGCCCAGATGCACCTGGCCGCGCGGCGCCGGCAGGCAGACCGTGACGTCGCGCCCGGCGGCCAGCGCCTCGACCGTGCCCACGCCCTCGGCTGGGATGCCCAGCCCCAGCGCCAGCCCCCGTGCGGCTGCGACCGCGATGCGCGTGCCGGTGAAATTGCCCGGCCCGATCCCGACGCCGATCGCGTCGAGGTCGGACCAGGCTGCCCGTCCCTCGGACAAAAGCGCTTCGAGGACCGGCATCAGCCGTTCCGCCTGTCCGCGCGTCATCGGCTCTTCGCGCGCGGCGACGACCTTGCCCCCCCGCAGAAGCGCTGCGGCGCAATGGGGGCCGGACGTGTCGAAGGCGAGGATCAGGCGCTCAGCCATCGAGATCCAGCTCGGCGTTCAGCCGATCCCGGCCACTGCCACCCGAGCGGGGCAAGCCGTCGTCGAGATGCAGCCACGGCAGGGCGGCGTCGGCATGGGAATGGGACGCGGGCACGAGGGCCTCGGCCTGGTCGAGTACCCCGAGCGGGACCCAGACCTGGTCCGGCAGATAGTCGAACCGGGCCGCCAG
The DNA here is from genome assembly GCF_947503795.1 of uncultured Jannaschia sp. Lineage (NCBI taxonomy): Bacteria > Pseudomonadati > Pseudomonadota > Alphaproteobacteria > Rhodobacterales > Roseobacteraceae > Jannaschia > uncultured Jannaschia sp. Next base: position 485,983 of record NZ_CANNEZ010000002.1, on the reverse strand, counting down.
CGGCGAGCCGCAGGTCGGGCAGGTCCAGCGCGCGACACCCGCGACCGCCCGGAACGGCTCGAGCGTGTCGGGGCTGAGGTGCAGCGTATCGGGCGGGAAGGCGGCGAAGGCGGGTTGCGGCGCGCCGGTCCAGCGGCGGCAGTCGCGGCAGTGGCACCATGCGACGGTCAGCGCCGCGCCATCCGCCGAAATGCGCGAGGCGCCGCAATAGCAGCGCCCCGTGACGACCGGATCGGCCAAGGATCAGACCCCGACGGGCCGGACTTCGAGGACTTCGGGGATGTAGTGCCGGAGCAGATTCTCGATCCCCATCTTCAGCGTCATCGTCGAAGAGGGACAGCCCGCGCAGGCGCCCTTCATCTGGAGATAGACGACGCCCCGCTCGTAGCCGTGGAACGTGATGTCGCCGCCATCCTGCGCAACGGCCGGACGGACGCGCGTGTCCAGAAGCTCGGTGATCTGGCCGACGACGGCGCTGTCGGCCTCGTCGTGGTTGGCGCCGTGGGCGGACTGCGTCTCGCCCTCCATGACGGGCGCGCCCGACTGGAAATGCTCCATGATGCCGCCGAGGATCGCGGGCTTCACGTGATCCCACTGGGTGCCTTCGTTCTTGGTCACCGTCACGAAGTCATGGCCGAGGAACACGCCCGTGACGCCCTCGATCCCGAAGAGACGGGTCGCGAGGGGACTGGGTGCGGCGCTGTCGGAATCGGGAAAATCGGCCGTACCGGTATCGAGCACTGTCTGGCCGGGCAGGAATTTCAGCGTCGCGGGGTTCGGGGTCGTCTCGGTCTGGATGAACATGGGGGGCACCTCCGGGGTCGGTCTTCTATGTGCGCCTTCGGCCGCCGGGGGTCAAGGTTTTGGAACCGTTCTAAACTGCTCTCAGCGGCGGTCGCAGCGAAGCGCCACGACGGCGGATCGCGCATCCGCTCCGATGCCGCGCCGGTCGCCACCGCGCCGGAACGGCACGCCCATCCCGTCCAGCGCGCGGGCCAGCCGGTCGGGCGTGACTGTCTCGCCCAGCCCGTCCGCGGCCCGGTCCTCGAGCCAGAGACCCACAAGCGTGCCCTCCGACGACAGGACGGGCGCGCCGGCGGCACCCCGAGCATCGGGTGCGGCCTCGACCAAGAGGACGCCGTCGCCCGTGATCTCTCGCAGGATGCGGCCGCGCGTCGTGCGCGCGTCGCCATCGCGCCCGACGCGGGTCAGGAGGGCCAGCCCGTCGCCACGGCGCGGCGTGCCGTCATCGAGCGGAAGCCAGCCATCGCTACGCCCCGGCGCGGCATAGACCGCGACGCCCGCGTCCCGGTCGACATCGACGCGCACCAGCGCAGCCCCCCCCGCGATACGAACGCCGTCGCAGACCCGGTCGAGCCGGGTCGTCGTGACGATGTCGGTCGTGTTCACGAAGGTCCCCGTGGCGATGCGCCGGCCGCGGTCGGGATCGGGCAGGGGGGCGGGTGCAGGCGTGGCGACCGGCGCGCGGTCGTCCCGGTCGCGGTTGAGAAGCCCCGTGATCGCCCCGATCAGCGCCCCTTCGAGGGCATCCTCCAGCGACACGTCACCGCGACCGCCATTCGTCGCGGGACGGTCCGGCTCGGGAAGGGCGGGGCCCGACCCGCCGAGCAGCGCCGCGATCACGCCGCCCGTGCCCGGTGCGATATCGCCCATGTTGCGGCGCGCAAAGCTGGCCGCGACGAGCTGCAGCCGCGCCTGGTTGGCATCGTCCGCCACCAGCGTGTGCGTCATCCAGCGCCCATTGTGGCGATCCGAGCGCAGGTAGGTGTGGCGCCCGCCGCGCAGCTGTGCCGCCGTGATCATCCGCGTATCCGTCCGCAGCGTGTAGGGATCGCGGTCGGTCCGCGCATCAGCCAGGAAGGTCGCGTGCAGGTCGTCGGGCCGCCGGTTCATCGGCTGCGCGATCAGCAGGAACGACGCGTCGGGCGTGTAGTAGCGCGTGTCCGCGCCGACGTTCTGGACCTGGAGGATGCCGTCGGGCCGCAGGTGGTAGACCTGCCAGTCGGGATGCCAGACCGGCACCCAGCCGCTCCCCTGCCGCTCGGCCTCGAACCCGCGCATCAGGCTGCGAACGTCCCTCCATGTCGGCGTCCGGCTGCCCGTCGTCTCGCGGACATATTGATCGAGCGCGCCTTGGCTACCTCGGCCCCAGGCACCGTCCAGAAGCGCGTCATAGGTTCCCGCATGGGCCAGCGCGGCCTGCACCAGCCGCTTCTCCGACGAGGTCAGCCGACCCGGATCGAACGGCCCGTTGATGCGGATGGCCTGCTGCGCCGCCGCAGCCCCCGCCAGCGTCAACGTCACGATAAGGGCGAGGGCGATGCGGAACATGGGTGCGGTCTCCGGCAAGCTGTTGAGCCCATTAGGCTAGCAGTCCGGCGTCGGCTTTCCAGTGCGCGCTCAGGCGATGCCCTCGAGCTGCTCCTTGGTGAGGTTGCCCGGAACGATTGTCATCGGCACGGGGAGGTTGCCCGCGGACTTGGTCAGCGCGGTGACCAGCGGCCCCGGACCCTTGCCCTCGACTGCGGCACCCAGCACCAGCACGCCGATCTCCGGATCCTCGCGCACTTGGGCCAGGATCTCGTCCACCGGCTCGCCCTCGCGGATCACCAGATGCGGCTCCAGCCCGTGCTTGTCGCGCATCCATTTCGCGAAGACCTCGAAATGCGCCACGATGCGCTCGCGGGCCTCCTCGCGCATGATGTCGCCGACCCCGATCCAGTGGTTGAACTCGTCGGGCGGGATCACCGACAGCACCTCGACCCCCGCGCGCGTGTGCTCGGCCCGAAGCGACGCAAAGCGCATGGCGTTCAGGCATTCGCGGCTGTCGTCGAGGACGACAAGGAACTTGCGCATCTGGGGCCTCGGGCGTGGTTTCGGCAGCGCACAGCATGGCGCTGGCGCACCGGTCTGGCAAGCGCTCAGGCGGTGCGGGTGAGAACGGGTTCCCGGCGCGGCGGGGGCGCACTGAAGAGGCGCAGGCCCGCGCGCACGGACGCCGTGCCGATGCGGGTCGCGATCACGAGTGCCAGTTGCAGCACGGCCAGCCAGACGGCCACCATCGCCGCAACCGCCACCCGGCTGACGCGCATCCCGGCCCGCAGGGTCCGCGACTTGCCGAGGACGGCGAAGGTCCGGGTCGTGCGCGGCCCCATGGCCTCGGCGATGCGGGCGACATGACGGGCGTCCTCGGGGGTGTCGATCAGCCGGGTCAGGCGCAACGCCTCGCCGGTCGAGGTCGCGCGGCGCACGCGCTGGAGGTCCGCTGCCACGGCGCCCAGCGACGTCAGCTTGGCGGTGTCCGTGATCTCGCCGATCCCGATCCGGCCCGTTACGACGCCCGGAACCCCGTCCCACCGCACCGGGACGCGCAGCATCCGCGCAAGCTCCGGTGTGACCGCGCCGATCCGCCGCCCCAGCCGCAATAGGCTGGCCCCCGCCTTCACCGTCACGCTGCTTCCGCCGGACACGAGGATGCCGGCCGTCGCCGCCAGTCCCAGCGTCGCAAGGCCCGCCTCGACTTCATCCACCTCGACATCCGTGGCCCAATTCATCGCCTGCCGCCGGAGCGCGTTCACATCCCCCAGGGGCGACATCTCGAAGGGTACCGCGCAGGCGCCGAGCATCGCGACGGACGGGCAGGACATGGCATCCGCCATGCAGGCGACGCAGGCCGCCGCGCTGGCGGTCCACCCTTCGGCCTCCGCGATCAGCGCCGCGGCGGGCGCCCGGTCCACGACATGTCCCAGATCGTCCGCCAGCCCCAACAGCATCGCGGCCCGTTCCGCATCCTCCTCGGCCACCGCCGCCTCAAGCGACGCCGCGACCCATTCGGCCGTCGCGGCGATCCGGACCGATCGCTCCAGCGACAGAACGAGATCCTCACCTGTCCGCTCGATCAGGGGGGCCGAAAGCGGGTTGGTCGACAGCGCCCAAAGCGCCACCGCACAGGTCGTCGCAAAGGGCGCGACCCCCGCGACCCCTCGGATCACCGAAAATAGAACTGCCATGCCCGCGCCTCCGCGAAGGCCGTCTGACGCGGCCCGTTGCGGGTCATGCTACCATACCGCACCGCATCGCGCAGCACTTCTCAGGCCGAGAGCGCCCAATCCCAATACATGTCGCGCACCCGCCGCGTCACCGGCCCGACCTGGTAGGTGCGGTCGTCGAACCCGGTCACGGGCGTCACCTTGGTCAGGTTGCCCGACAGGAACACCTCGTCGGCATCGCGGAAATCGTCGAAGGTCAGCACCGTCTCGTGCACGGCCTGCCCCTCTCGGGCGAGGTTCGCGATGTGGCGCGCCCGCGTGATGCCCGACAGGAAGGTGCCGTTGGCGATCGGGGTGAAGACCTCGCCATCCTTGACCATGAAGACGTTGGATGTCGCGCTTTCGGCCACGTTGCCCATCGCGTCGGCCACCAGCGCGTTGCCGAACCCCTTGGTCTGCGCCTCGGCCAGCATCCGGGCATTGTTGGGATAAAGACAGCCGGCCTTCGCGTCGCAGACATTGTCTTCGAGCACGGGCCGCCGGAACCGCGTCGTCGTCAGCGTCGTCGTCTTGTCGGGGGCGAACATCGGCACCTCTTCGAGGCAGATCGCGAAGCCCGTCGCCTCGCCCGAGGGCACAAGACCCAGCTCGCTGCCGTGGATGCCCCAATACATCGGCCGGATGTAGATCGCCGCATCGGGCGCGAAGCCCTCCAGCCCCTCGTGAACGAGCTCGACCATCCGTTCGGGCGTCACCGTCGGCGTCAGCATCAGCGCCTCGGCCGAGCGGTTCACACGGGCGCAGTGCCGGTCGAGGTCGGGTGTCACGCCCTCGAAACGGCGCGCGCCGTCGAACACGCTCGATCCCTGCCACATGCCGTGATCCGCGGCCCGCATGATCGGAACATCGCCATCATGCCACGTGCCGTCGAACCAAGTTCTGATATTGCTGCCAAATGCCATCGCGCGCCTCCCCCGGACCGGGCGGAGGGTAGGGCCGCCTCCGCCCAGCGTCCAGCCGGGGCTTGAGCCGCGGCACCGCGCGGGGGAGAACGGTCCATGCCCGAAACCCATCACCCGCCCGACGCCGAGATCCGCGCCCTTGCGGCGCGCCTTGTGGGAGTGAGCCACGGCGCGCTCGCCACCTCGCTGGACGGGGCGCCGCTTGTGACGCGCGTAGGTTGTCTCTGGCTCGACGGGGCGGGGATGGGGCTTCTGATCTCGGACCTGTCCGACCACGCGCGGGCGCTCGCGCAGGATCCGAAGGCGGCGATCCTTCTGGGCGAGCCGGGCGCGGGTGGCGACCCACTGACCCATCCGCGCCTGACGGTGCGCGGCACGGTACATGCGCTGGACAAGGACGCATGGCGCGAGACGTGGCTCGCCGCGCGCCCGAAGGCCAAGCTCTATTACGACTTCACGGATTTCCGGCTTCTGGTCCTCGAGCCGTCCGACGCGCTCCTGAATGGTGGCTTCGGCCGCGCCAGCCGCCTTGCGCCGTCGGACCTGCCGTGACCGTCTTCGCCATCGTCCTCGGGGCCGCCGTTCGCCCCGACGGCACACCTTCGCCCACGCTCGATCTGCGTTGCACCCATGCGGCGACGCTCCATAGCGCAGGGCGCGCGGACCTGATCTGCACCACGGGCGGGCCGGGCCGGCACGGTCCGCCCGAAGGCGATGTCGCAGCTGCCCGGCTGCGCGCGCTGGGCGTGCCCGACGCGGCGATCCGGATCGAACGGACCTCCCGCACGACCCACGAGAACATCGTCAACGCGCTCGCCCTCGCACCCGACGGCGCGCATATCCTTCTGATCTCGAACCGCTGGCACCTGCCGCGCGCCGCGCTGATCGCCCGGCTGATGGGCCGCCGCGTCGCGACCTCCGGGCTGCGGGCGACCGCGCCGCCCCTGGGAACGGCGCGCTCCATCCTGCGCGAGGCGCTCGCCACGCCCCTCTCGGCGGCGCGCGCACTCAGGTCGGCGCGTCGCAGCGGGCGGTGACGAACACCTTGCCCCGCGCGGGTTCGGACCAGTTGACTCGAACCGATTGCCCCGTCGTCCCGAACCCCGCGAAGCCGTAGGGCATCGTCCAGACGGTCCCGTTGCCCACGTCGCGGATGCGTCCCTCGGGGCAGATCGCCGACACCACCCGTGCCTCGCCCCCAAAGGGCAGGTAGTCGGCCAGGTCCACCTCCCAGGTCGTCTGCGCCGTGTTTTCCACCAGCTGCACGGTGATCGGGTTCTGGAACTGCATCTGGACCGCGTGGAACGTGTTGGAGTGCACGTTCACGTCGGTGAACCGCGACGTGTCGAGCGGCGCGAAGCTGTCGTCGACATACTCGGCGCGGTCCAGCGCCTGACCCTTGATCGTCTTGAAGTTGTTACCCGTGATCGTGAGGCCGTTGATGAAATGCCCCGGCCCGTAGGGCTTGATGTGGATCGACGCATAGCTCCGCGGCACGTTGGACGAGAACATGATGTTGCCGATGATCTGGAGGCCCCCGAAGCTCAGCTCCGAGTTGAAGGCCGGCGCGCCGTCATGCTCGTTGGTCCATTCCAGATAGCAATTGTCGACGTAGTTGCCGACGAACACCGTTTTCGACTGCGCTTCGGCCAGCACCATCCCGGCCGTCCGCTGGCCCAGCGTGGTGTTGTCGCCCTGGAAGAAGTGATTGCCCGTGATGATGTGCCCCGAGCCCGAGATCACCGCGAAATGCCGGAACTTGTTGGCGCGATTGTTGCGGATCTTCGTGTCGTTCTTGTTGACGTTGAAGCCGATCGTCTTGCGGTCGGGCACGTCGAGCTGGTTCTCGACCGACAGGAACTGGCACCGGTCGATCAGCATCCCCTGGCAACCGGTCGCGTGGCTGGTCAGGCCGCGATCCTTCGGGCCGGTGAAGAAGCAGTCCTTCACGTGGAAGATCAGCCCGTTTGCCGGCAGCAGGATGCCCGAGGCCTTCCCCGCCATCAGGATCTCGATATCCTCGAGGACGAAGCGCTGCAGGTTCGCGAAGCCCGAGAAATCCAGCGCGTATTTGAACCGCTCGAACGTGTAGGTCTGCTGCGGCGGCGCACCGTAGAGCGGCACGCTCAGCGTCAGCGTCTGGTTCGAGATGTCGCGCGCCGCGACATAGACCTCGCGGCCCACCCCGGTCGGCGCGGTCACCAGCGATCCGACCGGGATATTCGCCACGTTGGTCACGTTGGACAGAAGCCGCGTGTCATTGGTGTCGAAGTCGCAGGCCTGTGTCACGACATCCGTGTCGAAGGCCGGCCCGTCCGCGATCTGCACCTGTCCGTTCTTGATGGCGCGCTGGTTGGCATAGGTCGTCTTGTCGTTAACCGCCGCCTGCACGTCGAGCGGCGCGGTCAGCTCGACCCTTCGCCCCATCATGTCGAGCACGTCGTGATCGGTGAAGTTGAACAGCGCCTGGATAGCCTTCTTGAAGCCCGTCTCCTCGTCGCCGAACGCGTCGATATAGCTGTTGAGTTCGAAATTCTGGGTCAGGCTCAGGCGCTTGTCGACGGGCATCTCGACCCGACCCACGAAGCGGACCGGCGCGTCGAACGTGACGTGATCCGTCAGGCGATAGACCCCCTCGGACACCAGGACCGCGCCGCCCCGCGCGGCGGCGTCGGCGGCCGCGAAGGCCGCCGTGTCGTCGGCCACGCCATCACCGACCGCGCCGAAATCCCTGACATCGACCCAGTCCATCATGCTGCGCAGAAAGGCGCCCGTGACGTCCTCGACGACGATATCCTCGATCCGGACGATCCCGCCGCTCGACCCCGTCAGGTCCAGACCGACATGGGCATGCGCCACCGCGCTCGACCACGGCATGTCGACGCCACCCCGCGCACCGGTGCCGATGATGGCCGTCACCTCCTCGACGCGGCCGTAGGCGCCGAGCGTCAGGGCCGGACCCGTCGTGGCAAGGCCGGTGGCCACCGCGCCGCTCGACAGGACCGGCGTCGCCGCGACCCGCACCGTCGGCAGGTTTCCCGCGATCGCCTTCACCCGAAGCCTCACCCGAAGGTAGCACCCCGGAACGATAGGCGTCGCGCCCATCCAGCGCAGCGTTTGGGTGGTTTCGGTCTTCTGCATCTCGAGGCAGCCGCCGAAATCCTGATCCGCTGGCACGAAGACCGCGTTCCCCGAAGATGCGTAGCTGTCCGATCCGGGCAGGCCATCCTGCCGCGACCAGACCGTCAGGTCGGGCACGAATGCCGGGGGTGAGAGCACCAGTCCGTCGGTGATCGCCTTGTTCATGCCTATCGCCTCCGCAAGCCGTCGCAAACGAAAAGGACCGCCCAGGCGGCCTGCAGCCGGGCGGTCCTCGAAATCTGGAATGCGGAACGATTCCCGCCGATATCCGAAAAGCTGAGCCCGAGCCCCTAACGGTCGGTTAACGGGCGCGGCAGGGGCGGCTCAGACCCCGATCTGGCCTTGCGTGACGAGCTCGACGCCCGCGATCCGCCAGCCCTCAGGCGTCTCGACCATCGTGTAGATCAGCGTGTGCAGCCGTCCGGCCCCGTCGGTCACCAGCACGTCCTGCTGCCAGGTGGCGCCTCGTTCCTCGGCCGAGAGATACTCGACCTCGGCCGGGCGCCAGACCATCGGATAACCCTGCCGCACCATCGCGCCGAACCGGTCCGGCGTCCCGAAGATGCCCTTGATGTTCGGCGCGGCGTAGTCGAACGCCCCCGCGAAATCGTCGGCCCGGAAGGCGTCGATCTGCGCGCCGATCACGCCGCGGATCGCGCCCTCATCCGCCTGCGCGGCTCCGGCCGTCGCCAGCATCGCTGCAAGGATATACCGTTTCATCGACACGCCCTCCGTTTCGCGAAGGACCTAGGGCGGCCCCTAGCCCGCGGCCACCCCGGCCAGCTCGCCCGCCAGCGCCCGGTCGATCAGGTCCGCCGTCTCGGCCACACCGAACAGCGCGATGAACCCGCCGAAGCGCGGTCCCTGATCGGCGCCCAGCAGCACCTGGTAGAGCGCCTTGAACCAATCCCGCATCGGGTCGAACCGCGCGCGTCCGACATCGTAGACCAGACCCTGCAACGCCTCGTCCGTGGCCTCGCCCTGCCAGCTCCGCAGCCCGTCGCGCAGCGCCTCCAGCGCCTCGCGCTCGGCATCCGTGGGCAAACGGTAAACCTTAATCGGCTTAACGAAATCGTTGTAATATCGAACGGCCCCCGCGGCGGCCGCGTCCATCTGCGGATTGGCTTCGGGCGAGGCGTCGGGGGCATAACGATTGATGAATCCCCACAACACATCCTTGCTTTCCGCCCCCGAAACGCTCGCGATGTTCAGAAGCATCGAGAACGGCACGACCATGTCCGAGGCGGGCACGTCGCCCCCGTGGATATGGAACACCGGGTTGTTCGCCTGCTGTGCCGCATCCTGATCGGGATAGGCGCGCAGCTGCTGGTGGTATTCGTCCAGCGCCTTCGGGATCACGTCGAAATGCATCCGCTTCGCCGTCTTCGGCTTCTGGTACATGAAATACGACAGACTCTCGGTCGCCGCATAGGTCAGCCACTCGTCGATCGAGATGCCGTTGCCCGAGGATTTCGAGATCTTGTGCCCCTCGGCGTCGAGGAACAGCTCGTAGGTGAAATGCTCCGGCGCCCGCCCGCCCAACACCCGGCAGATGCCGTCATAGATCGGCGTGTTGGTCGAATGGTCCTTGCCATACATTTCGAAGTCGACGCCCAGCGCGGCCCAACGCGCCCCGAAATCCGGCTTCCATTGCAGCTTCACATGTCCGCCTGTCACCGGCAGCGTCCATTCCCGCCCGTCGGGATCGTCGAAGGTCACGGTCCCCGCGGCCGCGTCCACGTGCTTCATCGGCACATAGAGGACCCGGCCCGTCTCGGGATGGATCGGCAGGAAGATCGAATAGGTCTCGCGCCGCTCGTCGCGCAGCGACTTCAGCATGATCGCCATCACGTCGTCGTAGCGCTCGGCCGCGCGCCGCAGCACGTCGTCGAACTGCCCCGAGCCGTAGAACTCCGTGGCCGAGATGAACTCGTACTCGAACCCGAACGTGTCGAGGAACCGGCGCAGCATGGCGTTGTTGTGATGCCCGAAGCTCTCGTAGGTGCCGAACGGATCGGGCACGGAGGTCAAAGGCTTCTGCAGATGCTCGGACAACGCGTCCGGGTTGGGCACGTTGCCCGGCACCTTCCGCATCCCGTCGAGATCGTCCGAAAAGCACACAAGCCGCGTCGGAATGTCCGAGATCACCTCGAACGCGCGCCGCACCATCGTCGTGCGCGCAACCTCGCCGAAGGTCCCGATATGCGGCAGGCCCGACGGCCCGTAGCCCGTCTCGAACAGGACGTGGTCCTTGCCCGCACCCTCGACCCGTTTCAACAGCTTGCGCGCCTCCTCGAACGGCCAGGCCTTCGATGTCAGGGCGGCGTCGCGCAGCGTGCTCATGGGGGTGTCCTCTGCTAGAAGGCCGCACCCCTATTGCGGCCCACCTGCGCCGTCAATAAATCCCCCCCATGACCGATGCCAGCTTCTCCGCGCAGGACGCGCTCATTGCCGTGATGATCACCGTGTCGGCTTCCGACGCGACGATCCGCACGTCCGAACTGCTGACGATCCAGTCGGTCGTGAACCACCTGCCGATCTTCGCGGGGTATGACGAGGACCGGCTCGAGACGATCGCCCAGACCGTCTTCGACCTGCTCGAGGAGGAGGACGGGCTCGACGCGATCTTCGGCCTCGTGCGCGAGGCGCTGCCGATGACCCATGGCGAGACGGCCTACGCGCTGGCCTGCGACGTCGCCGCCGCCGACGGCAGCCTCCTGCAATCCGAGCTGCAACTGTTGCGCGAGATCCGCTACGAATTCGATATCGACCCGCTCCACGCCGCCGCGATCGAACGCGGGGCGCGGGCGCGTCACATGACGCTCTAGCGCGTCAATCGGCCAGACGGACGCTACCCTTCGTCGAAAGCGGCACGACGAGCGGCTTCGGGAAGTCCAGCCGCGGCGTGAGATCGCCCATCGCGATACCCAGGGCGGTCGCCGGGCCGCCGGTCAGAAGCGTGGCGGCCAACAGGGCCGCGGGAACGATATGTTTCATGTCCAGATCCTCGTGAACGCGCCTCTTCTCGGCAAGGCTGCCCGAAGTGTCGCCGCTATGCAGACCGGTGAGAATTTGCGAAGCTGACGATCTGATCTGCGAATTTGCATAGTTTGAGCGTCCCGAGTGTTTGAATGGTCCGATATCCGTGTTTTTCTCGCCGTGATGGCCGAGGGATCGGCTGCCGCCGCGGCCAAGCGGCTCAACACCAATCAGACGACGATCAGCCGACGCATCGCCCGGCTCGAGACCGCGCTCGGTCTGACCCTGTTCGAGTTCGGCGCGCGGGGCGCCCAGCCGACCGTCAACGCCCGCGCGCTCCTGCCCGACGCCGAAGCGATGGAGGCGAGCGCGTCGGCTCTCTTGGCGCGCGCGAGCGAGCGGCAGCGCGACCTGACCGGCATCATCAGGCTGACGACGCTGGCCGGCGTGCCGCGATACCTGACGGGACTTCTGCGCGATTTCCAATCGGCCCACCCCGGCATCAGTTTCGACATCGACATCTCGACGGAGGTGGTGTCGCTCGAGAAGGGCGAGGCGGATATTGCCATCCGTGTCGGCGACCAGCTGCCCCCGAGTGACCTGATCGCGCGGCGGGTGCTCACCCACCCCTGGGGCATCTACGGCGCGGATGCGCATATCGCGGAACACGGGATGCCCCGCGGTTTCGACGAGTTGAGCCGTCACGCCTTCGTCGCATACGCCCCGTCGGTCGAAACCCAGATCACCCTCGTCGCGACCGCCCAGTCCCGGTTCACCCCGAGCCGGGTCGCGTTCCGGGTGACCAAGATCGAGGTCATGCTCGATCTTATCCAGGCCGGCGAGGGCTTCGGTCTTCTGCCGCGCGCGCTGGGCGACACGGCGCCCGGCATTTCCTACTGCTTTTCCGAGCCGGACCTGACCGAGACGTTCTGGCTGGTCTGGAGCCTTGGGGCCGAGGCCGCGCCCCATACCGCCGCCTTCCTGCGCTACTGTTCCGCGAACATCCCCGGGATGATCGCTGCCTTGCCGCAAGGCTGGCGTGCTTAGGGGCCATCCGCCAACGCAACATCCGCCACGATGCCGCGGTGGTCCGACCCCAGCCAAGGCCGGGCCGCGACGGTCCCTCCGCCGGGGGCGAGCACGATGTCGATCGGTAGGGGGAGGCCGAGAAGCGAGAACGTCGCCCGCATCGGCCCCGCCACCCGTGTGCCCGTCAGGTCGGCGATGCGTCCCACCCGCCCCGTCCATGGAAAGATATTGAAGTCGCCCCCCATCACGACCGGCCCGTCCAGCGACCCCAGAAGGTCCAGCGCGGCGGCGTCGTTTTCCGCGCTGTCATGGGGCCAGGGCCAGGGCAGGTGGATCGCCGCCAGCCAGATCCGTTGGCCGTCGATGCGGATCGGGGCCGCCGCCACCGCCCGCGCGCCCGAGCACCGGGGCGCACCGTCGAACGGGTGCTTCGAGGCGACGACGATCCCGCTCCAGCGCGACGGCTGGCAGCGGTGCTGATGCGGGAACGCGTCGGCCAGCGCCTCAGGCAGCCCTGCTTGGTCGGCCGACACCTCCTGCAGGAACACCGCGTCGACCTCGGCCGCGAGGATGTCGGCGGCCAGCGCGTCGATCTCCTCGTTCAGGAACCAGACGTTCTTCGAGTAGATGCGCAGGTCACCGCCCGGCGCCTGCGGCATGAGGTGCGGCAGGATCGTCGCCGCCCCGGCCAGCGCCACAGCCCCGAAGGCCAGGCGCAAGGGCCACGGCCGGGCCGCCAGCCCCAGCAGGCAGAGCACGATCGCCACGGGCCGCAGAAGCCCCAACGCATCCCCCGCCCGGTGCAGGTCGCCGGCGAACCCGGCCGCAAGCAGAACGGCGCCAAGGCCCCCCAGCGCGACCGACAGCCGCCGGATCAGCGCACCATGCCCACGATCTCGTAGGTCCGCTCGAGGATCGGGACCGTGATCTCCCGCGCCCGCTCGGCCCCGCGCGCGAGAATGCGGTCGATCTCGGCGGTGTCATCCATCAGCCGCGCCATCTCGGTCGAGATCGGGGACAGCTTCGCCACCGCGAGATCGGCCAGATCCGCCTTGAAATATCCAAGCTGCCCGCCCGCCTTCTCGGAGAGCACCTCGCCCACCGATCGCCCGTCGAGCGCCGCGTAGATGTTCACGAGGTTCGCCACGTCCGGCCGTCCCGCCAGCCCGTCCACGTCGCCCGGCAACGGGTCGGGATCGGTCTTGGCCTTCTTGAACTTCTTCGCAATCGCGTCGGCACCGTCCGTCAGGTTGATGCGGCTCGCGTCCACCGGATCGGACTTGGACATCTTCCTTGTGCCGTCCTTCAGGCTCATCACCCGCGTCGCCGCGCCCTCGATCACAGGCTCGGTCATCGGGAAGAACTCGACGCCGTAGTCATGGTTGAACTTGGCCGCGATGTCGCGCGTCAGCTCAAGATGCTGCTTCTGATCGTCGCCCACGGGCACGTGGGTCGCGTGGTAGATCAGGATGTCCGCCGCCATCAGCGCGGGATAGCCGAAGAGCCCCAGCGACGCGCGCTCGGCATTGGCGCCGGCCTTGTCCTTCCACTGGGTCATCCGCTCCATCCAGCCCATTCGGGCGACACAGCTGAAGATCCAGCCGAGCTGCGCATGCTCGGGCACCTGGCTCTGGTTGATGAGGATCGAGCGTTCGGGATCGATGCCCGACGCGAGGAACCCCGCGCAAAGCTCGCGCGTGTTGTGGCGCAGCGCGGCCGGGTCCTGCGGCACGGTGATCGCATGCAGATCGACCATGCAATAGACGGTCTCGTGCGTCCCACGCTCCTGCCAGTCGACGAATTTGGTGATCGCGCCCAGATAGTTGCCCAGCGTCAGCCCGCCCGAGGGCTGGATGCCGGAGAAGACGCGGGGAGTGAACTGGGCCATCGGGGCCTCCGTCGGACTGGCGTTGCGGTGCGGCATCGCTTAGCCACCGGGCCGACGCCCGTCAACGCGAGGCCCACGCCCATGTCAGCGCCCCACGATCCGCGCAACCAGAACCCGTTCCACGCGCTGCCCCCGGTGGTTACCGCCATCGCCGTCGTCATCGCCGGGATCGAGATCCTGTTCCAGCTCGGCACGCTGGGCCTCGTCGGCGGGCGCGAAGCGGTCGGCTGGCGGCTCGACGCGATCCGGGACTGGGGCGTCGCCGATGCCGTCTGGCAATGGATGTGGGAGAACGGGACGATCCTGCCGGCCGAGCTTCTGCGCTGGCTCGCCTACCCGCTGATCCATGGCGGCTTCACCCATGCAGCCTTCGTCGTGGTGTTCGTGCTGGCGCTGGGCAACGTGATCTCGCCCTTCTATCGCGGCTGGCGCGTGGCGGCGCTGTTCTTCGGCTCGGCCATCGCGGGGGGGCTCGCCTATGTCGTTCTCTTCGACGCGAACGCCCCGCTGTTCGGCGGCTATCCCGGCGCCTACGGGCTGATCGGTGCCTTCACCTACCTGACCCAGCGGGGCCTGACGCCAGCCGACCCGTCGAAAGCGTTTCTCCTGATCGGCTTCCTTCTGGCGATCCAGCCCATCTTCGGACTGGCCTCGGGCGCGGGCTTCGCGTGGCTGCCGGACTGGATCGCGGACATGGCCGGGGCCGCGGCGGGCTATGGGCTGGCGATCCTGCTCTTTCCCGGCGGCATGTCGACGCTCCGGGACCGGATGCGTCACCGCTGACGGCGGAGCGCGCCGCGCAGCTCCGACAGCTTCACGGCCCCGAAGGCCTGCGCGAAGCCGAAATAGGACAGCATCCCGAGCCCCACCAGCACGGCCAGCGCGAGCGCACGCCACGTCGTGCCGAACATCGGTCCCAAGACCACCATCGTCACCCAGAGCACGACGCCCATGGTCACCGCCGCCAGCGGGATGCGCCAGGCCCGCGTCCGCGCGCGGGCGTCCAGCGCCGCGACCTCGCCCATCCCGCGCGCGCCACGCCAGAGCAGGGCCACCATCGCCCAGGCGGCCAGGGTCGTGCCGAAGGCGGCGGCGGCGAAGCCGATCACCGGCGCCAGCCCGATCGCCACGACCGCGTTCACAATCAACGACACAACCGCGTAGCGCAGCGGCCGGCGCGTGTCCTCGCGCGCGAAATAGAGCGGCTGCAACACCTTCTGGAGCACGAAGGCCGGCAGGCCCAGCGCGTAGATCATCAGCGCCACCGCCGTTGCCGCCGTGTCGTCCGGCCCGAACGCGCCCCGCTCGAACAGGACCGACACCAGCGGAAGCGGCACCACGAGGAGGGCGACGGCGGACGGGATCGTCAGAAGCCACGAGAACTCGAAGGCGCGGGAATAGGCGGCGCGCTGGCCGTCGGTGTCGGCGGCGCGGACCCGACGGCTGAGATCCGGCAGAAGCACCACGCCGATCGCGATGCCGACCACGCCCAGCGGCAACTGGTAGAGCCGGTCCGCGTAGTTCAGCCACGCGACCGCACCCTCGAAATAGCTGGCCACCTGCCGCCCCACGAGTAGGTTCACCTGCACCACGCCGCCCGCCAGCGCCGCCGGTGCCGCGATGATCAGCAGGCGCTTCAGGTCCGGCGTCAAGCGTGGCCGCCGGCGCGGCAGGAGCCGGTGCCCCGCCCGCGCCGCGGCCCACCAGACGAGACCCAGTTGCACCGCCCCGCCGAGCGGCACGGCCCAGATCAGCGACCGCCCCGGCAGAAGCTCCGGGATGGGCGAGGCCAGCGGCGGCAGCAGGTGCGGCGCGAACCACGTCACCGCCAGCGCGCCCACGAACACCACATTCAGAAGCGCAGGCGCCGCGGCGGCGGCCAGGAACCGGCCCGAGGAATTGAGCACGCCCGACACCAGCGCTGCGAGCGAGATCAACAGGATATACGGAAACGCGATCCGCCCGTAGGTCACGGCCAGCTCGAAGCGCAGATCGTCCGCGAACCCGCTCGCCATCGCCAGCACCAGCGCGGGCATGAACACGATCCCGGCGACCGAGAACAGCGTCAGGATTACCACCATCCCCGCCACCGCGTCCCGTGCGAAGGCGTCGGCCTCCGCCCCGTCCGCCTCCAGCTTCTTGGCGTAGAGCGGCACGAACGCCATGTTGAACGCGCCCTCGGCGAAGAAGCGTCGGAACATGTTCGGTAGGCTGAACGCCACGAAGAACGCCTCCGCCACCGCGCCCGTCCCGAGAAATCGCGCGATCAGGATGTCGCGCACGAACCCGAGGACGCGGCTGAGCAGGGTCCAGCCACCGACGGTGAGGAAGCCTTTGATCAGGCGGGGGGCCATGGGCGGGGTCCTTGGCAGCGATGCGTTGCAAGCGGTCTATCGGGTGGCGACTTGGGGGGACAGGGCGCTGATACATTCCGCGCCTGTCGGGACCGGAGCAGGCCTTTCCATAGGCCGCACCGGTTTCTACGGCACCAACGCATCCCGCTGGACCGATCGAAGACGGGGCCAACGCACATATAGACGGGCGATTCTGGCATCTCCTGATCTCCATCCCGTCTGTCCGGCAATTGGACAGGATCGCGAGGTTGCTCCTACATTGGGGACAGGTGTTGCCGAACTGTCCGTCATCAGGAAGGCCGGAAGCCATGTATGAACCCAAGCATATCGTCACATCGGAATCCGAGATCCGGACCGTCATTCCGGGAACCTTCGAGCGGCAGGTCCATAAGGTCATCGATCATGTCGACGACAACGTCCGCGTCTGGATCGAGCGATCCCCGTTCCTGACCATGGCAACGGTCTCCGCAGACGGGGCTGTCGACGTATCCCCGAAGGGCGACCCGGCGGGGTTCGTGAAGGTGCTCGACCGCCAGACGCTGGCCATCCCGGACCGGCCCGGCAATCACCGCTTCGACAGTTTTCTCAATATCCTCGAAACCGGACATATCGGCCTGATGTTCATGGTGCCCAATCGACGCGAAGTGGTCCGCGTGAACGGCACCGCGCAGATCGTCCGGGACGAAGACCTGCGATCCCAACTGGCCGTCGAGGGCAAGGTCCCGGACTTCGTCGTCATCGTCCATGTCGCCGAAGCCTTCTATCACTGCGGGAAAGCCGTGATCCGATCCGGGCTCTGGGAGCCCGAGAAGGCGGCGTCCATCGAAGGGCTGCCGACCTACGGGTTTGCCCTCAAGGCTCATGGATCGCTCGACACCCCCCTGGAAGAGATCGAGCGACTGACCCAGAACAACGAGAAGAACCGCCTCTACGACGAGTAGTCGGAGCGGAGGCGGAACCCGAGGGTCGCCATCCCCCTCACGCCCCCGCGCGCTCGGCCGCGCGGTCGATGGCGGCGCGCAGCTTCTTCTCTAGCGCGGCCTGCTTGTCCTTCGACCAGAGCTTCAGGCCGAACAGGTCCTTGACGTAGAACGCGTCCACCACCTGCGCGCCGTAAGTCGCAATCACGGCCTGCGCGATGGTGATGTTGGACTGCGCCAGCACCTGCGTCAGGTCGTAGAGGAGGCCGGGGCGGTCGCGGGTGTCGACCTCGATGATGGTGTAGATCTCGGACCCCTCGTTGTCGAAATCGATGTTGGTCTTCACCTGGAACTTGCGCTCGCGCTTCTTGATCTCGCGGCCTTCGAGGGCGGCACGGGTGGCGACCTCCCCCTTCAGGATCTTCTCGATCATCGAGCGCAGCCGCGGCAGGCGCGACGCCTCGTAGGGGTGGCCGTCGCCATCCTGCAGCCAAAACACGCTGGTCGCGAAGCCGTCCTTCGAAGTGTAGGTCCGCGCGTCCACGATGTTCGCGCCGACAAGGCTTAGCGCGCCGGCCAGCCGCGAGAAGATGCCCGGATGGTCCTGGCAGGCCATCAGCACGCGGGTCGCGTCGCGTTCCTCGTCGGCCTCCAGCTCGACCCGGACCTCGCCGTCGGGCAGGTCGCGCAGGAGCGTGGCGAAGCGGACCTGAGCCGCCGTCGGAATGCCCTGCCAATAGGGGCCGTAATGGCGGCCGATCTCGGCGCGCTTGTCGGCCTCGGGCCAGTCGGGCAGCGCCGTGCGGAAGAGGGATTTGGCCTTGGCCTCGCGCGTCTCGCGGTTGACGTCCTCGAGCCCGTTCTCCAGCGCCGCCGCCGTCGCCCGGTGCAGCGCGCGGATCATCTGGGCCTTCCAGTTGTTCCAGACGTTCGGGCCGACGCCGCGGATGTCGCAGACCGTCACCACCGTCAGCAGGTCCAGACGCTCGCGGGTCTTCACCGCCTTGGCGAAGTCGCGGACGGTGCGCGGGTCGGAAATGTCGCGCTTCTGGCTCATGTCGCTCATCAGCAGGTGATGGCGCACCAGCCATTCGACGGTCTCGCATTCCTTCGGCTTCAGCCCCAGCCGGGGTGCGACCGTACGGGCGATCCGCGCGCCGAGGATCGAGTGGTCCTCGGGCCGTCCCTTGCCGATATCATGGAGGAGGAGAGCGACGTAGAGCACGCGCCGGTTCACGCCCTTCTCGAGGATGCCCGAGCAGAGCGGCAGGCTCTCGATCCGCTCGCCCCGCTCGATCTGCGCGAGGTTCGAGATCACCTGGATCGTGTGCTCGTCGACCGTGTAGCTGTGATACATGTTGAACTGCATCATCGCGACGATGGGCGCGAATTCGGGGATGAAGGCCGAGAGGATCTCCAGCTCGTTCATCCGCCGCAGGGCGCGTTCGGGATTGCCGTGCTTGAGGAGGAGCCCGAGGAACAGCTTCGCCGCCTCCGGGTCCTCGCGCATCTGCTGATCGATCAGGTGACGGTTCGCCGCCAGGAGGCGCATCGCGTGCGGATGCAGGAGGAGCGCGGTGCGCAGCGCCTCCTCGAAGATGCCCAGCAGGTTCAGCTTGGTCCCGAGAAAGGCCGCCTCGTCGGCCACGTCCAGCCGGCCCTGCCGCTCGACATAGGGCGCGCGGACCCGGCGGCGGCGCTTGAAGAGCGCGAGAAGCCCCGGCTCGGATTTCACATTGTCGGCCTCGAGCGCGACGAGAACGATCCGCGTCAGCTCCCCCACGCGGGTGGCATGGCGGAAATAGGCCTGCATGAAGTGTTCGACCGCGCGCCGTCCGGCATGGTCCGAGTAGCCCATGCGCGCGGCGACATCGACCTGCATGTCGAAGGACAGGATATCCGCACCGCGCCCCGCTATCAGGTGCAGGTGGCAGCGCACGCACCATAGGAACCGCTCGGCCGCCTCGAAGGCGGCGAACTCCTCGGCGGTGAAGACGCCCAGATCGACGAGCGCTGCCGTCGTGTCGACATGGTAGCGATACTTGGCGATCCAGTAGAGCGTCTGGAGATCGCGCAGGCCGCCCTTTGCCTCCTTGACGTTCGGCTCGAGGATGTAGCGCTGGCCACCCTGCTTGCGGTGCCGCTCGGCGCGTTCGGCGAGCTTGGCCTCGATGAATTCAGGAGCCGTATCCGCGAAGAGATCGGACCAGAGCCGCGCCTGCAATTCGCCCGCGAGATCCGCGTCGCCGCAGATGGGC
This sequence comes from uncultured Jannaschia sp., assembly GCF_947503795.1. Classification (NCBI taxonomy): domain Bacteria; kingdom Pseudomonadati; phylum Pseudomonadota; class Alphaproteobacteria; order Rhodobacterales; family Roseobacteraceae; genus Jannaschia; species uncultured Jannaschia sp. Next base: position 466,442 of record NZ_CANNEZ010000002.1, on the reverse strand, counting down.
CGCTGTTCCAGAAGCGCGGTGCGGATGGTGAAATCCTCGCGCCCGAGCCGGATGCAATCCTTCACCGTGCGCGTCGAATGCCCGACCTTCAGCTTCAGGTCCCAGAGCATGTAGAGCATCGATTCCACGACGCTCTCGACCCAGGGCGTGACCTTCCACGGCGTCAGGAACAGAAGGTCCACGTCCGAAAACGGCGCCATCTCGCCCCGGCCATAGCCGCCGACGCCGAGCACGGCGAACCGCTCGCCCTCGGTCGGGGTGGGGCAGGGGTGCAGGACGCCCGTGGCCATGGCCCAGACGCATTGCACCAGCCGGTCGGTCAGGAAGGCGTAGGATTGGGTGACGCGGCGCGCACGTGTCGGGTCATCGGCGAAGCCCGCGGCGATCGCCGCCCGGCCCCGGTCCTGCGCGGCCCCGAGGATCGCCACCGTCTCGCGGCGCGGATCCTCCGAGCGTGCCGCCGCGGCCAGTGCCGCCGCGACAGCGCGCTCGTCGAAGATCTCCGCCTCCGCCGCGATCAGGGGCGCGGCGGGGGCGGGGGGCAGGGCGAGGGCGAGGGCGGCCGGTGCGTTACGAACCGGCGAGGCTGTTGGGGGCAGGGCTGACCACCTGTATCTGACGGTTCACGATCTGCGCGACGGCCAGCGCACGCTGGATCGTGCCGTCTGCGCGCAGGCGGAATACCCCGTTCGTGCCCGCGAAGCCAGCGCGGTTCGTCAGCGTGGAGCGCCCCACCGTGCCGCCGTTGCGTGCGATGGCGCCGATCGCGGCCATCCCGTCATAGGCCAGACCGGCCAGCGGATGCGGATTGCCGCCATTGGCCGCGGCGTAGCGGGCGGCGAATTGCTGGCCCGGCGCGGGGTCGGGCAGCGCGAAATAGCCGCCCTGCAGGCCCGGAAGCTGGACCGCCTCGGCGGGGATGTCCCAGCGGGTCAGCCCGAGAAAGCGGAACTCCTCGCCGCCGATCCCGGCCTCGGTCAGGAGCTGCGCCATCACCGGCAGGTCGCCGGATGTGTTGCCCGTCAGGAAGACCGCGTTGGAATTGGTCGCCCGCGCCTGCGCCGCGATGGTCGGGACGGCCGAGACGATGCCCTGCTGGCTGAGGTCGTAGGCGACCGATCCGGTCACCTGCGCGCCCGATCCTTGCGCGGCGCGCACGATCGCGGCCTGCGCGATCTGGCCGGCGGTCTGGTCGTTATGGGTGACCAGCACGCGGTTGCGACCCTGACGCGCGGCATAAGTCAGCAGGCGTTCGGCGGTGTTCTCGAAGGTGTTGCCGAGCACCCAGACATTGCCGCCCGCGATCGATGTGTTGTTCGAGAAGCTGAGCACGGGGACGTTCGATCCCGCCGCCGCGACCCCGGCGGCCGCCGCGTTGTCCGCATAGAGCGGGCCGAGGATCACCTGCGCGCCCGCGGCGACGGCCTGCGACGCCGCGCCCGCTGCGCCGCCGGGCGTGCCCTGCGTCGGATAGACCGTCAGGTTGACCGCGCCCGCGCCCAGATCCGCCACCGCAAGCCGGGCCGCGTTCTCGAGGCTGCGCGCGACGCCCGCATCGGTGCCGCGGCTCGACCCGTGGGGCACCAGGAGCGCCACTTCGGTCGCGCCGCTGCCGCTGACCCCGGCCCCGCCCGAGCCGCCGCCGGGCAGCGCGACATTACAGGCGGCGAGTGCGCCGGATACGAGGGCGAGCCCCGCCGCCTTGCGCGCGCGCCCTGCCAGTGAGACCCATAGCGATCGGACGGACGTGATGGACATTGTGGTGTGCTCCCCGGAACTCGCCCGTGTCCGGGCATATCTTGTTCGCGGTCAAGCTAGTGCGCGCTCCGGGGCGCGTAAACGACGAATGGGGCGAGGGAGCGAAATGGCGGGAAGCGGCACGATCGAACCGGGGCTCCACCTCGTGGCGGTGCCCATCGGGGCGGCGCGCGACATCACGCTGCGCGCGCTCGATCTTCTGGGCGGGGCGGACGTGCTGGCGGCCGAGGACACGCGTTCGCTCCGCCGCCTGATGGAGATCCACGGCATCGCACTCGGTGATCGAGCGCTGGTGCCCTATCACGACCACAACGGCCCCGCCGCGCGACCGCGGCTGATGGCGGCGCTGCGCGACGGCAAGTCGGTCGCCTACATGTCCGAGGCGGGCACGCCGCTGGTGGCCGATCCGGGGTTCCAGCTGGGGGTCGAGGCGCGCGAGGCGGGGATCGCAGTGCGCGCCGCACCGGGGGCCAGCGCGGTGCTGGCCGCGCTCTGCGTCGCGGGCCTCCCGACCGACCGGTTCCTCTTCGCGGGCTTCCTGCCGCCGAAATCGGCGGCGCGGAAGGCGGCCTTGGCCGAGCTTGGCGACGTGCCGGCCACGTTGGTCCTCTACGAGTCGCCCAAGCGGCTCGCGGCGTTCCTGCGGGACGCCGCCGCCACCCTCGGACCCCGCCGCGCCGCGATCTGCCGAGAGTTGACGAAGAAGTTCGAGGAGGTGCGGACGGGCGATCTCGTCGCGCTCTCGGAGGCCTACGCGGCTGAAACTCCGCGCGGCGAGATCGTCGTCGTGATCGACCGCGCCGCGCGCGCGGAGGCCGATGAGGCCTCGCTCCGCGCGGAACTGGCCGCCGCGATGGAGGGCGGGTCGGTAAAATCCGCGGTAAAAGACGTTTCCGAACGGACCGGTGTGTCGCGTAAGCTGATCTACGACCTGGCGCTTCGGATGAAGGACGACGGATGAGCGGATCGATGTCATACCATGCCGGCCTCGCGGCGGAAGACGGTGTGGCGCGCCTCTATGCCCGTGCCGGTTGCCCCGTGCTGGCCAAACGCTGGCGCGGCCAGGGCGGGGAGATCGACGTGATCGTCTCCGACGGCGACGAGACGGTCTTCGTCGAGGTCAAGAAAAGCGACACCCACGCCGCCGCGGCCCAGCGCATCACGCCCCGTCAGACGAAGCGCATGTTCGATTGCGCGGGCGAATACATGGCCGGGCTTCCCGACGGGCTGAACAGTTGCGTCCGCTTCGATGTCGCCCTCGTCGATGCCACCGGCCGAATCGAGATCATCGAGAACGCGCTCTATACCTGCTGATCGGTCGTGCGGCTCCGGGCTGCGCATCTGCGCAGGGGCGGTCCCGCGCAGGGCACGTTGCCTCCCCGTCGCGGCTGCGCCATCTAGAACGGACATGCCAGGCTGGAGGCCCCGATGTCCGATACCCCGTCCGCCGCACCGCTTCGCGTCGCCTTCCAGATGGACCCGATCGAAGATGTGAATATCGACGCCGACAGCTCGTTCGAGCTGGCGATCGCCGCGCAGGCGCGCGGGCACGAGATCCACTACTACACGCCGGAACGGCTCGCCTATGTCGAAGGGCGCATCGTCGCCAAGGGGCAGGCCATGACGCTGCGCCGCGAGGTCGGCAACCATGTCGATCTCGGCCCGCTCGAGATGCTCGACCTCGCCGATATGGACGTGATCTGGCTGCGGCAGGATCCGCCCTTCGACATGTCCTACATCACGACCACCCACCTCCTCGACCGCATCCACCCCGACACGCTCGTGGTCAACGACCCCACCTGGGTTCGGGGCTGGCCCGAGAAGCTGATGGTGCTCGACTTCCCCGATCTCACACCGCCGACGGCCATCGCGCGCGACCTCGAGACGCTGAAGGACTTCAAGGCCCGGCATGGCGACGTCGTCCTGAAGCCCCTCTACGGCAATGGCGGCGCAGGCGTGTTCCGCCTGACGCCCGAGGACCGCAACCTCAACTCGCTCCACGAGATGTTCAGCGCGATCAATCGCGAGCCGCTGATCATGCAGAAATTCCTGCCAGCCGTTTCGAAGGGCGACAAGCGCGTGATCCTTGTGGATGGCGAGCCGGTCGGCGCGATCAACCGCGTCCCCGCCGCGGGCGAGACCCGGTCGAACATGCATGTCGGCGGCCGTCCCGAGAAGGTCGACCTGACCGCGCGGGATCGCGAGATCTGTGCCGCGATCGGCCCCCGCCTGCGCGAGGCGGGCCAGATCTTCGTCGGGATCGACGTGATCGGAGACTGGCTGACCGAGATCAACATCACCTCGCCCACAGGACTGCAGGAACTCCGTCGCTTCGACGGCACCGATGCCGCCGCCCTGATCTGGGATGCGATCGAGCGCCGGCGCGCCTAGGGCTGGGTCACCAGCCGGTAGGACAGCGCTTCGGCCACATGCGGGCGGCGGACGCCGTCGCTGGCGTCGAGATCGGCGATGGTGCGCGCGACCTTGAGCACCCGGTGATACCCGCGCGCCGAGAGGCGGAACCGGTCCGCGGCCTTCAGGAGCATGTCCTGCCCATCCGCGTCCGGCGTCGCCACCTCGGCCAGCGCGTCCGCCGCGACGTCGGCATTCACGGTCACCGCCGGATCGTCCGCGAAGCGCTCGGCCTGCCGGGCGCGGGCGGCGGCCACGCGGGTCGCCACTTCGGCCGAGCCGTCGCCCGATTGCGGCAGGGACAGGTCCGCGATCTCGACCGCGGGCACTTCGAGGCGCAGGTCGAACCGATCCATCAGGGGCCCGGAGATCTTCTTCATGTAATCCTCGCCGCAGACCGGCGCGCGCGAACAGGCGGCATCGGCATCGAACAGCATCCCGCAGCGACAAGGATTGGCGGCGGCCACCAGAAGGAAGCGGCAGGGATAGCGGACATGGGCATTGGCGCGCGCGATCGTCACCTCGCCCGTCTCGATGGGCTGTCGGAGGGATTCGAGCACCTCGCGCTGGAACTCCGGGAACTCGTCCATGAAGAGCACGCCGTTATGGGCGAGGCTGATCTGCCCCGGCCCCGCGCGCTTGCCGCCGCCGACGATGGCCGCCTTCGACGCGGTATGGTGCGGCTCCTGAAAGGGCCGCGCCTGCAGGATGCCGCCCTCGTCCAGCGTACCGGCGAGCGAATGGATCATCGAGGTTTCAAGCGATTCCATCGCCGAGAGCGGCGGCAGGAGGCCCGGCAGTCGCGCGGCCAGCATCGACTTCCCCGCGCCCGGCGGCCCGGACATGAGGAGATGGTGGCGACCAGCGGCGGCGATCTCGAGGGCGCGCTTGGCGCGCTCCTGTCCCCGCACATCTCGCAGGCAGGGTCCGGCGATCGGGTCGGGCAGGCGACCCCTCGCGGCCCGGTCGAGCGGCGCGTTGCCCGTCAGGTGGTCGATCAGAGCCTTGATCGATCGCGCCGCATAGACCGGCGTCGCCCCGACCCACGCGGCTTCGGGGCCGCAGGCTTCGGGGCAGAGGAGATCCGCGTCGAGCGATCCCGCCGTCACCGCCGCGGGCAACGCCCCCGCCACCGCGACGAGGCTGCCGTCGAGGGACATCTCGCCGATGCTGACCGCGCGGGCGACTGCCTCAGCCGGCACCAGCTCCAGCGCCGCCAGCAACGACAGCGCGATCGGGAGGTCGAAATGCGCGCCCTCCTTCGGCAAGTCGGCAGGCGAGAGATTCACCGTGACCTTCTTCGAGGGAAGCGCGATGCCCTGCTCGGCCAGCGCGGTGCGGATGCGGTCGCGCGCCTCGGACACCGCCTTGTCGGGCAGGCCGACGATCGAGAAGCCGGGCAGGCCGGGCGAGACCGCGCATTGCACGTCCACGGCACGGGCTTCGAGACCCTCGAACGCCACCGTCGTGGTATGTGCCAGCATGCGGGGGCCCTTCCCTGTCACCCCGTATGTCGCTCGCACAGGGTTAGGATAGGGTTAATGCCGCCCGCCGGGCGGGCTATCGGGCCGGCTTGTCGAGGAGAGCCATGAAGGCCGGCCAGGCTTCGGGGTCGTGCATCGTCTTGTCCCGGCAGAACGCGTTGCAGAACCCCCAGATGCGGCCGTCCACCTTCAGGAAATGCGTCACCGGCAGGCCGGAATAGGGACAGGCCGCGTTGGCCGAGGGGCCGTTCGCCACCGCTTCGGCGGCGATCGGTCGGGGCATCGGGAAGCGGCCGGTCGCGAGGTCCATGTCGTATTCGTGGAGCGTGCGGTTCCGCGCCTCGCCCATCGCCCGCCAGCGCCGGAGTGGGAGGTGGTGCAGATGCGCGTCGACATAGGGCGCCATCACGTCGTCGGTGGCGAGGCCGTAGCCCGCGATGCGCATCGCAACGGGCGCCATGAAGGCATCGACCGCGCCATAGGCCCCGAAGAGCCACGGGCCCCCGTTCGCAGCCTGCCCGGCCATCCCGCGCGCCAGCGTCCAGAGCCTGGAGAGCCGCGCGAGATCCGCCGCGACCGCCTCGCTCGCCTCGAACCCCTCCCATTTCACGCGCAGGTTCATCGGGCAGGCGCCGCGCAGCGCGGTGAAGCCCGAATGCATTTCGGCGGCGATCGAGCGGGCGAGCGCGCGGGCCTTCGCCTCACGCGGCCAGTGGCCGGCCTCGGGGAAGGTTTCGGCCAGATGCTCGGCGATGGCGAGGCTGTCCGACAGGAGGCCGCCCTCGGGGGTGCGCACCGTCGGCACCGTGCGCGCCGGGGCCCAGGCTTCGAGATCGCGCGCGAAGTCGTCCGAATACATTTTCGTGCGGTGCTCCTCGACCGGCAGGCCGAACGCGTGGAACAGGAGCCAACCGCGCAGGCTCCAGGACGAATAGGCGCGGTCGCCGATCAGGATCTGGTGAGTCATGTGGATGTCCTTCGCGGGTCAGAGACGGTTGGCTGAGACCGGCACCATCCCGCCCTGGTGCAGGTCGATGCGGGTCAGGCTGAGGTTGTCGATCTTCTGTGCCAGGGCATCGAACGGCTTCAACCCCGTCGCCCGCGCCCATTGGGTCAGGATCACGCCCATATGGGCGACGACGATCAGGTCCGGGCCCTCCGCATGGCGGGCCAGCGCGCGCCCGACGCGGGCGGCCACGTCGTTCCAGCTCTCGCCACCGGGGGCACGATGCGGGCCGGGATCGTCGAAGTAGCGGCGAAGCGCAGGGCTGTCGATCGCGTCGAAGGTCTGGTCCTCCCAGGCGCCGTAGTGGAACTCGCGCAGGTCGGGGTCATGCGGCAGGCGCGGTCGCGCCCCGGCGATGGCATCCGCCGTGGCGGTGGCACGGACGAGGTCGCTGCTGATGACGGGCGCATCCGGCAGCGCCGCGCGCAGCCGGTCGAGCGCAGCCGTGTCGGTCAGGTCGGCGGGCAGATCGGTCCAGCCGATCATCCGCTTGGCATGGGTCGGCCCGTGACGGACGAGCCAGAGCCGCGTCACTTCAGCCATTGCGGCAAGCCCGCGGTCACGAGCGCCACGCCGTCCGCCGCCTCGGCCAGCATCTGGTTGAGCGCGCCCTGCGCCCGCTGGAAGCGCCGGGCCAGCGCGTTGTCCGGCGTCACGCCGCCGCCGACATCGTTCGAGACGACCACGAAGCGGGCCGGCGACGTCGCCATCGCCGCGATCCACGCTTCGGCCGCGGGGCGCCACTCGGCCTCGTCCATCATCAGGTTCGTCAGCCACATCGTGGCGCAATCGATCAGCCAGACCTGCCGATCACGGGCTTGTGAACAGGCCGCCGCCAAGTCGCGGTCGCATTCCACCAGCGTCCAGTCCGGCCCCCGGTCGGCGCGATGCGCTACAACCTTGGATTGCATCTCTTTATCAAGGATTCTGGCGGTCGCGACATAAGTCCGCGCGTAGCCGTATGCTATTGCATGCTTTTCCGCGAACCGGCTCTTTCCCGAGGCCGCATGGCCGAGCACGAGAGTCAACTTGAAATTGAGGGACATTTCTTCGGAACTTTTCCGCGCGGGGGAGTCTTCCCCATCTGAACGATCTTTCGGTGGCCTGACCAGCCTCACCATCGCATCGACCCTCGGGGGGCAAGACATGGCACTGGATTTCAATCGCGACACCTCCTTGTCCCGCAAGGCCATGAAGGCGGAATTACTCGACGCCGAAACCGAGCTTCGGCTCGCTTACGCCTGGCGCGACGACCGCTGCGAGGAAAGCCTCCATCGCCTGATCACCGCCTATATGCGCCTCGCCATTTCGATGGCCGCCAAGTTCAAGCGCTACGGCGCTCCGATGAACGACCTCATCCAGGAGGCCGGACTGGGCCTGATGAAGGCGGCCGAGAAGTTCGACCCCGATCGCGGCGTCCGGTTCTCGACCTACGCGGTGTGGTGGATCAAGGCGTCGATCCAGGACTACGTGATGCGCAACTGGTCGATGGTCCGCACCGGATCAACCAGCAGCCAGAAGTCGCTCTTCTTCAACCTGCGCCGCGTTCAGGCCCGGCTGGAGCGCGAGGCGCTGGCTGACGGCGTGATCCTCGACCGCCAGACGATGCGCGAGGCGATCTCGAAGGAAGTCGGCGTGCCGCTGCATGACGTCGAGATGATGGAAGGCCGGCTCTCGGGCTCCGATTTCAGCCTCAACGCCACGCAATCCTCGGACGAGGACGGGCGCGAGTGGATCGACACGCTCGAGGACGATGCCGACCAGGCCGACCAGAACGTCGAGTTGAAGCATGACACAGCGATGCTGCGCGAATGGCTGCTCTCGGCGCTCTCGGCGCTGAACGACCGCGAGCGCTTCATCGTCCGCGAGCGCAAGCTGCGCGAAGATCCCCGCACGCTGGAGAGCCTCGGCAACGAGCTGTCGCTTTCGAAGGAGCGGGTGCGCCAGCTCGAGGCGGCGGCCTTCGCCAAGATGCGCAAGTCGCTCGAAAAGCAGTCCCGCGAGGTTCTGGGCTTCCTCGTTTGAACCCAAGCGCTGCCATTGCCGCCGCGCTGATCCTCTGGACCGGCGCGGTCCTTGCCGCCGACCTGCCGGATGCAACGATCTACGTGATCGGCGAAATCCACGGCAATCCCGAGCATCATCGCCGTCAGGCCGAGTTGGTCGCCATGCTTGCACCCAAGGCCGTGATCTTCGAGCAATTGACCGATGAACAGGCCGATCGCATCGGACCCGACACCCCCCGCACCGCCGAGACGCTGGGACCGATGCTCGACTGGGACGAGAGCGGCTGGCCCGACATCGGCTTTTACGCGCAGATCATGGCCGCCTCGGACGGGGCAATCGTCGGCGCGGCCGGCACGCCTGGGGACTTGGCGCCTTACGATCTCGGGGCGCCGCTGCCCGACGAACAGCAGGCCGAACGCGAGGCATTGCAGGCCGCCGTCCATTGCGACGCGCTGCCCGCGCACCTCCTGCCGCAATTCGTCGACCGCCAACGCGCCATCGATGCGCAGTTCGCTGCCCGCACGCTCGCGGCGCTCGACGCCCACGGCGCGCCGGTCGTCCTGATCACCGGCAACGGCCATGCGCGCCGCGACTGGGGTGTGCCCGCTGCCATCGCGCGCGTCCGGCCCGATGTCGCGATCATCGTGGTCGTGCAGGGCGAGGACGGGCGCGTTCCGCCCGGCGGCGATGTCGTCTTCGACGCGCCTGCCCCCGAGCGGCCCGATCCCTGCGACGCCTTCCGCTGACGCCGCCGCTGGCCTAGACCTGCGGCAGGAGGTGGCCCGTCCATGCTGACCGACAGACGAATCCTGCTGGTGATCGGGGGCGGCATCGCGGCCTTCAAGTCGCTCGACCTCATCCGCCGCCTGCGCGAGCGCGGCGCCACCGTGACCCCGGTCCTGACCCGCGCCGCGGAGGAATTCGTCACCCCGCTCTCGGCCAGCGCACTCGCCGCGTCGAAGGTGTACCGCGATCTCTTCGACCTGACCGACGAGGCCGAGATGGGCCATATCGAGCTGAGCCGCGCCGCCGATCTCGTGGTCGTCTGCCCCGCCACCGCCAACCTGATGGGCCGGATGGCCGCCGGGCTGGCCGACGACCTCGCGACGACGCTGCTGATGGCGACGGACAAGCCGGTGATGATCGTGCCCGCGATGAACGTGCGCATGTGGGAGCATCCCGCCACGCAGCGCAATCTCGCGACCCTTTTGGCCGACGGCATCAAGGTGGTCGGCCCGGTCGAGGGACCCATGGCCTGCGGCGAGTTCGGCCCCGGACGGTTGGCCGAGATCCCGGACGTGCTGGCCGCGATCGAGGCGCATTTCGCCGACGGACCGTTGGCCGGGCGGCACGTGCTCGTCACCTCCGGGCCGACGCATGAACCCATCGACCCCGTCCGCTACATCGCGAACCGCTCCTCGGGCGCGCAAGGCACCGCGATCGCGGCGGCGCTCCGCGATCTCGGGGCGCGGGTCAGCTTCGTGACCGGCCCCGCCGATGTCGCCCCGCCGGACGGGGTCGACGTGATCCGCGTCCAGACCGCCGAGGAGATGCGCCGCGCCGTCGAGGCCGCGCTGCCCGCCGATGTCGCGGTCATGGCCGCCGCGGTCGCCGACTGGCGGGTCGAGAACGCGAGCGCCGCGAAGATGAAGAAAGACGGCAACGGCCTGCCGGTCCTGAGCTTCGCCGAGAACCCCGACATCCTCGCCACCGTGTCGAAGGGCAACCGGCGCCCCGCGCTCGTCGTGGGCTTCGCTGCCGAGACGGGCGATGCGGCGGGCGACGTCGTGACCCACGCGACCGCCAAGCGCGCGCGCAAGGGGTGCGACTGGATCGTGGCCAACGATGTCTCGCCCACGACCGGCATCATGGGCGGCACCGAGAACGCCGTGACGCTTATCACCGATGCCGGGGCCGAGCCGTGGCCCCGCCTGTCGAAGACCGAAACCGCGCGGCGGCTGGCGCAGCGCATCGCCGAGGCTCTCGCATGACCCCGCTTTCCGTCGACGTGGTCCGCGATCCCGATGGCGATCCCGATCTGCCGCTGCCGACCTACGCCACCCAGGGCGCGGCGGGTGCCGACCTCCATGCCGATACCGGCGGCGAGACGATCACCCTGCCGCCCGGAGGCCGGGCCTTGGTCCCGACGGGCCTGCGGGTGGCGCTTCCGCTGGGCTACGAGATGCAGCTTCGGCCGCGCTCGGGCCTGGCCCTGAAGCATGGGGTCACGCTTCTCAACAGCCCCGGCACCATCGACGCCGATTATCGCGGTCCGCTGGGCGTGATCCTGATCAATCACGGCCCCGAGCCGTTCGAGGTCACCCACGGGATGCGGATCGCGCAGGCGGTGATCGCGCCGGTGATCCGGGCCAATTGGGTCGAGGTCGAGGAGCTGGGACTGACGACGCGGGGCACCGGCGGGTTCGGCTCGACCGGGCGATGACGCTCGTTCTCATCATTGCCGCCGCTCTCTGGGCGCTGGGCATGTGGCTGAAGACACCGGTTCAGGCGCGGCTCTACATGATCGGGCTGCTCTACGTCGCGGTGCTCTTCGCGATGTTCGCGTTGCCGGACGGGCACCCGATCCGGGTGCAGTTGGGCGGTGGACCGGGGCAATGGCTTGTGCTCGGCGGACTCGTCGCCGCAATCCTCGTCTATCGCGCGGGGCTGGGTCGCGTCCGGGCCCGTGCCGAGGCCGCCGAGGCCGCGCGCGAGGGCATGCCGGCGGCGCCCGGCGCCTTTTCCGAAACCGAACTCACCCGCTACGCCCGCCATATCGCCCTGCGCGAGGTCGGCGGGCCGGGGCAGCGGCGGCTGAAGGACGCAAAGGTCCTCGTCGTCGGGGCAGGGGGGCTCGGCGCGCCGGTCCTCCTCTATCTCGGGGCGGCGGGGGTCGGCCGGATCGGCGTGATCGACGACGATGCGGTCGACCTGTCGAACCTGCAGCGCCAGATCGTCCATGCCGACGAGCGCCTGGGGATGCCCAAGGTTGCCTCGGCGCGGGACGCGGTCGTGGCGCTGAACCCGCATGTCGAGATCCGGACCTACAACCGCCGCCTCACCCCCGAGATCGCCCCCGAACTCTTCGAGGAGTACGACCTCGTCGTCGACGGCACCGACAGCTTCGAGACCCGCGCCGTGGTCAACGCCGCCGCGGTCGCCACCGGGCGTCCCGTCGTCGCGGGTGCGATCACCCAATGGGAAGGTCAGCTCACGATCTACGACCCCGCGGGCGGCGCGCCCTGCATGGCCTGCCTCTTTCCCGAGGCACCCGCCGCAGGCCTCGCCCCGTCCTGCGCCGAGGCGGGTGTAATCGGCGCGCTGCCGGGCGTGGTGGGGTCGATGATGGCGCTCGAGGCGATCAAGGAGATCACGGGGGCCGGGACGACGCTCCGGGGCGCGATGTTCATCTGGGACGGGCTCGATTCCGAGGCACGGCGCATTACCGTGCAGCGCCGCGCCGATTGCCCGGTCTGCGGCGACATCTGACGCCCTTGCGCCCCGCCGGGGTTCCGCCATGATCCGTGGGGTCAACAGGAGGATCCCCCAGATGAAAACCCTCGCCCTCATGGCCGCGACGCTGCTCGCGGCGCCCGCCTTCGCCGATGGCCATCTGCCCGATCTGGGCGGCCGCACCGTCACCATCGCCACCGAAGACGCCTATCCGCCGCTCCAGTTCAAGGACCCCGCCACCGGGGATGCGATCGGCTGGGAATACGACGCCCTGGCCGAGATCGCCGAGCGCATCAACATCACGCCCGACTACGTCAAGATCAGCTGGGACGCGATGATCCCCGCCGTCTCCGAGGGCCAGATGGACATGGGCATGACGGGCATCACCATCCGCGAGGACCGGATGGAGATGGTCGATTTCTCGGACAAATACATGACCTCCGAGATGAAGATGATCGTCCGCGGCGACGAGGACCGTTTCACCGACGCCGCCTCCTTCGCCGCCGATGACGATCTGCTGGCGGCGGCCCAGCCCGGCACCACGCCGTTCTACGTCACCGTCTACGACGTGCTCGACGGCGACGAGGCGAACCCGCGCATCAAGCTTTTCGAAACCTTCGGTGCGGGCGTTCAGGCGCTTCGGGCCGGAGACGTCGACCTCGCGCTTTCGGATTCGACGGCGGCGCAGGGCTACGTCAACGCTTCGGATGGCGGCCTCAAGATCGTCGGCGAGGCGCTCGGGACCGAGGATTTCGGCTTCATCTTCCCCAAGGGCTCGGACCTCGTCGAGGCGATGAACGCGGCCATCGCGGACATGGCCTCCGACGGCACGATCGAGGCGCTGAACCAGAAGTGGTTCGTCGAGTACCAGATCGGGGGATGAGCGTTTTCTCCGAAAACGCTTGGTCAAACTCTTAAGCAAGAGTTTGTCCCCACGCACCGATCCCGACCGCGAGTTTCCGTGGTGGCTCCTGGCCGTGGCCGTCCTTCTCGGGACGGCCTACGTCATGGTCCTGACCGACGACGGCACGCGGCAGGTGCTGTCGACCCTGCGGCGGGGCGTCTGGATCACGATCCTCGTCACCGCGTCCGGCTTCACGGCCGCCTCGCTCGTGGGCCTCGGCCTCGCGCTCATGTCGCTCTCGGGCAGCGTGATCGTCCGACAGGTCGCGCGGTTCTATGTCGAGATCGTGCGCGGAATCCCGATCCTTGTGCTGCTGCTCTACGTGGCCTTCGTGCTCGCACCCGGCCTCGTGGCGTTATGGAACTGGATCGGCCTGCCGGAGGCGCGGACACGGGACTTCCCGCTTCTCTGGCGCGCGGTCCTTGCCCTCGTGATCGCCTATTCGGCCTTCATCGCCGAGGTCTTCCGCGCCGGTCTGCAATCCATCGACCCAGGTCAGATCGAGGCCGCCAAGGCGCTGGGGCTCAAGCGATGGCACCGGTTCCGCCACATCGTCATGCCGCAGGCGATCCGCACGATCCTGCCGCCGCTGGGCAACGATTTCGTCGCCATGGTCAAGGATTCCTCGCTAGTCAGCGTCGTTGGCGTGATGGACATCGCGCAGCTCGGCAAGCTGACGGCGGCGGGGAACTTTCGGTATTTCGAGACGTATAACGTCGTGGCTCTGCTTTACCTCACGATGACGATCGTCTTGTCGCTCGGGCTCCGGCGGCTGGAGCGGCGGATGGGGGATCCGGCCCGGCGGGGATAGATTGTCACACCCCCTAGCCGCCATCGGAGCGCGGTTTACATGCATTTCAGAAATTTCTGAAACGGCGATCCGATGGCCCTGACACCGCTCCAACGCGACTTCATCCTGCATTTCGGCGAAATGGGCAGCCGGTGGGGAATTGCGCGCACGGTCGGGCAGATCTACGCGCTCCTCTTCATCTCCGAGACCGCGCTCAATGCCGAGCAGATCACCGATGGTCTGGGCGTCAGCCGCTCGAACGTGTCGATGGGCCTGAAGGAGTTGCAGTCTTGGGATCTCGTCCGGCTTCGCCATGTCCAGGGCGACCGGCGCGATTACTTCACCACGCCCGACGACCTCTGGGAGATCGTGCGCACGCTCGTGGCACAGCGCCGCAAGCGCGAGATCGACCCGACGCTGACCAAGCTGCGCGAGCTCGAGATGGCCGGCCCGCAGGGTGACCCCTACGCAGAAGCGCGGATCGCCGAGCTGCGCGAGTTGATCGAGATGATGACCACCTTCCACGACGAGATGGAGCGCCTTGAGACCGAGCGCCTCGTCCAGCTCATGACGATGGGCCGCCGCCTGGGCGGCCTTCTCGAGCGTGCACCCAATCTCAACCCCTTCCGGAGAAAAACGGCATGATGGACACCCTCATCCTCAGCCGCATCCAGTTCGCGGCCAATATCTCGTTCCACATCCTGTTCCCGACGATCACGATCGCGCTGGGCTGGTTCCTGCTGTTCTTCAAGCTGCGCTTCCAGTGGACGGGCGATCTCAAGTGGATGGAGGCCTACCGCTTCTGGGTGAAGGTCTTCGCACTCAGCTTCGCGATGGGGGTCGTCTCGGGCATCACCATGTCGTTCCAGTTCGGCACCAACTGGCCGGGCTTCATGGAAAAGGTCGGCAATATCGCCGGGCCGCTTCTGGCCTATGAGGTGATGACGGCCTTCTTCCTCGAGGCGGTGTTCATCGGGATCATGCTCTTCGGCTTCTCCCGCGTGCCGGGCTGGCTGCACACGCTGGCGACCTTCCTCGTGGCATTCGGCACGACCATGTCGACCTTCTGGATCATCGTCCTGAACTCCTGGATGCACACGCCCCAGGGTTTCGAGATGATCGACGGCGTGGCCCACGCGACCGACTGGTGGGCGATCGTCTTCAATCCGTCCATGCCCTACCGGCTGGCGCATATGCTGCTGGCGAGCGGTTTGACGGTGGCCTTCGTGATCGCGGGCGTCGCGGCCTTCCGCTACATCCGCGGCGACCGGAAAGAGACGGTGCGCATCCAGATCCGTGTCGGCATCACCTTCGGCGCGCTTCTGATCCCGCTCCAGATCTTCATGGGCGACCTGCACGGTCTCAACACCATGGAATACCAGCCGGCCAAGGTCGCCGCGATGGAGGGCAACTGGTCCGACACCGACGGCAACACGCCTCTCGTGCTCTTCGCGTTGCCCAACTCCGAGACGCGCGAAAACGATCTCGAAATCGCGATCCCGAACATGGCGTCGATCATCCTGACCCATTCGGCCGATGGCGCGATCCCCGCGCTGGATGAATTCGTGGCCGAGGACGGGACCATCCTGCACCCGCCGGTCGACAAGGTGTTCTGGTCGTTCCGCACGATGGTCGGAACCGGCATGGCCATGCTCCTGATCTCGTGGGGATCGCTCGCCTTCCTCTGGCGGCGGAAGCCCTGCGCCGAGACCGGGACGGACCGCCGCTTCCTCGTCCGGCACCTGCCCAAGCCGCTGCTTTGGGCGCTGGTTCCGATGGCCTTCTCGGGCTGGGTCGCGACGCTGGCCGGGTGGTACACGACCGAGATCGGGCGCCAGCCGTGGCTGGTGAACGGCGTAATGACAACGGCCGAGGCGGTGGCGCAGGTGCCCGCCGGAATGGTCCTCTCGACCCTGATCGGCTACCTCGTGATCTACGCGGCGCTCCTCTTCGCCTATGTCGGCGTGATCGCCTATCTTGCGGTCAAGGCCGCCCATGACGAGCCGCTTGAATCCATGACCCCGGCTTCGGGCGAGGCGGTTGTCGACGCCATCACCCGCGAGGATCGCGGCATGGCCCCGGCGGAGTGACGGGTATGGAGCTTTTCGGATACGCGCCCGACATCTGGCTGCCCTTCGTCTTCGCGGGCCTGATGGGGTTCTCGATCCTGCTCTACGTCGTGCTCGACGGCTACGACCTGGGCGTGGGCATCCTGACGCCGCTGGCGGATGACGACGCGCAGAAGGACATGATGGTCGCCTCGATCGGGCCCTTCTGGGACGCCAACGAGACCTGGCTCGTCCTCGCCGTCGGCCTCCTCCTCGTGGCCTTCCCGGCGGCGCATGGCCTGATCCTGACGACCCTCTACCTCCCGGTCTTCATCCTGCTGGTCGGGCTGATCCTCCGGGGCGTCAGCTTCGAGTTTCGCGTGAAGGCGCGCGCCAAGTACAAGGGTCTCTGGAACGCGCTCTTCTTCTCCGGCTCGCTCATGGCGACGCTGGCGCAGGGCTTCATGCTGGGCCTCTACGTCATGGGCCTCGACCTGACCTGGGGGACGTTCCTCTTTGCGACGCTCTGCGCGCTGGCGCTGACCGTGGGCTATGCGTTCATCGGCGCGACCTGGCTGATCCTCAAGGGCGAGGCCGAGTTGCAGGTCAACGCGATCCGCTGGGCCAAGAACTGCATCTGGGGGCTCGTGGTCGGAATCGGGGCGATCTCGCTCGCGTCGCCGCTCGTATCGGACCGCATCTGGGAGAAGTGGTTCTCGCTGCCGTCGATGCTCTATCTCTCGCCGCTGCCGATCCTGTCTCTGGCGGGGCTGTGGCTGCTCTGGCGATCCTTCCACCACCTGCCGGGCGAGAACGACCGCTGGGCCTGGGTGCCCTTCGTGACCGCGTTGGCGCTCTTCACGCTGGCTTTCCTCGGGCTGGCCTACAGCTTCTACCCGTATGTCGTGCCCGAACAGCTCACCATCTGGGAGGCCGCGTCCTCGCCGGATGCGCTGGCGATCATCCTGATCGGGGCGGCGGTCGTGATGCCGACGATCTTCGCCTACACGATTCTCGCCTACTGGATCTTCCGCGGAAAGACGAAGGCCCTGCGCTACTACTGAGGGCGCGGGCCCTCAGAACGCCAGTTCGACCGCCGGCAGGTTCAGCGCCTTGATCAGGTCGCGCAGTTCCTGCCGGGCGGCGACGTTCGAGAGGTTGAGGTTGGCGATCCCGATATCCTTGAGATCGAGCAGCGTCATGCCGCGCGGGAAGAGCTCGCGGAAGATCACCCGCTCGGTGAAGCCTGGGGCCACGCGGAAGCCGATCCGCTTCGACAGGTCCTCAAGCGCCTGGCCCATCTTGCGCTTGTTGTGCATCTCCTGCGCCCCAAGGCGGTTTCGCAGCACGATCCAGTCGATCGGCTGAAGCCCCGCCTTCGCCCGCAGCTGCCGCGCGTGCCACACCATCTCGGAATAGACCGACGGCCCGAGGATCTTTCCCGAATCCGGGTCGATCTTCGCCAGAAGGTCGAAATCGACGAAACTGTCATTGAGCGGCGTGACCAGCGTATCGGCGAGACTGTGCGCCACCTGGCTCAGCCGCGTATGCGAGCCGGGGCAGTCGATCACGATGAAGTCGCAGGTCTTTTCCAGCTCGGCCACGGCAAGGCTGAGCGACTTGTCGAACGGGTTCTCACCCTCGCGGAGGGCGTCGCGATCCACTTTCGGCAGGCCCGAAACCATCGGCGTCGGCAGTTCGACCCCGTGCCGCTTGCCGTATTCCAGCCGGTTCTCGAGATAGCGCGTGAAGGTCTGCTGCCGCAGGTCGAGATCGAGCGTCCCGACCCGTGCGCCCGACCGCGCCAGCGCGGTGGCGGTGTGCATGCAGGTCGTGGACTTGCCCGACCCGCCCTTCTCGTTTCCGAAGACGATGATATGCGCCATGCGCGTGCCCCCACACGTTCCCCGGCCGGACCATAGGGCGCGGCTGGCCGAAGGTTAAGCGTCCGCGCGCGCGTTCACCCTTATTTCCGTCGGATCGCGGCCGGTGGGGCCCGAAACGACGAACGCCGCCCCGGGGGGCGGCGTTCGCATCGAGATATGCGGCGGGCTCAGAAGCCGAGGCCGGCATACTTGTTCTTGAACTTCGACACGCGGCCGCCGGTGTCCATCAGCCGCGAGGTACCGCCGGTCCAGGCCGGGTGCACCGAGGGGTCGATATCGAGAGAGAGCTGCGAGCCCTCTTCGCCCCAGGTCGAGCGCATCTCGACCACGGTGCCGTCGACCAGCTTGACGTTGATCGTGTGGTATTCGGGGTGCAGGTCCTTTTTCATCACACGGTCTCCTTGGCCTTCGGGGCACGGTAGTTGGTCTGTTCGGCGATCCGGGCCGACTTGCCGCGGCGCGAGCGCAGGTAATAGAGCTTGGAGCGGCGAACGCGGCCCCGGCGCACGACCTCGATCGAATCGATATTCGTGGAATGCAGCGGGAAGACCCGCTCGACGCCTTCGCCGAAGCTGATCTTGCGGACGGTGAACGCACCGGCGATGCCCGAGCCGTTCTTGCGGCTGATGCAGACGCCTTCGTAGTTCTGGACCCGCGTGCGCGTGCCCTCGGTCACCTTGAAGCCGACGCGAATGGTGTCGCCGGCCTTGAAATCGGGAATGGTCTTGTCGAGAGCGGCGATATGCTCCGCCTCGATCTGAGCGATCAGGTCCATCGGACCCTCCTATGGTTGCGACGGGGTTTGCCCCCGGATGATGTCCTGTCCGGTTGGGTCCGGACGGCTGTTCTTTGCGGCCACGCAGAGCGTCCCGGCGGACCGGGGCGATACGTGATGCGGCGTCGTATATCGCGCGGCGGCGCGGCGCAAGTGGAGAGGGCCGGGGCGCTGCCCCGGACCCCGGCATATTTTCGGAACATCGAAGCGGCGCGCGATGGTTAACGTTTGGTGTCCAGGTATCGCGCCCAAAGACCCGGGCGCCGCGTACGGGTCAGGGCCTCGGACTGGTCGCGCCGCCAGGCCGCGACCTTGGCATGATCGCCCGAGGTCAGGACCGCCGGAATCGTGCGGCCCTGCCAGTCGGCGGGCTTGGTGAAGTGCGGGTGTTCGAGAAGACCGTCGGAGAAGCTCTCCTCTTCGGTCGAGGCTTGATTGCCGATGACGCCGGGCAGAAGGCGGATCGTTGCGTCGAGCAGCGCCTGAGCCGCGATCTCGCCGCCGGTCAGGACGAAATCGCCGAGGCTGACCTCCTCCATCTCGTATTCGTCCAGCACCCGCTGATCGACACCCTCGAACCGCCCGCAGAGAAGGGTGACGCCCGGCCCGGCCGCGAGATGCCTGGCGCGGGCCTGGTCGAAGGGGCGGCCCCTCGGGCTGAGATAGATCATCGGTCCCGGCCCTCGCGCCGCCTCGAGCGCCGCGCCGACGATATCGGGTCTGAGCACGAGCCCGGCCCCCCCGCCTGCGGGCCGGTCATCGACCTTGCGGTGCCGCCCCTCGCCGAAGCGGCGCAGGTCGGTCACGTCGAGCGACCAGAGCCCGTCCTTCAGTGCCGTGCCCGTGAGCGAGTGACCGAGCACGCCGGGAAACGCCTCGGGGAACAGCGTGACGACCGACGCAGCCCAAGCGCCCGGGCGGGGCGCCGGGGCCATCAGGTCGCGGGGCGCCGCCGAAGCGCGGATCGACTTCGAGCCGTGGGAGCGGGCGGGATCTGTCATTCGGATGGCGCGTCGTCCGCGCCGTCGTCGAAGAGACCCGGCGGCGGGTCGATGACGATCCGCCGTGCCGTGAGGTCGACGGTCGGCACGATCGCCTGGGTGAAGGGCACGAGCACCGACGCGCCCCCGGCGGGCCGAACCTCCAGCAGGTCGCCCGCGCCGTGATCGTGAACCGCGTGGACCCGTCCGAGATCGGCGCCACCCGTGTCGACGGCCACGAGGCCGATCAGGTCGGAATGGTAGAACTCGTCATCGGGGAGGGCGGGCAGCGCGTCGCGCGGCGCCCAGAGACGCTGGCCCTTGAGGGCGTCCGCGGCCTCCTTGTGGGGGACGCCCGACAAGCGGACGGCGTAGCCGCCCTTGATCGGGCGCAACACGGTGACGGCATAGGCGGTGCCGTTATCCGCGGCGAGCGGGCCGTAGTCGCCGACTGCCGAGGGGTCGGCGCAAAAGCTCTTGAGGCGGACTTCGCCGCGTACGCCATAGCTGCCCATGACGGCCCCGAGACAGACGTGATCCTTCATCGTGGCGGCCTTCGATCTGGTGACGGGGCGGGATCTCGGGGGCGGTATCGGAACCGCCCCCGGCGAAGATCACTCTTCGGTCTTCTTGTCGTCGTCGTTGCCGGTTACGGCCTCGACGGCACCGGCCGCGGCATCGACCACGGCTTCGACGGCCGACGCGGCGGCCCCGGCCACGGCACCGGCGGCGGCGGCGGCCACATCGGTCGCGGTCCCGGCGGCGTCAGCTGCCGCGTCGGTCGCGGTGTCGGCGGCTTCGGCAGCCGTCGAGGCGGCGGCCTCGGCGGCGGCTGCGACGGCGGCGGCGGCCTTGTCCGTCTTCTCCTTCGCGCGCTCGACGGCCTTCTTGCCCGGCTCGGCCTTCTTCATGTTGGCGCGGACCTTCTTGGGCTGCACGTCTGCGGCCTCGAGGAAGCGCGCGACGCGGTCGGTGGGCTGGGCGCCCTCGCCGAGCCAGTACTGCACACGCTCCATGTTCATCTTTACGCGCTCCTCGCTGTCCTTGGGCAGGAGCGGGTTGTAGGTGCCCAGCTTCTCGATGAAGCGGCCGTCGCGGGCCATGCGGCTGTCGGCGGCGACGATGGAATAATGCGGGCGCTTCTTGGAGCCGCCGCGGGCGAGTCGGATCTTCATGGCCATAAGTTTAGTCCTTTGGTCAGTGTATCAGGATTGATGTTGCCGATGATGTCGGATGACTTCCTCGATGATGAACCCGAGGAATTTCTTGGCGAAGCCGGGATCCAGCCCGGCCTCCACCGCCATGGCTTCAAGCCTGGCGATCTGGGTGGCCTCCCGGTCCGGGTCGGACGGGGGCAAATCGTGTTTGGCCTTGAGCCGCCCCACCGCCTGGGTGTGGGCGAAGCGTTCGGCGAGCGTGTAGACGAGGACCGCGTCGAGGCGGTCGATCGAGGCGCGATGCTCGCCCAGAAGGGCGGCGGCGCGGGTGGCGGCATCGGTCATCGGGGCCTCCTCGGGGGTGGGGCGATCAGTCAACGGGCATCCCCTCGGGGGTGAGGCGCGGATCGGCGTAATGCTCGATCTCGCGGGCGATGGCCCAGGAGAGGCGCGTGTCCGCGAGGGCCGCGGACGCGGGGTGGCGATAGACGACATCGTTGCCGTCGATCGTGGTCGCGTCGTCGTCGCGCCACGCGCCCAGCCGTTCGCAGAGCCGGATCGAGTCGAGGTTCTTCGGGTCGACATAGCTGACCGCTCCGGTCCAGCCCGCGCCGTAGAGATGGCGGCGGACCGCATCCGTGGCCTCCAGCGCGAAGCCGTTGCCCGACGCCTGCGGCCAGATGATCCAGGCCAGTTCGCGCTCGGGCCAGCCGGCGGGTTGCCAGCCGCCCGCCATCCCGAGGGTGCGGTCGTCGTCCCGCGCGTGGATCATCCACATGCCGAAGCCGCGTATCTGCCAATGGCCGATCTCGGCGGCATAGAGCATCCATGCTTCGTACGGGTTGAGCGGGCCGCCCATGAACCGCGACCGATAGGACGAGAAGGTCGCCTTGAAGTCGGGGTAGTCCTGCGGCTCGGGCGCGCGGAGTTCGAGGCGACGGGTGGTCAGCACGGGGATGGCGGCGTTCATGTCGCGTGCTCCCAGATCGTGCAGGCCGTGTCGTGGGCCGCGGGTTCGCCCGTATCGATGGCGCCGAGGCGGGTGGCGACGCGCTGCGACGCCGTGTTGTCCCGGTC
This sequence comes from uncultured Jannaschia sp., assembly GCF_947503795.1. Taxonomy (NCBI): domain Bacteria; kingdom Pseudomonadati; phylum Pseudomonadota; class Alphaproteobacteria; order Rhodobacterales; family Roseobacteraceae; genus Jannaschia; species uncultured Jannaschia sp. Next base: position 444,705 of record NZ_CANNEZ010000002.1, on the reverse strand, counting down.
GATATGGCTGACGATGCGGCCCCAACGGGCGGCATGTCCGGTCCGACGGGCCCAGTCGAGTGCGGCCCGCGCGGCCTCGGTGGCGTAGCCCCGCCCGGTGCCCGAATAGAGCGACCAGCCCAGTTCCACGTCGGGGCGCCCGGCGGGCAGGTGGAAGCCGCAGGATCCGACGCAGGCGTCGCCGCCATCCTTCGATGCGTCGATCGCCCACCAGCCGTAGCCGCGCAGATGCCAATGGCCCACATCGTTCGTCAGGATCTTCCACGCGCCGACCTCGTCGAGCGGGCCGCCGACGATATGCGACCGCTCGGTCGCATAGAACGCGGCACAGGCCGGGTGGTCGCCCAGCTCGGGCGCGCGCAGCGTCAGGCGCTCGGTCGAGAGCGTCGGGATCATGCCGCACCCTCGGGCCGGGGGTGGCGCCAGACATTGATCTGACCGTCCAGCATCGTGCCGTCGGGCGCGGCCCCGAGGCGGCGCGCGACGGCTTCGGAGCGGGTGTTGCCCGGCGCGATGTAGCTGACGAGCGAGGGCAGGCGAAGCGCGCCCCAGGCATGATCGCGCGCGGCAAGGGCGGCTTCGGTCGCAAGGCCGCGGCCCTCGAACGCATCGGTCATCAGCCAGCCCAGCTCGTGCTCGGCATCGCCCGGCTCGGTCCCGATGAGGACGAAGCCCGCAACCGCGCCCGCGCGGGTCTCGACCGTCCACATCCCGTGCCCGCGCAGCAGCCAGGTCGCGGTCATGCCGCAGAAATCGGCCCAGCTCTCGACCTCGGTCGAGGGACCGCCCTCGAAGACGCCGCGCGCGCTGCCGGTGATCGAATGAAGCGCGTCGTAATCGCCCAGCCGCGGCGCGCGCAGCACCGTGCGGCTCGTGCGCAGGACGGGCACGACAGCCTCCAGCGCCGCCGCCGTGCGCGCGGCGGCAGGGACGACGGGTATGGTGACGGGCGCGATCATGCCGCGACCTCAGGGGCGGGATGCCGCCAGATGGTCATGTCGCCGTATTCCGCATGCGGGAACACGCCGTCCGGGGTGCAGTCGAGGCGCTGCGCCAAGGCCTCGGACCGGGTGTTCCCGGCGGCGATGAAGCTCGCGATCGTGGTCCAGCCCAGCACGCGGTAGGCATACTCGCGGGTCGCCAGCGCCGCTTCGCGCGCGATGCCCCGGCCTTCAGCGGCGGCGGTCACGGACCACCCGATCTCGGGTTCTGGCCAGTCCTCGGGGTGGTAGATGCCGACCACGCCCAGCGGCGCGTCGTCGCCGGTCATCGTCACGATCCAGCGCCCGTAGCCGCGAAGGAGCCACTGGCCCGCGACCCCGGCAAGATGCTCCCACGCCGCCGCGCGGCTGGCGGGGCCGTCGAGATGGCGCATCTGGTCGCTGGCGCGAAAGGCGGCATAGGCGTCCATATCCGCCGCGCGCGGCGCACGGAGGGTCAGGCGCTCGGTCACGAGCGTCGGGATATGCAGCACGGTGTCGGTCACAGCCCCAGCTCGTCGGCCGAGGCGCCGTCCATCAGGGGGCGCGTGAAGCTGCGGTCGTAGCGGCGGATGCATCTCGTCGCCTGCGCATGGGCATAGGCGCGCTGGCATTCGGGATCGGCGCGCATCCGGTCGCGGTAATCCTCGTAGGCCGCCAGCGACGGGAAAGAGAAGTGGCAATAGGCGATGTCGTTCGGACCCTCGAACGGCATGTGGTAGCCGTGATGGGTGCCGCCCATCTCGGGGATCTTGTGGAGCCAGAACTTCGCATAGGCCTCGAAGGCCTCGAGCTGATCGGGGTCGAGCTCGTAGCGGACGGTGCAGGTGATCATGCGGCGGCCTCCGGGGCGGGATGGCGCCAGATCTCGGCCGTCTCTCCGAGAAGGGCATCGGTGCCCTCCAGCCGCGCGCCCAGCCGCTCGGCCACGGCACGCGAGGCGTGGTTCTCGGGGTCGATCGGGCTCATCAGCGGGCCGAGGCCCAGCCGGTTCCACGCATCTGCCCGTGCGGCACGGGCGGCTTCGGTCGCGTAGCCCTTCCCCGTGGCGCCATCATAGAGGTGCCATGCCAGCTCCGGCTCGGGCCAGCTATCGTGGAAGAGCACGCCGACCTTGCCGACGCGCGTGCCGGTTCGTTTTTCCAGCACCTGCCAGAAGCCATAGCCGCGCAGCAACCAATGGCCGAGCATCGACGTGAACGAGCGCCACGCGCCCCAGCGATCCGTCGGGCCGCCGGTGAAGCGCATCCGGTCCGACAGGCCGAAGGCGAGATGGGCGGGCCAGTCGGCTTCCACGGGCACGCGCAACTCCAGCCGCTCGGTCTCGAGCGGGGCGATGGCGTTCAGGTCGTGGAAGGCGGGACCGGTCACTTCTTCTTCATGCCCCCGAGGCCCGCGGGCAGCGTCACGCCGCCGGGCATGCCGGGCATCCGGCCCATGCCGCCCATCTGGCCGAGCTGCTTGGATGCAGCCTCGAGCGCGGCGGGGTCCATCTGACTGGGATCGGGCATGCCGCCGCCCTTGCCGGTCATCATGCCCATGGCCTTCTTGAGCATGCCGCCCTTGCCCATCTTCTTCATCATGTCCGCCATCTGGCGGTGCATCTTGAGCAGCTGGTTCAGTTCGCTGACCTCGAGGCCCGCACCCTTGGCGATCCGCTTCTTGCGGCTGGCCTGCAGGAGGGCGGGGTTGGCGCGCTCCTTCTTGGTCATGGAATCGATCAGCGCCATCTGGCGCTTGAGGATGCTGTCGTCGAGCCCGGCCTTGTCCATCTGCTTGGCCATCTTGCCCATGCCCGGCATCATGCCCATCAGGCCTTCCATGCCGCCCATCTTCTGCATCTGGATCAGCTGACCCTTCAGGTCGTTCATGTTGAACAGACCCTTCTGGAAGCGCTTCATCATGCGCTCCTGGGCCTCGACGTCCGCGACCTCCTGGGCCTTCTCGACCAGCGCGACGATGTCGCCCATCCCGAGGATGCGGCCCGCGATGCGGTCGGGCTCGAAGGTCTCGAGCGCGTCCATCTTCTCGCCCAGGCCGACGAAGCGGATCGGCTTGCCGGTCACGGCGCGCATGGACAGGGCGGCGCCGCCGCGCCCGTCGCCATCCATCCGCGTCAGCACGACGCCGGTCACGCCGACCTTGGCGTCGAATTCCTCGGCCACTTCGACGGCGACCTGGCCGGTCAGGCCGTCGACCACCAGCAGCGTCTCGCGCGGGGAGACGGCGGCATGGACCTGCGCCACCTCGTCCATCAGCACCTGGTCGATCTGCAATCGGCCCGCGGTATCGAGCATGTAGACGTCGTAGCCGCCGAGCGAGGCCTGCGTCTTGGCGCGCTTGGCAATGTCGACGGGGCTCTGCCCCGCAACGATCGGCAGCGTGTCGACCCCGATCTGCGCGCCGAGGATCTGGAGCTGTTCCATCGCGGCAGGGCGGTTCACGTCGAGCGAGGCCATCAGCACCCGCTTGCCCTCGCGATCCTTCAGGCGCTTGGCCAGCTTGCCCGTCGTCGTCGTCTTGCCCGAGCCCTGAAGGCCGACCATCAGGATCGGCGCGGGCGGGTTGTCGATCTTGAGAGGCGGGATGCCCTCGTCGCCCGCGAGGACGGCGCGCAGCTCGTCATGGACGATCTTGATGACCTGCTGGCCCGGCGTGATCGACTTGGTGACGGCGGCGCCGGTGGCCTTCTGGGTGACGCGCTTGACGAAGTCGCGGGCCACCGAGAGCGAGACATCTGCCTCCAGCAGGGCCACGCGAACCTCGCGCATCGCGGTGCGGACGTCGTCCTCGGAAAGGGCGCCCTGCTTCGTCAGGCGGTCGAAGACGCCGCCCAGGCGGTCTGACAGGCTCTCGAACATCTCGCGTCCCTTTCCCATGTTGCGTGATCCCGATGTGGGAGCGCGCAGGCGAATGCACAAACGCCCCCGTGGGCGCGACGCGCTGACGGAGGGCGATCCCGAACGTGGTGCCGGGACCGGAAGCATGGAGCATCCGGATGTGGGGCGCGGGCTACGCGCGCGGCGCGCGGCTGTCAAGCCGCGGGGGCGGCGTCACTCGGCGGCGGCGGAGGTCTGCACGACGTTGTCGATGCTGCCGCGGTCGAACCCGGCGATGTCCTTGTAGACCAGGAGGTCGACGGTGACGGTCGTGCCGAGAATGACGGCCGACCAGAGGGCGAGACGGTCCAGCAGGCGGCGGCGGGGCCGGGCGGTATAGATATGGCGCATGATCCTCTCCTTCGCGGTGGGGTCGCGGAGAAGGCTGCGCGGCTGGCGTGGCGCGGGTCGTGCGAAACCGGGGAAAGGTTGGGGAAACATTGGGGCCGCCGGGCCGCGCATTGTCGCGCCTCGGCGGGTCGTTCGTGGCGGGATTGCGTCCCCACACGGCGGCTGTCAGCGCGCGCCGGGGGTGACGTCCTTTGCGTTGAGGCCCGCGACGTCGGGCCGCGTCACGAGGTCCGCGGCGGCGATCAGCGTGCCGTCGATCGGACGGAGCGCGGCTTCCGTCGCCGCCTCTGCCGCGTCCTCGGAACGGTCGAGGGCGCGGGCGTCGGGCGACACCGGCGGCAGCATGGTTTTCCAGGTCATCGCCATGTCGGACCAGAAGCGGGTGGTCAGCTCCACCATCCGGACCTGTCCGGCGAAGAGGAGGGCGGTGTTGCGGGTCATCAGGGGGGTCATCGGGGCACCTTGGGGTTGATGCGCACGATCAACGCCGTCCTCCGGGGGGTGCGTTCCGGACCGATGCGGCCGTGCGGCGGAATGGCGCCGCACCGCCGCGCGTGGCTCAGGCGGCGAGCGCCGCGATCTGATCCTCGACGAGGCTCACGGCGTCGTCTTCCTTCATGTTCAGGCGGTCGGCGGTCACGAAGGTGACGTCGGTGATGCCGATGAACCCGAGGACGTGGCGCATGTAGGGCGTGGCGAAATCGATCTCCGAGCCGACCGGCGTGCCGCCCGAGGCCACGGCCACGATGGCGCGTTTGCCCTCGAGGAGGCCGACGGGGCCGCTCTCGGTGTATTTGAACGTCACGCCCGCGCGGCAGACGAGGTCGATCCACGCCTTGAGACTGCCGGGGACGGTGAAGTTGTAGATCGGCAGCGCGATCAGCAGCGTGTCGGCGGCCACGATCTCGGCCACGAGTTCGTCCGAGAGCGCCAGCGTCGCCTTCTGATCCTCCGAGCGCTCGTCCGCCGGGGTGAAGTTCGATCCGACCCACGTGCCGTCGATCTGCGGGACCGCGTCGGCGCCGAGATCGCGGCGGATGTCGGCTTGGCCGATGCGCGCCTCGATCGCGTCGAGGATGGCGTGAGTGTTGGAGCCGGAGGGCTTGGCGGAGGCGTCGATGCGGAGGATGGTCATGGGTGAGGTCCTTCGGGTCAGGTGAGATACGGGGGCGTCTGGTCCGAAGATGACCCCTGCGCGCCCGAACTCAATTCGCGGAATTCGCCGGTCTGATGTGCGCGAGTGCAGGGAACCTTGCCTTGGTCGATGGCCGCGGCGATAGTTCGGCCAACCGGAGGACCGCGATGGCATTCAACGATTGGGACGAGGTCCGGACCGCCTTTCAGGTGGCGCGTCTGGGCACGGTGTCGGGCGCGGCACAGGTGCTGGGCGTGCACCATGCGACGGTGATCCGGCATGTCGACAGCCTCGAGGGCAAGCTGGGTGCCAAGCTCTTCCAGCGGCACGCGCGGGGGTACACGCCGACCGAGGCGGGACAGGACCTCCTGAAGGTGGCGCAATCGACCGACGACCAGCTCGCCCAGCTCGCCAACCGCATCTCGGGGCGCGGCAACGAGATGACGGGCGAGCTGATCATCACGTCGCTGGCGGTGCTGGCGCCACTCCTGTCGCCCGCGCTCGCCGCCTTCCGCGAGGAGCATCCCGAGCTGACGATCAAGTTCCTGACCGACGAGCGGCTCTTCCGGCTGGAATACGGCGAGGCGCATGTCGCGATCCGCGCGGGCAACCCGCCCGACCAGCCCGACAACGTCGTCCAGAAGTTCTATCACCAGGGCTTCGCGCTCTATGCGTCCAAGGATTACATCGCCAAGCATGGCCGCCCCGAGAGCCTCGAGGAGCCGGGCGACCACATCTTCATCGGCTCGGCCGACGACGTCCCGCGCGCGCCGTTCTTCGCCTGGCTCAAGAAGCATATCCCGCCCGAGAATATCGGCTACCAGGTCAACCAGATCACGGCGACGCGCCCGGCGGTGAAGGCGGGACTGGGGATCGGCTTCTCGACGCTCTGGGCCGAGGCCGACGAGAACGATGTCGAGATGGTGTTCGGCCCGCGCGAGGAGTGGAACAGCCAGCTCTGGCTCGTGACCCATGTCGACCTCCACCGCACGGCCAAGGTCCAGACCTTCCTCGCCTTCCTGAAGGACTGGGCGACGCGCTGGCCGCAGATCTGAGCCCCCGGTGACCGAGGCGGGTCGCGGCCACGCGGCGATGCTCCTCTTCTCGGCGCTGGTCGCCGGGTCGTTTCCGCTGGGGGCGGCGGCAGCCAACGACATCGCGCCCGCCGCACTCAACGCCGTCCGCTTCGCACTGGCCGCGGGTATCATCGGGTTCGCCGTGGCGGCGCGGGGCGGGGTGCCCCGCGCGGCCCTGTCGGCGCCGTGGCGCTACGCGCTCCTGGGCGGGGTCTTCGGTCTCTACTTCGTGCTGATGTTCGAGGGGCTGAAGACGGCGGCCCCGGTCTCGGCGGCGGCCGTCTTCACGCTGACCCCGATCCTCGCCGCCGTCTTCGGCTGGCTCCTGCTGCGCCAGATCACGACGCCGCGCATCGCCGCGGCCTTGGCGCTGGGGGCTGCGGGCGCGCTTTGGGTGATCTTCGACGCGGACTGGGCGACGCTCCGGGCCTTCGCGGTCGGACGCGGCGAATGGATCTACTTCTGGGGCTGCGTGGCGCACGCGATCTACACCCCGCTGGTGCGCCGCCTGAACCGCGGCGAGAGCGCGCTGGTCTTCACCTTCGGCACGCTTGTGGCGGGCGCGGTCCTGATCGGTCTCGCGGGGGCGGGCGCCATCGCCGCCACCAATTGGGGCGCGTTGCCCGCCCGCGTCTGGATCGCGATCGGCTACACGGCGGTCTTCGCCTCGGCCGCGACCTTCACGCTTTTGCAATACGCGTCGCTGCGGCTGCCGGCGTCTAAGGTGATGGCCTACACCTATCTCGTGCCGGCTTGGGTCACGGTCTGGGAGCTGGCGCTGGGCCGTGCGCCGCCGCCCGCAGGCGTGCTGGCCGGGCTGGCGCTGACGCTCGTGGCGCTGGGGCTGTTGCTTCGCGACGAGGAGGCCGCATCGCCGGGCACGCGGTCCTGAAGCAGGATGCGGGCCGCCTCGCCCTCGAGATCCTCGTATTGCCGATGCCGCAGCGTCCAGAGAAACGCCGCCAGCCCGCCCGCGCCCAGCGCCAGCGAGACCGGGATCAGGAGCACGAGGACGTTCACGACCGCACCTTCAGCCTGAGCGCGTTGAGCACCACGAGGATCGACGAGGTCGACATCGCGATGGCCGCCATCAGCGGCGTCGCCAGCCCCGAGAGCGCCAGCGGGATCGACACGGCGTTGTAGGCGGCGGCCAGCGCGAAATTCTGGAGCATCCGGCGCCGCGCCGTCCGCGCCAGTTCGAGTGCCGCGGGCACCGCCGAGAGGTCGCCGCCCAGCAGGACCACATCCGAGGCCGCGCGGGCCGCATCCAGCGCAGTGGCTGGGGCCAACGAGACATGAGCGGCGGCCAGCGCGCCCGCGTCGTTCAGGCCGTCGCCTACCATCAGCACCCGCTGCCCGGCGGCGGCGCGGGCGCGCAGAAGATCCAGCTTGTCCTCGGCGGTGGCACGGGCATGCCAGTCCGCGATCCCGAGCTCGGTGGCGACGACGCGCACCGGTTCGGTCCGGTCCCCCGAGAGAAGCGTCACCGGCAGGCCCGCCGATTGCGCCCGCGTGACCAGCCGGGCCGCGCCGGGGCGCAGGGTTTCGCGCGGGGTGACGTCGAAGCTCTCGCCCGAAAGCTCCAGCACCGTTCCCGCCGCCCCGCGCCCCAATCGGACGGGCGTGCCGTTCCAGCGTGCGGTGACGCCGTCGCCCGGCACCTCGGCCAGATCGGTCAACGCGGCGGGTGCTATATGGGGCAGGCCCGCGGCGACCGCGCGCGCGACCGGATGATCCGAGGCCAGCGCCAGCGCGCGCGCGACGGCGGCGGCCTCCGGGGGCAGGTGCGACAGCTCGGCGGTGCCGGTGGTCAGCGTCCCCGTCTTGTCGAGGACGATCGCGTCGACCTGTGCCAACCGTTCAAGCGCGGTCGCGGATTTCAGCAGCAGCCCCTCCTCGAAGAGACGGCGCGCAGCGGTCACCGAGACGGCGGGCACGGCGAGGCCCAGCGCGCAGGGGCAGGTGATGATGAGCGTCGCGACCGCCACGAGGATCGCGCGGTGCACGTCGCCCGTCGCCAGCCACCATCCGAGAAAGCCCATCGCGGCCAGCCCGTGGACGGCCGGCGCGTAGATCTTCGCGGCCCGGTCGGCGAGTGCAACATGAGCACCCCGCGCGCCCTCGGCCACGGCGACGGCGCGGGCCATGCGGCGCAGCCCCGTATCCTCGCCCACGGCGGTGGCCGTCAGGATCAGGTGTCCGTCGAGCACCGTCTCGCCCGCCGCGACCGGGGTGCCGGGGCTGGCGCGGACGGGCAAGCTCTCGCCCGTCAGGAGCGAGCGGTCGAGATCGGCGCGGCCCTCGGTGACCCGCGCGTCGACGGGGATGCGGGCACCCGCCGCGACCCGCACGCGGTCGCCCACCCGAAGGTCGGCGGTGCGCACCACCTCGCCGGTGTCCAGCGTGGCGCGCGGCACCTCGAGCGCGGTCAGCGCGGCGGCCGCCGACCGGGCCGTGCGGCGCGTCCGGTGATCGAGATAGCGTCCGATCAGCAGGAACAGCGTCAGCGACAGCGCCGCGTCGAACCACGCCTCCGCCCCGCCGATCCAGGTCTCGTGCAGCGACACGCCCGCCGCAAGGATGATGGCCAGCGAGATGGGCACGTCCATGTTCATCCGCCGCGCCGACAGCGCCGTCGCGGCCGAGGCCACGAAGGGCCGCGCGGCATAGACGAGCGCGGGCAGCGCGATCGCCGCACTGATCCAGTGGAAGAGGTCGCGCGTCGCCTCGCCCGCGCCCGACCAGACCGCGACCGACAGGATCATGACGTTCATCATCGCGAAACCCGCGACGCCGATCCGCGTCAGCAGCGCACGACCCTCGGTATCGGCGGTGGCGGTCAGGGCGGCATCATCCATCTCGGCGGCGGCGAAGCCCGCGTCCGACAGCGCGGCGATGAGGCGAGGTGCCGTGGCGCGCGCGCCCGTGACGCGCACCTGCTTCTGGCCCAGGTTGACGCGGGCCGCGTCGATGCCGGGCAGGGCGGTCAATGCGCCCTCGACCCCCGCGATGCAGCCCGCGCATCGCATGTCGGGCACCGACAGGATCACGGTCTGCGGGGCTGCGGGCGCGGCAAGATGCCCGTCGGCCAGCGCGGTCATGGCGCGACCCGCAGCTTCAGGCGCCGGCGATAGGGCGTGCCGTCGGCGGCGGCCGCGACCAGCCGCAGGTCCCAGTTGCCGGGCGGCAGGTCGACGGGCGCGCGCCAGACCGTTCCGTCGAAGACGAAGCGCGGCGTGACGTCCTGCGACACGTTGGTGGCGCGGCCCAGCGTCGCGGTCAGCGTGGCGTCGGCCACCGGTGCGCCGGTGGCGTCGTGCAGGTCGAGCACGACCTCTGACCCGGTCAGGGTGGCGGCGGCGGTCCAGGCCAGCGCCTCCTGCGCGGCGCGGTCGGCATCGAAACGCTGCGATGCGACATAGCTGTTCTTCGTTTCGAGACCGGGGAAGGTGCGGACGGCGTTCACGGCCAGCGTCATGTTGGCGGCGACGATCGTGCCGAAGCCCAGAACGAAGATGCCGAGGACCTTCCGGCCCGTCAGTGTCGCGGTCATCGAAGCTCTCCTTGTCCGAAGAAATGCGTGTCGCCCCAGGCCCGTTCGGCCGAGACGAGGTCCTCGACCCAGAAGCGCAGATCTGTGCGCGCGGCCCGGGCGGCGGTATCGTCGGGACGGGCGGAGACGTAGACCCGCTGCAGCTTGGTCTCGTTGGCGGGGACGATGGTGGTGAGGTCGTCGCGTCCCTCCAGCTCGATCCGCAGCAGGTCGTCCGATGCGAGCGACAGGTGGAAGGCGCGATCCTCGCCGTGCTTGTTGCGCAGACGCACGTCATAGGCGTTGCGGATCGTGCCGTCCGAGAGCGTCACGAAGGTCGGGTTGCGCACGGCGGCGACGGTCATGTCGATGTCCGGACGTACGAAGAGCGCGACGACCAGCGCGATGCCGATCCCCGCCCATGCGATCGTGTAAAGGATCGTGCGGGGCCGCAGGATGTGCTTCCACACCGGCTGCGGCGCCCAGCCCTTGATGTCGGCACGGGTGACGATCGGTGCAGATGCGGCATGGGGCGCGGGGGCGGGCGCGCCGGCGGCGGCGGTTGTGACGGCATCGCCGGTGGCTTGCGTTCCGATGGGGGTCACGGCCAGCCGCTCGGCCAGCGTCTCGGGCGGACGGTCCGACAGCGCGAGATAGTCGATCAGGCCGCGCGGCTTGCCGATCTTGTCCATCACGTCGTCGCACGCATCGATGCACAGCGCGCAGGTGATGCAGGCCATCTGCTGCCCTTCGCGGATGTCGATGCCCATGGGGCAGACATTCACGCAGGCCATGCAGTCGATGCAGTCCCCCTCGCGGTTCTCGTGCTTCTTGCCGCGCGGCTCGCCCCGCCAGTCGCGATAGCCGACCGTCAGCGTGCCCTCGTCCATCATCGCGCCCTGGATGCGGGGCCAGGGGCACATGTAGATGCAGACCTGCTCGCGCGCGAAGCCGCCCAGCAGGACCGTGGTGAAGGTCAGGACGGCCATCGTCGCATAGGCCACCGGATGGGCCGTGCCGGTCACGAGGTCGCGCGCCAGCGTCGGCGCATCGGCGAAGTAGAAGACCCAGGCCCCGCCCGTCGCCAGCCCGATGAAGGCCCAAACCACCCATTTCGACAGCCGCAGACGCCATTTGCGCGCGTCCCACTTGCCCTTCCAGAGGCGGATGCGCGCGTTGCGGTCGCCCTCGATCCAGCGCTCGGTCGCGATGAAGAGGTCGGTCCAGACGGTCTGCGGGCAGGTGTAGCCGCACCAGACGCGTCCCAGCGCCGAGGTGAAGAGAAAAAGGCCCAGCCCCGCCATGATCAGAAGGCCCGCGACGAAATAGAACTCGTGCGGCCAGATCTCGATCCAGAAGAAATAGAAGCGCCGCCCCGCCAGATCGACCAGCACCGCCTGGTCGGGCAGGTTCGGGCCGCGATCCCAGCGGATCCAGGGCGTGACGTAGTAGATGCCCAGCGTCACCAGCATCACGACCCATTTCAGGCGTCGGAACGTGCCCGCGACCTTGCGGGGGAAGATCGGCACCTGGGCCGCGAAGAGGGGTGTGGACTGGCTCATGATCGCCTTGAGGGAAAGCGGGACTGCCCGCTCATGCCCCAGCTGCCGGGCCCACGGCCTTGATCCAGGTCAACGGTCCGTGTTTTGACCGCGCGCCCGCGCCCCTTAGGTCGTCTGGTAGACACCCGAGGAGGGACGATCATGGCGGATGACACACGCGGCGGTAACCGTTTGATGGATAGGGCGGAATACCGCGCCAAGCCCCGCCCGCTCACGCGCCCACCCGACGCCATGGTTTCCGAGGCCGTGGCCGCGATGTCCGACAAGAACTACGGCTGCGTCATCGTGACCGACCCCGACGACCGGGTGATCGGCGTCGTCACCGAGCGCGACATCATGAACAAGATCGTCGGACGCGGCCTCGACGCCAAGACGACGCCCCTCTCGGAGATCATGACCGCGGAGCCCCGGCTCGCGCGGGAGACGGACGACATGGTCGACTGGCTGCGGATCATGTCGAACGAGCGCTTCCGGCGGCTGCCGGTGGTCGATGACGAGGGGCGCATCAAGGCGGTGTTCACCCAGGGCGATTTCGTCAGCTACACCTGGCCCGAGATGCTGGGCCAGATGCGCTCGATCCTGAAGGCGCAGGCGATGGGGAACTTCCACTACCTGCTGATCGGCGGCGGCATCCTGATCTACGTTCTCGCCATGATCGTGGTCTTCGCCGCCGTCTGACGCGCGCGCCTCAGCGCGGGATCATCGGCACCCAGAACCGGACGCGGTCCTGCTTGGTCCAGCCTTTCACGCTGGTCTGCGGGGTGTAGTACCAACCCCGGCCAGGATGTTTGTAGTCGCGCTGCGCGGAATAGGCATTGATGCGCACCGTGTCGGCCGCGGCATCGGGCGCGTCATAGGCATGGAATGCGGGCGTCCGGTCACCCCAGACGTCGTATCCCGATTCCGGGTCCGTGGTCATGTAGAACGCGTCCTCATTCTTGTTGTAGTAGCGATAGATCTGCGCGGTGCCGGGGCGGGAGCCATCCTTGAACGCATAGAAGCGGACGCCTTCATCGTCCCAGCCCGAGGGCGCGGTTTCGGGCTGGGTGGTGAAGAACCAACGGCTCGGACTGCTGTGATGAAAGCCGTGGACCGGCACGATGTCGGGCGCATCGGGCAGCGGATGGCGCATCTCCTCGGCCGCGATGGCCGCGTCGAGCGCGGCGCGTCGTTCGGCCGTGCCGGCCAGCCTGCTGATCGGTTGCAGACCTCCGGTGATGTCGCAGACGGCCGGACGCGCCTCGACCGTGTCGGCCCAGGCCTGGTAGCCACCCTGCAGGAGCGCCTCGCCCTTGGCCGGGTCACCGCCGCAGACCCGCGCCTTCCGGTGCGATTTCTCCTTCATCGTCTCGACGGCCGTCGTCATCTCGCTGTCCATATGACCCTCGAACTTGCCCGTCAGGCTCGCCGCGGTCATGCGGGCCGACGCGGTCAGGTCGACGGTCTTGCTGGCCTCTGCGCGGTCGATGGCGATGCAAATGCTGCCGCGCCCGCCGACCGTGACCGCTTCCAGGTAATGCGTCCCGTAGGTCGCGATCACCTCCTCCGGCGTCATGGCCCCGTCGAGATCCTTGGCCACACCCGCGCGCAGATGCCCCCGCATCTCGGTGAACGAGGGCAGGTTCAGCCGTCGGTAGATGATGTTGTAGGTCACCTGGAAGAAGCTGGCCGTCGCGATCCGGCGTTCCTTGCAGGCGAAGGCCGCGTCCAACTCGCCCTCGAAATAGGCCGTCTGGCCCTTGAGCCCGATCGACGCGCTCAGCGATTTCGAGAAGTCCTGTAGGCTGCGGCTTTCCAGAAGCTCGGCCATGCCGCGGGTCGTCTCCTGGACCTGCACCAGCTCGGAGGTGGTGAAGGGCGTGCCGGGCACGTCGTGATCGAGCGGTCCGAGGTCGAAGAGGCGCGCCTTGATCGAGGACGGCTCGCAATACTGGCCGAAGACGTCGTAGCCGCGACCGATCGTGTCTGTGCCGGGCAGAACGCCGCTGGCGACCGCTTCGGCCTCCGCCGGTGTCTGCGCGATAAAGGTATCTGCCGCCATCGTCCGTCTCCCGCATGTATTTTAAGGGGCAGAAGACGCGGAAATGGCTTTTCAGTCAAATCTCTACACGGACGCCCCCGCCGTGGCGGACGGCGGGGGCGCGGGTCCGGCTCCCTCAAGCCGGACCGGGTCCCGCGCGCCTCGTAGATCGGCGCGCCGGGATCGGGATCACTCGGCGATCTGGGCTTCGCCGCCGCCGAGGCCATGGACATAGGCCGCGACCGCGCGGACCTGCGCCTCACCCAGCCGGTCCGCCCAGGGCGGCATCACGCCGAAGCGCGCGTTGCGGATCGAGTATTCGACCGCCTCCGGGTCGCCGCCATAGAGCCAAATCGCATCCGTCAGGTTGGGTGCGCCCAGTTCGCGGTCGCCCAGCCCCGCGTCGCCGTGACAGGCCGCGCAATTGTCGAGATAGAGCTCGGCCCCGGCCGCATCGGCCTCGCTCAGGCCCCCGAGGTTCCGGACATGGGCCGTCAGCGCCGCGATCTCCCCGTCCTCGAGGATCTCGCCGAAGGCGGGCATCTCGGACCAGCGGGCATCCGGGTCGGTCTCGTTGCGGATGCCGTGGCGAACCGTGAAGGCGATCTCGTCCAGCGTGCCGCCCCAGAGCCAGTCATCGTCGAGCAGGTTCGGATAGCCCGCCGCCTGCACGCCCGCGGCCCCCCGCCCGTGGCATTGCGAGCAATTGTTGGCGAAGACGCTCTCGCCCGCCGAGACGGCGAAGCGCAAAAGCTCCTCGTTGGCCGGCAGCACGGCGAGGTCGGTCGCCACGAGGCTCTCGGTCAGATCCGCGTTCGACAGCGCGACACGCTCGATCTCGGCGGCCACCTCGGCGCGGGTCGAATAGCCCAGCACGCCCGCCGTCGCGCCCGAGATCAGCGGCCAGGCCGGGAACAGGATCGTGTAGATCACGCCCCAGACGATGGTCGCGTAGAAGGTCCAGAGCCACCAGCGGGGCAGGGGCGTGTTCAGCTCCTCGATGCCGTCCCAGACGTGACCCGTGGTCTCGGTTCCGGTGGCGTCGTCGATTTTCTTGTCGCTCATTTCGCACCCCCGATCGGGCGCGCACAGGTGCAGGCGGGGCAGGCGTTCGGACAGGCCATCGGTTCGGTTTCTCGGAACGGCACCTGTGCTGCGTCGTCGTGGATCGGGCGCGAGCCGGGGCGGAACACCCAGACGGCGCAGAACACGAAGAAGGCGAAGAGGGCGAGAAGGCCCCAGCTGTCGGCAATCTCGCGCAGGAGGGAATAGAGGTCCATGTCGCGTCTCCTCAGCGGCTGGCGTCGGGCTCGAAGGTGGAGAAGTCCACCAGCGTGCCCATCATCTGCAGGTAGGCCACGAGCGCATCCATCTCGGTCAGCGCGGGAAGGCCGTCGAAGTTGCGGACCTGGGCGCTGGGATAGCGCTCCAAGAGCCCGTCCCAGTCGGCGTCGGGATCGGCCTGCACGCGGATATCGGCGGCGGCCATCTCGATCATCTCCTCGGTATAGGGCACGCCGACCAGCGCGTGGGTCGCGACCAGCGCCTCGGTCTGCCCGGTCTCCAGCCGGCTGCCGGCAAGAAACGCGTATTTCGGCATGATGCTCTCGGGGACGACCGATTGCGGGTCCATCAGGTGATCGACATGCCATTCGTCCGAGTAGCGCAGGCCGACACGGGCGAGGTCCGGCCCCGTCCGCTTGGAGCCCCATTGGAACGGGTGGTCGTACATGCTCTCGGCGGCCAGTGAGTAATGCCCGTAGCGCTCCACCTCGTCGCGCATCGGACGGATCATCTGGCTGTGGCAGACATAGCAGCCCTCGCGGATGTAGATGTCACGCCCGGCCAGCTCCAGTGGGGTGTAGGGGCGCATCCCCTCGACCTCCTCGATGGTGTTTTCCAGCCAGAAGAGCGGCGCGATCTCGACGATGCCGCCGATGGCGACCACCACGAGGCTGCCCACGAGGAGGAGCGTCGCGTTCCGCTCGAAGCGCTGGTGGAAGGTGATGGTCTCCGTCTCGGGCGGAAGCTCGTTGGGAACGCGGCCCTCGGCCAGCCCTTCTGCGGCGGTGACCACCTTCGGGTCGTCCTCGGGGTCGTAGTTCGGGTCTCTGGGATCGGTGCTCATGTCAGGTCACTCCGCCGGGGTTGCGATCGCGGATGTCCGGGGGGCCCGGATCGTCATCCACATGTTCCAGGACATCACCAGCGCGCCCGAGAGGTAGAGCACCCCGCCCAGCGCCCGCACCACGTACATGGGGAACTTGGCGTCGACGGTGTCGGCGAAGGCATTGACGAGAAAGCCGTTCGCGTCGACCTCGCGCCACATCAGGCCCTCCATGATCCCGGTGACCCACATCGAGGCCGCGTAGAGGACGATCCCCACGGTCGCGAGCCAGAAGTGCAGGTTGATCGCCGCCATCGAGTGCATCCGCGCGCGGCCCCAGAGCTTCGGCACGAGGAAGTAGATCGCGGCGAAGGTGATGAGGCCGTTCCAGCCGAGCGCGCCCGAATGCACGTGCCCGATGGTCCAGTCGGTGTAATGCGACAGCGAGTTGACCGCCCGGATCGACATCATCGGCCCCTCGAAGGTCGACATGCCGTAGAAGGCGAGGCTGGCCACCATCATGCGGATGATCGGATCGGTGCGGATCTTGTCCCAGGCGCCTTCCAGCGTCATCAGGCCGTTGATCATGCCGCCCCAGCTGGGCATCCAGAGCACGATCGAGAACACCATCCCCAGCGTCGAGGCCCAGTCGGGCAGCGCGGTGTAATGCAGGTGGTGCGGACCAGCCCAGATGTAGAGGAAGATCAGCGCCCAGAAGTGGATGATCGAGAGCTTGTAGGAGTATACCGGGCGGCCCGCCTGCTTGGGGACGAAGTAATACATCATCCCGAGGAAGCCCGCGGTCAGGAAGAAGCCGACGGCGTTATGGCCGTACCACCACTGCGTCATCGCGTCTTGAACGCCCGAGAAGACCTGCACCGACTTCGAGCCGAAGATGCTGACAGGGACGCTCAGGTTGTTGACGATGTGCAGCATCGCGACGGTCACGATGAAGGCGAGGAAGAACCAGTTGGCCACGTAGATGTGGCGTTCCTTCCGCTTGATGATCGTGCCGAGGAACACCGCGAGATAGGCGACCCAGACGATGGTCAGCCAGATGTCCACGTACCATTCGGGCTCGGCATATTCCTTCGACTGGGTGGCCCCCAGCAGGTAGCCGGTCGCCGCCAGCACGATGAAGAGGTTGTAGCCCCAGAACACGAACCACGCGAGGTTCCCGCCCCAGAGCCGCGCGGCCGACGTCCGCTGGACGATGTAGAACGAGGTCGCGATCAGGGCGTTGCCGCCGAAGGCGAAGATCACCGCGCTGGTGTGCAGCGGGCGCAGGCGGCCGAAATTGGTATAGGGCTGGCCCCAGTCGAAGTTCAGCGCCGGAAAGGCAAGCTGGAAGGCGATGAACACGCCGGCCAGCATCCCCACCACGCCCCAGAAGGACGTGGCCAGCACGCCGAAGCGGACCGGCCCGTCCATGTAGCCCAGCTCGGCCTCGACCAGGCGGGGTGCCTCTTCCATGCCGCGCAGCGTCCAGATGAGCATGCCCACGGCGACCACCATGATGATCAGCGCGTGCAGCATGTAGGCCGCGTCATGGGCATAATTCGCGGCGATGGCGGCAAACAGCGCCACCAGTCCGAGAAGTCCGATCTTGAGGTAGTCCATCCGGTCGTTCCCTTCCTCCGGAGCCCATGAGGGGGGCCCGTCCGAGGGTGGGATAGACGTGGGTCGGGGCGCGGGGCCTTGATTCAGGTCAAGCGGTCGCGCGTCGATGTCGCCTCAGGCGAGGTTCATGCCGTCCTCGTCGTCGCCGGCTTCCATCAGGAGCACCGCGAGATCGTCGCAGATGACGCCGCGCTTGCCCTCGAGCCGGATGATCCCGGCCTTGCGGAGCGCGGTCATCTGGCGGCTGACGGTCTCAATGGTCAGGCCCAGATAGGTCGCCATCGCCTCGCGGGTCAGCGGCAGCTCGGCCCGGAGCGGCCCGCCGGACACGACCGAGCGGCGCAGCACGATCGCCAGAAGCGTCGCGACCTTCTCGCGCGCGGTCTTGCGGCCCAGCACCAGCATCCAGTCCCGCGCGGCGTCGAGCTCGTCGAGCGACATCTCAAGCAGGCGGGTCGCCACATGCGGCGTGTCGTCGATCATCGTCTCGAACTCGGACCGGCGAAAGCAGCAGAGCGTCACGTCGGTCGCGGCCACCACCTCGTAGGGGGCGGTCGCGCGCCCCGGACGTCCCACGAAATCCGACGGCATCAGGAGGCCGACCATCTGCATCCGGCCGTCTTCCAGCGATCGGGTCAGCGTGGCGCAGCCCGACACGACCGACCCGACGAAGGACAGCGCCTCGCCTTCCATCACGATCGTCTCGCCCGCGCGCCACGACCGGTAGGATTTCATCGCCGCCAGCCGGTCGAGTTCGTCGCCCTCGCAGGACGCGCAGACCGCGCGGTGCCGGATCGGGCAGGCGGCGCAGCCTTCGGTCGCGAGTGTCAGATCGAGCTTGGACATGTCCCGGCTCCTGAAGGGGAGGTTGATGCAAATCAAGGTTTCATCATGCCGCATGGGCCAAGTCGAGGCCATGACACGCCAGATGCTCGATATCCGCGCAATCGAGGCCCGCGCCCCGCGCTATACCAGCTATCCGCCGGCGACGCGCTTCCATGACGGGGTGGGGCCCGATGCGGCGCTGGGCTGGCTCGGCGCTGTGCCCCCCGGATCGCGGATCTCGCTTTATGTGCATATCCCGTTCTGTCGCCGCCTCTGCTGGTTCTGCGCCTGCCGCACCCAAGGGACGCGCAGCACCGCCCCGCTCCTCTCCTATCTCGATGCGCTCGAAGACGAGATCGCGCTGATCGCCGATGCCCTGCCGCCGGACGTGACCGTCGCGCATCTTCACCTCGGGGGCGGCACGCCGACGCTCTTGCCCGCCGAGGCGATGGCCCGGCTCTTCGCCATGCTCGAGGCGCGCTTTCCCCGCGCGCCCGGCGCCGAGGTTTCGGTCGAGGTCGACCCGACCGAGCTCGACGCCGCACGCCTCGACGCGCTGGCCGAGGCCGGGCTGACGCGCGCGAGCCTCGGGGTGCAGGATTTCGACTCCGCCGTGCAGGCCGCCATCGGCCGGCCGCAAAGCTTCGCCCAGACCGCCGCCGCCGTGAACGGTCTGCGCGCGCGGGGCATATCAGCGATCAATCTCGACCTTCTCTACGGGCTGCCGCACCAGAGCGTGAAAACCATCGATCGCACGCTGGACCAGGCGCTGTCGCTGATCCCGGATCGGGTTGCGCTCTATGGCTACGCGCATGTCCCCTGGGCCTCGAAACGGCAGGTCATGATCGAGGCCGACGCGTTGCCCGACGCCCATGCCCGGCTCGAACTGGCGCGTCGCGCGGCCGACCGGATGCGCGAGGCGGGCTATGCGGCGGTCGGGATCGACCATTTCGCGCGGCCGGCCGATCCGATGGCCATCGCCGCTCGGGCGGGGACGCTTCGCCGCAACTTCCAGGGCTACACGACCGACAGGGCCGAGGTCCTGATCGGGCTCGGCGCGTCCTCGATCTCGCGGCTTCCGCAGGGCTATCTGCAGAACGCGGCGCGCACCGGCGACTGGAAGGCCCGGGTGCAGCGCGGGCGTCCCGCCGTCGCGCGGGGCTACGCATTGACCAACCGCGACCGGCTGGTCGGCGAGGTCATCGAACGCCTGCTCTGCGACTTCGCCGTCGACCCCACGGCCTTCCCGGATCGGCAATCGGTCGCCGAATTGACCGCTCGCGCCGCTCTGCACTGGCCCGAGGCGGTGATCCGCACCCGAACGGGCGCCCTGCGCATCCGTGACGAGGCGCTGCACCTGGCGCGAATGGTCGCGCTCGCGATGGATGCGGAGCCCGTGCCGACCGGTCGCCACAGCACCGCGATCTGAACAGCACGGTTTCCGCCATGCGTCGTTTGGACACATCTATATATCTGAATTCATGTCAGGAATCCTGTCGGCATGATGCGCACAAGCCTGCGGGGAGAAGTCATTGGTCCGCGAAGGCCATCGGATCGGAACCAATCCCGGCACCCGCAGCCGGACTGCGTCCAAGACGAAAACGAATCGCCGAATCGCAGGCCCGAAAATTCGTTACCAATCCGTTAATCGCGGCGGCCGTTTTGGGCGCCTCCTTGCCGAGAACAGTCTGTTCCGCCTGCCCAAATTTCAGACGGTTGCGCCCTAACCCGTTGATTATCAACGCATACAAAGAGTTGCCGCAGAGTCACCGATCAGCGTTGCTTTGCCTACTGCATCGACTAAAATGACGATCAGACCGAGTTTTGCGATTTTGACGACCTGTAACGCCCTTGTTTTTGGGGCGAATTTTTCCCTGCGCCTTGTGTTCGGCGCGCTGTGCTGAGGTTGGGTTCATGATTACCGTAGCGTTCATCGACGACCATCCGATCCTTCTGTCGGGCCTGTGTCACCTGATGTCCGGGAACGACGAGTTCAAAGTCGTCGGGACCGGATGCGACGCAGATGCGATTCACGACATCGTGGAGGCCCATCACCCCGATGTCCTGGTCGCCGATTTCTCCATGCCCGGAAACGTGCTCGAGGCGATCGCCAAGACCGGCCGCGATTTTCCGGATACCCGTATCCTCGCCTTCTCGGCCACCTGTTCCATCGAGAAGGCGATCGCCATCCTCGAGGCGGGGGCCACGGGCTTCGCACTCAAGGGCAGCTCGCTCGACGACCTGACGGACGCGATCCGGCAGGTGAACAAGGGTGAGAACTACATCACGCCGTCCTTCGCGATGAAGGTCGTCACGGGCCTGCGCGAAAAGGCCCGTCGCAAGGAAACGCACAAGCGCATCGCCTTCAGCCCGCGCGAGGACCAGGTCCTGCGCCTCCTGCTGACGGGGCAGACGAACAAGGAAATCGCCGACGCGCTGGAGATCAGCGAGAAGACGGTGAAGCACTACATGTCGATCCTGATGCAGAAGCTGAACGTGCGGAACCGCCTCGAGGTGGTGCTGGCCGCGCAGTCGCTGCCGCAGCAGCAGGTCGAAGCGCCGCGGGCCGCCGCCCTCAACTGATCAGATCCGGCGCGACGCCCCGAGCGGCAGCGTGGCGTCCAGCGTCGCGCGGCCGTTTTCGACGTCGAAGTCGAGCGTTCCACCGAACACGTCCAGCCGCCGGCGCATGCCCCGTAGGCCCAGCCCGCCGCCGGGTGATTTCGCCGGGGCCCGCGACGGGTCGACGTCGTTGCGGATGACGATGCGGATCGCGTCGTTCTCGGTCCAGCACCGGATCTCCTGACCGTCGCCGTCCGCGTGACGCTGCGCGTTGCGGAGCCCTTCTTGGACGACGCGGAACAGGCAGGTCCGGCGGGGCGTGTCGAGCGCCTCGGACGGAAGCTTCAGGTCCAGCGCGACCGAGCGGCCGGTCGAATCCTGGTGGCGGCGCGCGGCGACCTTCACGATCTCCGTCACCGTCAGGTCCGCGAGCTCCGGCAGGATGAGACCGTCGGAGATCGAGCGCAGCTGCCGCAGCGCGGACCCGATCAGGCCCAGCGCGCTGGTTCCGTCCGGCAGCGGTCGCTGATCGGTCCCGCTCAGCAGGGCACCCAGAGCGAGCGTCTGGATCGGCCCGTCATGCAGCTCGGCCCCAACGACGTTCAGCACCATCTCGTTGGCAAGGGTCACTTCGGTGCGCGCGTTCTCGGCCTCGGCCCGAAGCCGGGCGTTCTGTGCGGTCACGACCCGTTCGCGGTGCAGGTTCGCCCGGAGCTTGGCGCTCTGGCGGGCCGTAAGCCCGAGCACCAGCAGAAGACCCAGCGTCGCCAGCCCGATGCCGCCCCAGACCGCCGCTTCGACGCGATGCCGTTCGCGGACAAGCGCGGTGGCGTCGCGGTAAACCTCGCCCACGGCGATCGTGTGACCCGAGACCTCGTCGCGGATCGGGACGTAGATCTCGAGGAAGGGCGCAGCGATCGGCGCGCCTTCGGCCTCCTCCTCGTCGAGCACCAGCTCCCACATGATGCCACCCTCGGCCACCTCGATGATCTCGTCGACGTCATGCGTGCCGGCCGTGTCGCCCTCGAGGCTGCCAAAGACCAGTTGGCCGTCCGGGCTCCAGGCGCGCAGCACGCCCAACGTCTCGCCTTGGGGCAAGGATCGCGACAGGTCCGTCAGGCGTTCGCCGAGATCGGCGGGGTCCGTCGCGGCATCCCCGCCAGCGGCGGCGGTGAGGACCATCGGCGCCAAGAGGCCATCGACGTAGTTTCCGCCCGCATCGGCCAGCGCCCGGAGCTGAAGATCGCGGTAGGAATTGGTGATGAAGAGGCCCAGCCAGAGCATCGATCCCATGACCATCAGGCCGGTGAGAACCGAGACGAGAAGCGGGCGCGGAAGGCGCATTTTTGGCGATTCGGATGGGGGGGCGAATCGGTCGATGGCACCGTCTTCGTTAACGATCACAGCCCTGCTCACTCTCGTCACGGCCCTAATTCAGCCACGATCTTTACCTATCACGACATCAGACCGGCATTGTGGCCGCCCGATGCACCGAACGCCTGAATTGCCCATGAAACAAGGCGATTTCGAGGCATTCGGGAAACTAGGCCTTTTGCGACCCCGACCTTGGCCCGTACCGAATCGGGACCTTGGTCCAATACGCCTCCTCTACGAAGGAACCATGGATGGGTGATCCCATCGGGTAGGAGGTTAACGAGTCCTAAGCACCTAACGGTTAACCCAAGCCAATGAGACACTTCTCCCATCTTCTAGGGGGAAGTCCGTCATGGCTCTTAAGCTCAACGCCGCCGATCTGGCATTTGTTCTGCGTCAGATCAAAATTTCCGAGGCCCACGCCGCTGGCACGCCTCTGACCGAAATCTATGTCGACGCCGACGGCAACGTCGTGCCCGAGGGCACCGTGGGTGCCGTTCTCGCCATTTCCGACCCGCTGGTGCCCTACGGCCTGCGCACGGTCGACGGGTCGCTGAACAACCTTGTGGAGGGCCGCGAGCAGTGGGGAGCCGCCGACCAGGCGATGCCGCGCATGCTGAGCACCGACTTCCGCGACGAGGCCGATGGCGATGTGATGCCGCTCGGCGCGCCCGGATCGGGCCTCGAAGTTACCAACACCGATTACGGCGTGGAAGGCGCCCCGACCGGCTCGCCCTTCATCAATGGCGGGCATTCCGGCAACGTCGCCGATGCCGATCCGCGCATCATCTCGAACCTCGTCAATTCGCTGAGCACCGACAACCCGGCCGCCGTCGAAGCCTGGTTCGCCAGCGACGCCGCCCTCGCCGCCTTCCACGAGAAGTACGGCGAAGATGCGATCCCGGTCCGTCCCGGCGAAGGCCCGCCGCCCGCCGATGTCGGCCTGCTGAACACCGGCTTCGAGTTGGACGATCTCACGCCCGGCACGCCCGGCGTGTTCAACCCGCCCGCGGGCGCCTACACCCGAACTGCGCCGATCGGCTGGGATTCGACCGGTCGCGTCGGGACCTGGGCCCCGGAAGCCAGCACGGACCTCACTGGCTTCTCGGGCGAGGCCGTCGCGTGGCTCGGCATGGGGGGCTCGCTGAGCCAGGATGCCGGAACCATCACGGCCAATGCCGATTACGAACTTACGTTCCGCGTTGGTGACCGAGCGGAAGGCAACCCGATCAACGGCGTGGCACGCCTCGTTGCCGTCGCCGCCGACGGTTCGACGACGGTTATTTCCGAAGTGCCTACTCCTGCGCTGGCCAATTTGGCTTGGGCGGACATGACGGTATCCGCCGACAAGACCATGCTCGCGGACCATGTGGGTGAAACGCTCCGCGTCGAGATCGCCCGCGTTTCGGGCGGCGAGATACTCATCGACGACGTCAACCTGACCGCCACGAGCGGCACACAGATCGAGATCACCGACGAAGACCTCCAGTCGCTGCCGAACATCGCGCCCGACGATGGCATCTCGGCGCCGTTCAACGCGTGGATGACCTTCTTCGGTCAGTTCTTCGATCACGGCCTCGACCTGATCACCAAGGGCGACAACGGCACGATTTTCATCCCGCTGCAGGCCGACGATCCGCTCGTCCTGGGCGAGGACGGCATCGCGGGCACGGCGGACGATCTGCCGAACCACCTGCGCTTCATGGCCGTCACCCGCTCGACCCCGGTCGACGGACCTGGTGCCGACGGCATCATGGGCACGGCGGACGACACCACGCATGAAGGGCAGAACACCACGACGCCCTTCGTCGACCAGAACCAGACCTACACCTCGCATGCCTCGCACCAGGTCTTCACCCGCGAGTACGCGTTCGACGCCAGCGGCAATCCGGTGGCCACGGGCCACCTGCTCGACGGCGCCAATGGCGGCCTCGCCACTTGGGCCGAAGTGAAGGCGCAGGCCCGCGACATGCTCGGCATCGAGCTGACCGACGGCGACGTGCTGAACATCCCGCTCCTGCGGACCGACGCCTATGGCGAGTTCGTGCGCGGGCCCAACGGCCTGCCGCAGATCGTGGTCGGCCTCGGCCCCGACGGCATCCCGAACACCGCCGACGACATCACCGTTGAGGGTGATCTGGCCAACCCGGTCAACACCTTCACGGCCGGCGCGATCCGCATCGGGCACGCCTTCCTCGACGACATCGCCCACGCCGCCAATCCGTTCGACAGCCAGACCGGTGGCATCAAGGCGGCCGATAGCGACAGCGATATCGGCCTGAGCGAGACCGGCACCTACGACAACGAGCTGCTGGACCGTCACTTCATCACCGGCGACGGTCGCGGCAACGAGAATATCGGCCTGACCGCCGTCCACCACGTCTTCCACTCGGAGCATAACCGCCAGGTCGATGCCCAGAAGCTGACCGTGCTGGAAACCGGCGATCTGGACTTCATCAACGAGTGGCTGCTCGAGGACGTCACCGAGGTTCCGACCAGCCCCGAAGGCCTGGTGTGGGACGGCGAGCGCCTCTTCCAGGCTGGCCGCTTCGCGACCGAGATGCAGTACCAGCACCTCGTGTTTGAGGAGTTCGGTCGCAAGATCCACCCGAACATCGATCCGTTCGTGTTCAACGCGGTGACCGACATCAACCCGGCCATCTTCGCCGAATTCGCGAACACCGTGTATCGCTTCGGTCACTCGATGCTCACGGAGGCGATGCCGCGCGTCATGGTCGACGAGACCACGGGCGAGCTCAGCACCGATGACATGGGCCTGATCGCGGCCTTCCTGAACCCGGTGGCCTTCGACAATGACGGTGCGATGAGCGCCGACGAGGCGGCGGCGGCAATCGTCCGCGGCATGTCCACCGAGCGCGGCAGCGCGATCGACGAGTTCGTCGTCGACTCGCTGCGCAACAACCTGCTCGGCCTGCCACTCGACCTTCCGGCGATCAACATCGCCCGCGGTCGCGACACCGGCATCCCGAGCTTCAACGATACGCGTGCCGAGCTCTATGCGCAGACCGGCTCCACCTGGCTGCGGCCCTATGAGAACTGGGTTGAGCTGGCCAACAACCTGTCCACGCCGACGACGATCATCAACCTGATCGCCGCCTACGGCACGCACGCCTCGATCACCTCAGCCACCACGCTCGAGGGCAAGCGCGATGCCGCGTTCGACCTCGTCATGGGCGGCGGTGCCGTCAGCGACGAAGAGCGGTTCGCCTTCCTGCTGCAGGACGCCGAGACCAGCGGCCTGAACAACATCGACCTCTGGGTCGGCGGCCTGGCCGAACGCACCATGCCCTTCGGCGGCATGCTGGGGTCGACCTTCACCGCCATCTTCGAGGCGCAGATGGAGGCGCTGCAATTCGGCGACCGGTTCTACTACCTGTCCCGGACCCAGGGTCAGAACCTGCTCAACGCGCTGGAGGAGAACTCCTTCGCGAAGATGATCCTGGCCAACACGAACCTCAGCGACCCCGGTGCCGACGGCATCCGCGGCACGGACGACGACATCGTGCGCCACCACATCGGTGCGGATGCGTTCGGCCTCTACGACTTCGTCCTCGAGGTGAACCAGGCCAACCAGCTGATCGACGATCCGACCGGCAACGATCCGATCCTCGAGGCGCTCGGCATGGGCAAGGTCGTCCGTGACGATCCCACCACAACCGAGGTCGAGACCAACTATCTCCGCTTCTCGGGTGGCGAGCACGTCGTGGTCGGCGGCACCAATGAAAACGACACCATCATCACCGGGGATGGCGACGACGCCATCTGGGGCGATGCCGGCGACGACTACATCGAATCCGGCTTCGGCGTGGACCAGGTCCTCGGCGGCGGCGGCTCCGACATCATCCTCGATGCCGGTGACGAAGGCGACTTCCTCAAGGGTGAAGCCGGCGACGACATCATGGCCACCTCCAACGGCCTCGACGTCCTGATGGGCGGCTCGGGCAAGGACGTGGTCTTCCTCGGGGCCGATGCCTCGGAAGTCTTCGGCGGTTCGGGTGACGACTTCATCCTCGGCGGCGACGGTGCCGACTTCCTGCTCGGCAACGAGGGGGACGACTGGATGGAGGCCGGCAACGGCTTCGACACCACCGCCGGTGACAACTCGGAGCTGTTCTTCAACTCCTCGATCATCGGTCACGACGTGATGTTCGCCGGTGAGGACGAGCATGATTTCGACGCCGAATCCGGCGACGACATCATGGTCCAGGGCGAAAGCGTCATGCGCAACGAGGGCATGTGGGGCTTCGACTGGGCGATCTTCAAAGGTGTGCCGGTCGACGGCTATGCCGACATGCGGATCAAGATCTTCACGACCGACCAGGAAGACATCCTGCGCAACCGCTTCGACAAGACCGAAGCGCTCTCGGGCTGGGATCACAACGACACGCTGATCGGTGACAACCGTATTGCGCCCGGCGCACTCGACCCGGCGGAAGTCGAGCCCGGTGCGGCGGCGGAAGGCGTGTTCGAGCGTGACGGTCTGGACCAGGCCGGCATCGACCGCATCGCGGGCCTGTCGGACATCGTGTCCATCGCCGATGGCGAGACCTTCTGGGAGGAAGGCAACATCCTCCTCGGCGGTGCCGGCAGCGACATGCTGCAGGGCAACGCGGGCGACGACATCCTCGATGGCGATCGCTGGCTGAACGTCCGCATCCGGATCACGGCTGACGGCGCCGATGCCAACGAGCAGGGCAACGAGATCGCGACGGTCGATACCCTGACCCACGTGTTCACCGCCGAAGACGGCGTGGACGCGGCCTGGGTCGGCCAGAGCCTCTTCGAGCTCCTGGTGTCGCGTACGATCGTTCCGGGCCAGATGCACATCGTCCGCGAGATCATCGACAGCGGCGACACCGACAGTGTCGACGTGGCGATCTTCAACGACGACCGGACCCAGTACACGCTGACCTATCTGGACGATGGTTCGGTCCAGGTGGAGCATACCGGCTTCGGCACCACGGATGTGCTGATCGACGACGGATCGGACATCATCCGCAACGTCGAGATCCTGCGCTTCCGCGACGGTGATGTCGCCTTCGGCGACCTGAACATCACCGGTTCGCTGATCCTCAGCGACATGACCCCGACCGAAGGTCAGGTCGTCGCGCTCGACACGTCGATGCTGGGCGGTGACGCCGGGATCGACGGGCCGATCGACATCCAGTGGCAGTCCTTCGATGGCGTGGATTGGGTCGATATCCCCGGCGCAACCGGTCTGACCTACACGCCGAACGACGAGGCTCCGGACACGGATGGCATCCAGGTCGGACGTCCGCTCCGCGCGGTCGCCGCGTTCCTCGACGGGATGGGTGTTCTCCAGACCGTGGCATCCGCCGAGACGGCGCCGGTCGGTGACGACTGGATGGCCACGCTCGCAGAGGAGCGCTTCGACGGCACCGAGGGCGACGACATCGCCCTGGGCGACGCCGCGGACAACCGTCTGGCCGGAAATGGTGGCGACGACCTCCTTGAGGGCGGCGCTGGCACCGACCGGGTCGATGGCGGCGCGGGCAACGACACGCTCGTCGTCGACTTCGCCGCCGGCGCCGGTGGTCGCGATCTGATCGATGGCGGCCTCGACACCGACACGTTCGTCCTGACGGGCGACGCGAGTGCCGAGCAGTTCACGATCATGACCTCCGCTGCGGCTGCCGGGTTCGGCATCGTCTCGGACGCCGAGATCGTGATCACCCGCGGTACGATCAACGACGCGAACGTGATCGCCGAGATCGACGCCGTCGAGGAGATCATCGTCAACTCGAACCCGCTCACCGCGGGCGGCGGAGCCGTCGGAGGCGACACGATCGTCGTCCTGGGCGACTTCACCGCGACCAGCCTCAACTTCAACACGATCACCATCAACGGCTCGACCGGCGATGATGAGGTGGACATCACGGGGCTGAACTCCGCGCACCGCATCGTGTTCAAGGGCGAAGGGGGCAACGACACCATCGTCGGCACCCTGCGGCCGCAGGACGTGATCGAGGTGGGGCCGCTCGGCGGGCCGACCACGACCACGACCGACGCGTCCGGCATGACCACGGTTTCCGGCCCCAACGGCTCGGTGATGTTCCACGCACCGGCCGGTATGCCGGGCTTCGTCAACACGGTCGTGCAGAACGGGGACGACGATGCTGCGGATGGCAGCTTCGGCCTGACCCAGCGCGATCTCGACGGACTGTCCAACCTGGTCAAGGGTCTCGCACCCTTCGAGGGCAGCGATGACGGCGCACATGCCGCCGGCATCCGCACCCTGAGCGGTGAAGGCAACAACATCGCCAACCCCGAGTTCGGGGCCGCCGACGAGCCGTTCATCCGGCTGACCGAGGCGCGCTACGGCGATGCCGACGATGCCGGGAACCGCGAGGTCAATCCGATCTTCGACGGGCTCGACCCGCGGACGATCTCGAATGTCCTCGGTGATCAGGAGGTGGACCTGGCGACCAGCGCCAAGAACGCCAACGCCCTGTTCACGGCCTTCGGTCAGTACTTCGACCACGGCCTGACGTTCATCGCCAAGGACAGCGCGAACGGGACCATCGCCATCGGTGGCGAAGGCTCCGAGCGTAGCCCGACCTCGGACAACCCGGCCGATCTGACCCGGGCCCAGGTCGTCGGTCACGACGCGGACGGCAACCCGATGCACGTCAACAAGACGTCGCCCTTCATCGACCAGAACCAGGCTTACGGAAGCCACGAGCTGGTCGGTCAGTTCCTCCGCGAAAGCGACGGGAACCAGGGCTTCGGCATGCGGCTGCTCTCGGGTGAGCCCGATCCGTCGGATCCGGAGTTCAACCTGCTCCCGACCCTGCGCGATCTCATCGAGCACCATTGGGCTGCGGACACGATCTTCACCGATCCGTCCCTGCCGAACGGCGCGCAGAGCTTCCGCGAGGCGTTCCCGGGTCTGGTCGACGAGACCACCGGGGCCATCGACGGCGAGATGGTGAAGATGATGGCATCGGACTTCATGGGCTCCACCCATGCGCTGCTGATCGACACCAACCCGTATCTCAACCTGCTCGATCACCGTATCGCCGGTGACGGACGGGCCAACGAGAACGTCGCTCTGACCTCGATCCACACGATCTGGGCGCGGAACCACACCTTCCACGTCGAGAATCTCGTGGCCTCCGGCTTCGAAGGCAGCCCCGAGGAGGTGTTCCAGGCGGCCAAGTTGCTGAACGTCGCCGAGTACCAGCGGGTCGTCTACGAGGACTTCGCGGACATGCTGCTCGGCGGGATGCGGGATCCGGATGGCGGCACGGGCGATCATGGCTGGGACGGCTACGACGATACCGTCGATGCCCGGATCAGCCACGAGTTCGCGGCTGCGGTCTACCGCTTCGGCCACTCGATGATCAGCGAGACGGTTCAGGTCATGGGACCGGATGGAAATCCGATCCAGGTGCCGCTCTTCGATGCCTTCCTGAACCCGACCAACGCAGCCGAAGCCTTCAACGGACCGCTGCCGCAAGGCTACGTGCCGCAGCCGGGCTACACCCAGCTGGGAACCAAGGCGATCCTCGAGGGGGCGACGACGCAGGCTGCAGAAGAGGTCGACTTCAACATCGTCGATGCGGTTCGGAACGATCTCGTCCGCGTCAATGCCGACCTGTTCTCCTTCAACGTCGCCCGCGGCTGGGATATCGGCCTCGGCACGCTGAACCAGGTCCGCGCCGATCTGGCTGCCTCCACCAACCGCCATATCGCGGAAGCCGTCGGCCTGGCCGGTGACCTCTCGCCCTATGCCGATTGGGGTGACTTCCAGGCCCGCAACGGCCTGAGCAACGAAGTCATCGCGCAGCTGATGGAGGCCTATCCCGACCTCGTCCTGTCCACGCAGGAAGAGATCGACGCCTTCGTCGCGGTCAACCCGGGGCTCACGCTCCTGGATGGTGAGAACGGTGCGAAGATCGTCAAGGGCATCGACCGCGTCGACCTCTGGGTCGGTGGCCTGGCCGAGAAGCACGTCAACGGCGGCATGGTGGGTCAGACCTTCTGGGTCGTCATCCACGAGCAGCTCGACCGTCTGCAGGAAGGTGATCGGTTCTACTACATCGATCAGTTCGACAACTTCGACTTCTACCAGCAGTTCGGTGAGGACACGACCTTCGCCTCGATCGTGGACCGCAACAGCGGGATCGAGGGCCTCGACAACACCATCTTCGACTCCGTCAACGACGGGGCAGGTGACGGTAACGACGGGGGTGCCGATAACGGCGGCGACGACGACAACGGCAACGACGACAACGGCAACGACGATCAGTCGCCCGCGGTCGGCGACGCCATCGTCGGCTCCGAGATCGCCGAGGCCATGTTCGGCACCGACGGCGCCGACAACATGCTCGGTCTGGGCGGCAACGACATGATGTTCGGCGGCGAAGGCTCCGACAACATGATCGCGGGCGCCGGGAATGACATGATGTTCGGCGACGCCGGCAACGACCGGATGTTCGGTGACGAAGGCGACGACTTCATCGACGCTGGTGCCGGCAACGACTTCGTAGTCGGCGGCGAGGGGGACGACATGTTCCTCGCCAGCGTCGGCGACGGCAGCGATGTCTACTACGGCGACGCCATCGAAGGCGGGACCGGCACGGACACGCTGGATATGTCGGCCATCATGTCGAACATCACGGCCGATCTCGGCTCCGGCACCAACGGCCGAGGCAGCGCACAGAGCGCGGACTCGGGCAACGATGTCCTCTGGAACGTCGAGAACTTCCTCGGCGGCTCGGGCGACGACGTTGTCACCGCGGGCAAGGGCGTCAACGAGATGGACGGCGGCGCGGGTGCTGACACCTACCGCTTCCTCTCGGCCGAAGATGCCGACGGTGACATCATCACCGGGTTCGAGCCGGGCGACCGGATCGACCTGACGGGGATGTCGGATGGCACCCTGGCCCTGGTCTCGGACGCCTTCACCGGCACCGGCGAGGTCATGGTCTCCCACGAGACGCGAGCGGACGGCGACTACACGGTCGTCCAGGGCAACCTCGAAGGGGACAACGGGTCGGAGTTCTCGATCAACATCAAGGGGCGGCATGACCTGTCGTCGGATGACTTCATGCTCTGATTAACCAGTGCCTCCGGGCGGCCTCCGGGCCGCCCGGATTTTTCTCAAGCGTATCGTATCCGGGGGGATCGACATGGCTGGCAAGTCCAAGAAAGTTCGCGGTGCAGCGGCGAAAGTCGTCGGAAGTCTGAAAGGACTTTCAGCATTTCTCTTCATCATTTCGGGTGTCATCAGCGTCCTGGCGCTGACCGGCTCCTTCTACATGCTCCAGATCTACGACCGGGCCCTGGTCAGCGGCAGCGTTCCGACGCTGGTCGCGCTCTCGGCCCTCGCGATCGGGCTCTATGTCTTCCAGGGCTTCTTCGACATCATCCGCGCCCAGATGCTGGTGCGGATCGGCGCGCGGCTCGACCGCCGCCTGGCGCCGGTGGCGCACCAGGTCGTCGTCGACATGCCGCGGCTGGGCTACTCGACCTCCGAGGCGCTCGAGCGCGGGCGCGACGTCGACACGCTGCGCACCTTCGCGGGCTCCCAGGGGCCGGTCGCCATCTTCGACCTGCCGTGGATGCCGCTCTTCCTGATCTTCGTCTACATGCTGCACCCGACGCTGGGCGCACTGACGATCGGCGGCGCCTTCGTCCTCGTGACGCTGGCCGTCATCACCGAGATCCTGACCCGCCGCTTCAGCGCGGACACCCAGAACTCGACCATCGTGCGCAACCAGATCGCGGACTCCAACGCCCGCAACGCCGAGGTCCTCAAGGCGATGGGCTTCGTCGGCCGGGCGGTGAAGCGCTTCACCCGCGCCAACGAGCGTCACCTCGAACTGCAAACGAAGACGAGCGACATCACCGGCAGCTTCGGCGCCATGTCGCGCGTGCTGCGGATGCTGCTGCAATCGGCGGTCCTCGGGCTCGCAGCCTACCTGACCATCAAGGGCGAGCTGTCGGCCGGTGCCATCATCGCGAGCACCATCGCCGCGTCGCGGGCCATGGCGCCCATCGACCTCGCAATCGGCAACTGGAAGCACATCGTCGCCGCGCGCGGCGCCTGGGGCCGCGTCCGCGACACCGTCGAGGTGCTGGCCGCGCTGCCGCAGCCGATGCAGCTTCCCAAGCCCACCATGACCCTCAAGCTCGAGGGCGTGACCGTCGCGGCCCCCGCGACCGGCCGCGTCATCCTCAGCGATGTCAGCTGCGAGGTCCGGGCCGGCGACGCCGTCGGCATCATCGGACCCTCGGGTGGCGGCAAGTCGAGCCTCGCCCGCGCCCTGGTCGGGATCTGGCCGCCGCTGCGCGGTGCCATCCGCCTCGACGGCGCCGAACTGGCGCAGTGGAGCGACGAGGAGCGCGGCGTCCATGTCGGCTACTTGCCGCAGGACGTCTCGCTTCTGGATGCCACGGTCGAGGAGAACATCTCCCGTCTCGAGGAGGAGCCCGACGCCTCGGCCATCGTCGCCGCGGCACAGGCCGCCGCGGTCCACGAGATGATCGTGCGCCTGCCCGACGGCTACCGCACGGAGCTCGGGCCGATGGGTACGTCCATCTCGGGCGGACAGCGTCAGCGCATCGGCCTCGCCCGCGCGCTCTATGGTGACCCGTTCCTCGTCGTCCTCGACGAGCCGAACGCCAACCTCGACCCCGAGGGCGAGCAGGCGCTGACCAAGGCCATCGAGGGCGTCCGCGCCCGCGGCGGCATCGCGATCGTGATCGCGCACCGGCCCAGCGCGCTGCAGGCCTGCAACCTCGTGGGCATCGTCCAGCAGGGCAAGCTCTCGGCCTTCGGTCCGAAGGAAGAGATCCTGGCGCCCAAGGCCGCGCCCGATGCGCAGCCCGGCACGCCGGACATGCAGCCCGCCGCGACCACCGCGGCCGGTGCCAAGGCCAAGGGGGCCCAAGGGTCCTCGCCTAAAGTCGCCGCCGAGACACGCCGTCTCGTGGCCAAGAAAGCAGCGGGAGGTGCCAAGTCGTGATCGATGTCAAAGCGCACAAGCAATCCACCGGGCCAGCGCCCGTCAAGGATGACCCGCTCGCCCTGCGACCGGCCGAGAAATCCGGCAACGGCCCGATCGGCGCCGTCGTCCTCGGCTTCGTCTCGCTCGCCCTTTACCTGAAATCGTTCTTGCCTGCCTCCGCAGCCCAATCCCAGCCGGTCACCCCGGAACCGGTCGGGCCCGCGGAGGACGGCAATGGCGGCGGCGCCCCAATCGCCCACGCTCTACGGCTCGTGCCGGGCGCCGCCGACCAAAAGACCCCCGAGGAGGATCCCGAGGACGTCGAAGCGGAGGAGGGCGCGTCCCTTGCCGACTTCATCTTCGGGCCGCTCGGCGGGGCGCTCGCGCCCGGCCGGTCGAACGGTTTCCTGCCGAGCTTCGAGACCGAATTCGGTGCGAATTCCCAACTGCCGCCCTTCCGCTCGATGCAGGTGACCAGCGATGGCGCCACGTTCAGCGACGGCTGGCAGATCCCCGAAGGCTTCCGGTCCGAGCTGTCGCTCGACGACGGCATGGACGGGGACGAGGATGGCGGCGCGGACGGCGTGCAAAACCGCGCGCCCCGCAACCTGACCTCCGTGCGGCTGGCCGATGTCGGCAGCGGCGCGATGCTCGCGATCGGCCTGGCGCATCTCCTGGGCCAGACCGTCGATCCCGAAGGTGACCGCATGGTCGTCAGGATCGACCGCGTCGAGGGCGGCGAGCTGCGCGCCACCGAGGATGGCTGGGTCTTCATCGCCGATGGCGAGACCCTGGGCGAAGTGCGGATCGATTACTCGATCGGCGACGGCTACAACGCCATCTCGCAGTTCGCGACCTTCGACATCCTGCGCAACGAGATCGACGGCACCGCCTCGGGCGAGCTGCTGCGCGGCTCGGCCGGGATCGACCGGATCGACGGCCACGAGGGCAATGACGACATCGTCGCGCTCGCCGGAAACGACGTCGTCTATGGCGGCGCCGGCGACGACCGTATCATCGGCGGCGATGGCGACGACTACCTCGTCGGCGGCACCGGTCACGACATCATCGCGGGCGGTGCCGGCAACGACACCATCCTCGGGCTGGAGGGCGACGACGCGCTCTATGGCGAGGCCGATGACGACGATATCGAGGGCGGTGCGGGCGATGACCTGATCGACGGCGGCAGCGGCGACGACATCCTGTCGGGCGGCGAAGGCAACGACATCATCACCGGTGGAACCGGGTTCGACATGCTCGACGGCGGCGAGGGCGACGACATGCTCTCGGGCGGCGCGGATGACGACATCATCTTCGGAAGCGAGGGCAACGACCAGTTGTCGGGCGATGCGGGTCTCGACGACCTTTCGGGCGGCTACGGGAACGACGTGCTCTATGGCGGCGCGGGCAACGACCGGCTTGCGGGTGACGCGGGCAACGACCGGCTCGAGGGCGATGCCGGGGCCGACGACCTCTCTGGCGGTGCCGGGGCGGATTACCTCGTCGGGGGCGCCGACAACGACGTCCTGGCCGGTGACGGGGGCAACGACCTGCTCTTCGGCGAAGAGGGCAACGATGCGCTCACCGGTGGCGAGGGCAATGACAGCATGTCCGGCGGCGACGGCGACGACCAGCTCGATGGCGGCGCGGGGGCGGATGTCCTCGACGGCGACGCGGGCGACGACCAGCTCTTCGGCGGCATAGGCGACGACCAGCTCGCGGGCGGCGACGGCGACGACATCCTGTCGGGTGGCGCGGGCGCGGATGCGCTCGAAGGCGGCGCCGGCGTGGATGCGCTCTCGGGCGGCACGGGCGACGACGTGATGTCCGGCGGGGCGGGCGACGACCGGCTCGAAGGCGATGACGGCAACGACGTGATGTCGGGCGACGACGGCGTCGACCTGATGCTCGGCGGTGCGGGCGACGACGTGATGGACGGCGGCGCGGGCAATGACCTGATGCGCGCGGGATCGGGCGATGACGTGGCTTCCGGCGGTGCCGGGGATGACGTGATGGACGGCGATGCCGGGGCGGACAGCCTCGACGGCGGCGCCGGGGCCGATGCCATCTCGGGCGGCGACGGCGCGGACACGCTGCTGGGCGCCGACGACGACGACACCATCGCGGGCGATGCCGGCGATGACGAACTGACCGGCGGCGCAGGACAGGACGACCTGTCCGGCGGCGCGGGCAACGACAGCCTGCTCGGCGGCGAGGGCGACGACATGCTCGCGGGCGACGAGGGGGCCGACACGCTCGAAGGCGGTCTCGGCGCGGATACGCTGGATGGCGGTGACGGCGACGACTCGCTGGAGGGCGGCGACGGTGCCGACGAGGTGATCGGCGGCGCGGGCGATGACTGGCTCTCGGGCCAGGCCGGCGCCGACTGGCTTCAGGGCGGGGAGGGCAACGACTTCCTGCGCGGCGGCGACGACGAGGACATCCTCTGGGGCGACGCCGGCAACGACCTGCTCGACGGCGAGGAGGGCGATGACGTCCTGATGGGCCATGAGGGCGACGACCGGCTGAAGGGCGAGGAAGGCAACGACTCGCTCGACGGCGGGGCGGGGGACGACGTCCTTCTCGGCGGCTCCGGCGACGACATCCTGATCGACGGCGCCGGCATCGACGAGGTCGAGGGCGGCATCGGCGAGGACCATGTCATCGCCAGCGACGACGGCGCCGATGACCGCTTCGACGGCGGCGACGGGGTCGACATTCTCGACTACTCCGAGGCCACGGACGGGGTCACGTTCGACTTCGCCGCACGCATGGCCGAGGGGCAGTCGATCGGCGCGGACAGCTTCGGGGGCTTCGAAGCCTTCGTGGGCAGCGCCGGGAACGACCGGTTCATCGCCGACGGGGGTCACGCGTCCCTGCGCGGCAATGGCGGCGACGACAGCTATGAGTTCCGCGCGGGCGACCATGTCGGCCGGGTCCATTCGGCCTTCGACATCGAGGATTTCGACGAAGGCGACGTGATCTCGGTCGCGGGTCCGGGGGGCACCTACCTGGTGCGCAACGGCGAGGTGACCGAGGGCGCGGAAGGGGCCTTTGCCGCCTACGCGGCCGGCATGACCAATGCCGATCCCGACATCCGCTACCGCCATGACTTGACCGAAGATTATCGGCGCACCGTCATCGAGATCGACTTCGACCGTGACGACACGACCGACCTGACCGTAACGCTTCAGGGTGAGCATTCGCTCAACCTGGACCAGGTCTGACCGGGCGCCGTAGGAGGATATGAACATGAATATCGACAAAGCACCGTCCGGCACCGCCACCCCGCGTCCGGCATTCGACAAGCTTCGCGGTCGCATCATCATGGGCGCGGTCCTGGCCGTCGGCCTCTTCGGCGGCGTCGGCGGCTGGGCGATGACCGCCAAGCTGACCGGGGCCGTGATCGCCATGGGGACCGTCAAGGTCGACGAGGAGATCAAGCAGATCCAGCATCGCGACGGCGGCATCGTCTCGGAGATCCTCGTGCGCGAGGGCGACGAGATCGCGGCCGGGGACGTGATGTTCCGGCTCGACGACGCGCAATCTGCCGCCGAGCTCTCGATCCTGCTGGTGCAGCGCGACGAGGCGATGGCCCGGCGCGCGCGGCTCCTCGCGGATCGCGACGGCCTCGAGGAGATCGTGTTTCCCGACCGCTTCCTGACCGATCCCGCGCTGGCCGAGCTGGTCGCGGGCGAGGTCCGGCTGCATCGCGGCAACCTCCAGAACCGCAGCAACCAGCGCCAGCAGATGGAAGTCGGCATCGTCCAGATCGAGGAGGAGATCGACGGGCTCCATGCCCAGCGCGCCGCGCTCGAGGACGAGCTCGTGCTCGTCGAGGAAAGCCATGCCCGCCTTGAGGGGCTGGTCGCGCGGGGCCTGATGGAGGCGCCCCGGCTCGACGATTCCGCCCGCGACCGCGTGCAGCTTCGCGGCAAGCTGGGAGAGCTCGACGCCAACATCGCGCGCTCGCGCTCCCGGATCTCAGAGATGGAAATGCGCATCCTCGCCGTCGACGATCTGGCCCGGACCGAGGCCCAGCGCGAGCTGGCCGTGGTCGAGACCCGCGTCTCCGAGTTGCGCGACCGCATCATCGCCGTCGAGGACCGTCTGTCGCGCACGGATATCCGCGCGCCGCTCTCGGGTCGCATCAACGAGCTGAGCGTCACCACGATCGGCGGCGTCATCACGCCCGCCGAGGTGCTGGCCACGATCGTGCCCGCCAATGCCGACCTCAAGATCGAGATGCGCCTGCCTCTGACCGCCATCGACCAGGTCTATGTCGACCAGGCCGCGCGGGTGCGCTTCTCGTCCTTCAACCACCGGACCACGCCCGAACTGACGGCCACGGTGCGCTACGTCTCGCCCGCGACCACCGTCGATCCGGCCACCGGCGAGCCGGGCTATATCGGCTATGTCGATCTCGACGAGGGCGAGATGGAGAAGCTGGGCGATCTCAAGCTGATGCCGGGGATGCCGGTCGAGATCTACGTCGCGACCGAGGAACAGACGGCGGCGAACTACCTCGTCAAGCCGATCACCGATCAGATCGCGCGCGCCTTCAAGGAGGAGTGAGCGCAACACCGGGTCATGCCGGCCGGGGTCCCGTCAGGGGACTCCGGCCGGTGCCGTTTCAGGTCAGCCGCATTTCGAGAAGCCGCAATTGCCGCAGGTCGCGCAGCCCTCGGCCATGTGGATGTCGGGGCTGCCGCAATTGGGGCAGGTCGCGCCGACGGCCCGCCCGCCGGTCCGCGTGTCGGCGGGGTCGGTCTTGAGGCCCAGCCCCTCGCCCGACAGGAACCCCGTCGCGATCATGTGCCGCTCTATCACGCCGCCGATCGCCGCGAGGATCGAGGGCACGTATTTCCCCTGCACCCATGCGCCGCCTCTCGGGTCGAACACGGCCTTCAGCTCCTCGACCACGAAGCTCACGTCGCCGCCGCGCCGGAACACGGCCGATATCATCCGCGTCAGCGCCACGGTCCACGCGAAATGCTCCATGTTCTTCGAGTTCACGAAGATCTCGAAGGGCCGCCGCTGCCCGTCCAGCTCGATATCGTTGATCGTGATGTAGAGCGCATGCTCGGAGGCCGGCCACTTGATCTTGTAGGTCTCGCCCGTCAGCTGCTGGGGCCGGTCGAGCGGGTCGAAGAGACGGACGACGTTCTGTGTGGTCGAACCGTCCGCATCTTCATCGCGACCCACTATGAGATATGAGGTCGGAACATCCAAAGCCTCGGCAATCTTCTCGATCGTCGAAACTTTGGGGCTGACCGATTTCCCTTGGATGATGTCGTGAATTGCGGTGGGTCCGAGCCCTGCTGCCTTCGCCAAAGCGGTGCGGTTCGTCTTTCGATCTTCGATGAGGAGATCAATGCGGGCGCCAATCGTTTGGCCCTCCGCGCGGATTGCCGGCTCGGCGCTTAGCACGCTCCCCGTCACAGCGTTGGGCCGGTAGGTCGTGCAGCCCTTGCAGCCCGTCCGCCACGCCTCGAGATAGACATCCTTGAAGCTCTCGAAGCCGATGTCCTCGGGCACGTTGATCGTCTTGGAAATCGAGCTGTCGACCCAGTCCTGCGCGGCGGCCTGCATCCGGACGTGATTGGCCGGGGTCAGGTCGGCCACGGTCACGAAGCTGGGGGGCAGCGTCGCGTCCCCGTGCGTCTCGCGCCAGAGCGCCACGGCATAATCGCGCACGGTCTCCTCGGTCCGGGTGCCGTCCGGTTGCAGCACCTTGCGCGTGTATTCCTGCGCGAAAATCGGCTCGATCCCCGACGACACGTTGCCCGCCAGAAGGCTGATCGTGCCCGTCGGAGCGATCGAGGTCAGGAGCGCGTTGCGCAGCCCGTGTTCGCGGACCAGCGCCTGCGTCTCGGGCGAGAGCCGTCCGACCATCGGCGCGGCCATCAGCGCGTCCACGTCGCAGAGCGGGAACGCCCCCTTCTCCTCGGCCAGCCGCGCCGAGGTCGCGTAGGCCGCGTTCGCGATCCGCTCCAGCCAGCGGGCCATCGCCTCCGCTGCCTCGGGCGTGCCGTAGGTGAGGCCGCACATGGCCAGCGCGTCGGCCACCCCGGTCACGCCCAGCCCGATCCGCCGCTTGGCCCGCGCTTCGTCGGCCTGCGCCTCCAGCGGGAAGCGCGAGGCGTCGACCACGTTGTCCATCATCCGGATCGCCGTCGCCGTCAGCTCGTCCAGCGCGGCGTCGGGGATCGAGGCGATCTCGGTAAACGGTCCCTCGACCAGCCGCGCGAGGTTCAGCGACCCCAGAAGACACGCGCCATAGGGCGGCAGGGGCTGCTCACCGCAGGGGTTCGTCGCGGCGATGGTCTCGACATAGCTCAGGTTGTTGGCCGCATTGATCCGGTCGATGAAGATCACCCCCGGCTCGGCATAGTCGTAGGTCGCGCGCATGATCGCATCCCAGAGCTCCCGTGCCCTGAGCGTCCTGTAGGTCTTGCCCGCGAAGACCAGCGGCCATTCGGCATCGGCGGCGACCGCTTCCATGAACGGGTCGGTCACGAGGACCGACAGGTTGAACATCCGCAGCCGCGCCGGGTCCGACTTGGCCGCCACGAAGTCCAGCACATCCGGGTGGTCGCAGCGCAGCGTCGCCATCATCG
Source organism: uncultured Jannaschia sp. (assembly GCF_947503795.1). NCBI lineage: Bacteria > Pseudomonadati > Pseudomonadota > Alphaproteobacteria > Rhodobacterales > Roseobacteraceae > Jannaschia > uncultured Jannaschia sp. Next base: position 405,065 of record NZ_CANNEZ010000002.1, on the reverse strand, counting down.
CGCCCCGCCGCGACCCCGCCGACATGATCGTGCGGCACATCGCGTCCCAGACATCCATGAAGCTGAGCGGCCCAGACGCGTCGGCCGCGACGCCGTGCACGCCCGCGCCGCGGGGGCGGATGGTCGAGAAATCGTAGCCGATCCCGCCGCCCTGCTGCAGCGTCAGCGCCGCCTCGCGCAGCGCCGCGAAGATGCCCGACATGCTGTCCTCGATGGTGCCCATCACGAAGCAGTTGAAGAGCGTGACGCTGCGATCCGTTCCCGCGCCTGCGACGATCCGCCCCGCGGGCAGGAACCGAAAATCCTGAAGCGCCGCGCGGAAGCTGGGTGTCCACGCCGACGGATCGGTCTCGGGCGCCGCCAAGGCCCCCGCAATCCGGTCCCAGGTGTCGTCCAGCGTGGCGTCCAGCGGCATCCCGTCCGCATCCTTCAGGCGGTATTTCATGTCCCAGATCTGTTCGGCGATGGGGGCGGCGAAGGCGGACATGGGGCAGCGGCCTCGGTCTAGGGGTGGTTGCGCCCGGGGGCAGGGGGTCTAGATATACGCATTCCGGGACCGGGAGTCATCCGTCATGGCGATCAACCTCATCAAGCTCAGCGTCGGCACCCACGATCTCGCCGGGCTGGCCAAGTGGCAGACGAACGCGCGCGCCAAGGGCCCCGACGGCAACCCGCGCCACGTCACCCGGATGTGGCCCAAGCGCGAGGCCGAATTGATCGATGGCGGCTCGATCTACTGGGTGGTGAAGGGCGTGCTGCTCTGCCGCCAGCCGATCCTGCGGCTCGACGAGGTGCGCCGCGCCGACGGCATCCCGCGCTGTGGTATCGTCCTGAAGCCCGGCCTGATCCCCGTCGCGCCCACCGCCCGCCGCCCGTTCCAGGGCTGGCGCTACCTTACGCCCGAGGACGCGCCGGTCGATCTCGACCCCGCCCGCCGCGACGACGTCCCGCTGCCGCCGAAGCTGTCGGTCGCGCTGGCCGAGATCGGCGTCCTCTGAGCGACCGCGACATCGTCTGCTCCCACCGTCGGTATCGCGCCTCACGGCGCCCGGCCCCACGTATCCTCCAGGCCACATCGCCCTCCAGCGCATCGGAGGGCCGCCCCACGCACACGCCCTGCCACACCGCCTCGACGCCCCCGCCGGACCGCGCCCTGTCGTTATCAAGTCGCCTTGGGTCGTCCGTGATGGACCGGTATCGGCCCGGTCGGGCAGAAAGGGCCTCAGGTTCGCGGAGGGCACGGCCATGAAGACCCAGGTGAAAGCACTCGTCGTCGGCGGCGGCGCGGTCGGAACGGGGATCGCGTATCACCTCGCCCGCGCGGGCTGGGACACCATGCTTCTCGAGCGCGACGAGCTGACCTCCGGCTCGACCTGGCACGCCGCCGGGCTCCTGCCGCTCTTCAACATGGGCTACGCGACCAGCCACATCCACGACTACTCGGTCAAGTTCTACAAGACGCTGGAGGCCGAGACCGGGCTCAACCCCGGCTTCTCGGTCGTGGGCAACCTGCGGATGGCGCAGACCGACGACCGGATGGACGAATACGCGCTCTATGCCGCGACCGCCGAAACGGTCGGCATCCCGCATGAATGGTTGACCCCCGCCCAGATCGCCGAGCGCTATCCCCTGATCCGCACCGACGACCTGAAGGGCGCGATCCTCCACCCGACCGACGGCTACATCAACCCGGCCGACGTCACGATGGCCATGGCCAAGGGCGCGCGCCAGCACGGCGCCATCATCGAACGCCGCTGGCAGGTCGATGGCTACGAATGGATGGGTGACCACTGGGATGTCGCGGTCACCAGGATGGTCGAGAAGGGCGGCAATCTCGTTGCCTCGGACGAGACCGCGGTGATCGCCGCCGAGCATGTCGTCACCGCCACCGGCAACCACGCGCCGCGGACCGCCAAGCTCCTCGGCATCAAGACCCCCGCCATCGTGGTCGAGCATCAGTATATCGTCACCGAGCCCGATCCCGCGCTGGTCGAATGGCGCAAGACCAACGAGCAGCACCCCGTCATCCGCGACGCCGACGCCAAGTGGTATGTCCGCGAGGAGCGCGGCGGCTGGATCCTCGGCCCCTACGAGCAGAACGCGCCCGCGCGCTTCCCCTACGGCGTGCCCGACAGCTTCCGCGCCGACCTCTTCCCCCTCGATCTCGAGCGGATCGAGGAGGAGTACATGTCCTTCATCCACCGCATCCCGACCTCCGAGACGGCCGGTCTCAAGGACGATTTCAACGGTCCCATCTGTTATACGCCCGACGGCAATCCGCTGGTCGGCCCCGCGCCGGGCCTCCGCAACATGTGGCTGGCCGAGGGCTTCAGCTTCGGGATCACGGCGGCCGGCGGCACCGGCCACTACCTCGCGCAGATGATGGTCGAGGGCGAGGCCGAGATCGACATGGCCTCCCTCGACCCCAAGCGCTTCGGCGACTGGGTCACGACCGAGTACGCCTGCCGGAAGAACGAGGAGGCCTATGACCACGTCTACGTCCTTCACCATCCCGACGAGGAGCGGCCCGCCGCGCGTCCCCTGAAGACCGCGCCCTGCTACGACCGCATGAAGGCCGCGGGCGCGCAGTTCGGCTGCGTCAACGGGTGGGAGCGTCCGAACTACTTCAAGCCGGGCGCCGAGGCGGATTTCGACCTCACCTCGCGCAGCTTCCGGCGCGGCGCGTGGTGGGAGCATGCCAAGGCCGAGGCGACGGCGCTTCGCGAGACGGCGGGCCTGATCGACGCGACCGCCTTCGCCAAGCATCGCATCTCGGGGCCGGGGGCGGCCGCGTTCCTCGACTGGTTCACGACCAACAAGCTGCCGAAGGTCGGCCGCATCAACCTGACCTACGCCCTGACCGAGGCGGGGACGACGCGCACCGAGTATACGATCGTCCGGCTGGCCGAAGACGACTTCTACCTCGTCTCCGCCGGCGGGTGGGAGGCCTATGACGAGGACTACCTCTACAAGGCCATCATGGCCGAGGAGGACCGGTTCGGCCGGATCAACGAAGAGAACGTCACGGCGAAACACGGCGTCTTCGCACTGGCGGGGCCGAACAGCCGCGCGATCCTGTCCGAGCTGATCCGCGACGCCGACCCCGAGACCGTCCTGTCCAACAAGCGCTTCCCATGGCTCTCGGCCCGCCAGATCGAGCTGATGATGTGCCCGGTCAACGCCATCCGCGTCGCCTATACCGGCGAGCTGGGGTGGGAGCTGCATCACCCGATGGAGATGCAGACCTACCTCTTCGACCGGCTGATGGAGGCGGGCGAGGGCCACGGCCTGACCCTCGTGGGCGCGCGCGCGCAGAACTGGCTCCGTCAGGAGAAATCCTACCGCGCCTTCGGCACCGAGCTCGGCCGCGACGCCACGCCGCTGGAAGCCGGTCTCGACCGCTTCGTGGACCTCTCGAAGGAGTTCCACGGCAAGGCCGCAATGGAGGAGACTGGCATTCGCTCGAAATGCGTCACCCTGCTGATCGACGGTCCGGACGACGCGGATCCCTGGGGGCGCGAGGCGCTCTATGCGACCGACGGCACGCGCATCGGTCGCCTGACGTCGGGCGGCTATTCGGTGGCCTTCGGCAAGTCGATCGGGATGGGCTATGTCCGACCCGACCTCGCCGCACCCGGCACGAAACTGCACGTGCGGATGCAGCGCGAGCTCTGGAATGCCGAGGTGACCGAGGACAGCCCCTACGATCCGACCAATGCGCGCATCCGCGTGGATGGCTGACCCCCGCCCGCGTCTTTGCTCCCCAAATATGCGGGCCCGCATTCCCGCGCCCCGGCCGCCGCACGCCCGCGCCCGGCCCGACGCGGCATGACGCCCGCACCGCCGGGCCTGCCGTCCGAAGCGCGCCCTTCGCCGCGACGTCTGGGTCCCGGCCCGAAGGGCGCGATCGCGGTCGCCCTCCTCGTGGTCGCCGTGGCCATCGCCCTTGTCGCCACAGCCCCGCGCTCCGCCGCCCTGCATCTCAGCGGCGACGGCGTGGCCGAGGTCGCGGCCCGGCTGGCCGATCTGCCCCGCGCTGACATCCCCGATGCCGCGCTGGTCGAAGCGGTGCTCCTGCGCCGACCCGGGAATATCCGCCATCTCCCCGATCTCGCCCGCGTCTGCCGGGGCCGCTGCGCCGGGCAGGCGGTGACCGCGCTGATCCGCCTCTCGCCCGGCGGGACGCGCAAGACGGTGGTGATCGACCTCGAACGGCTCGGGGCGGGCGCGGCGCTTGACCAGGGCGGCGCGCTTCTCCCCGACGCGGCGGATTGCGCGGCAGACGTCATCCGGGCCGAGATGGCGGCGCTCCGGGCCGACCCGCCTGATTGCGCGGGGACGCGACGCGTGGTCTTCGTGTTGCCCTGGGGCCTCTGACGCTCAGCCGTCGTCCAGCACCACGACCCGCCCCTCGCGGCAGGCCGTGTCGGCAGCATCGGCCAGAACCTGCGCCCGCAACCCGTCCGCGATCGACGGCGTGGGCGGCGTGCCGGTCCTGAGCGCGTCGACGAAGGCCCGCATCTCGGCCAGATAGGCGTCGGCGTAGCGTTCGAGGAAGAAATGCTGCGCGGGCGCGCGCCGGAACCCCGCGGGACCGGCGGCCTCGACCGTCGTCTCCAGCCGGTTGCCCGCCCGTAGCATCCCGAGGCTGCCATGCACCTCGATCCGCTGGTCGTAGCCATAGGTCGCACGGCGCGAGCACCCGATCTGCGCGATCCGCCCGGACGCCGTCGTCAGCATCACCGCCGCCGTATCGACATCCCCGGCCGCGCCGATCTCCGGATCGACCAGCGCGGCGCCCGTCGCCTGCACGCGAACCGGCTCCTCGTCCAGAAGCCACCGCGCCATGTCGAGGTCGTGGATCATCATGTCGCGGAAGAGCCCGCCCGAACCCGCGATGTAGCTCAGCGGCGGCGGCGACGGATCGCGGCTGGTGATGGTGACGATCTCGGGGTCGCCGATCTCGCCCGCGTGCAATCGCGCGCGCAGATCCGCGAAGCTGGGATCGAAGCGGCGGTTGAAGGCGGTCAGGAACGGGACCCCGGCATCGGCCACGGCGCGGGCGCAGGCCGTAATACGGGTGGCGTCCAGATCGACGGGTTTCTCGCAGAAGATGGCCAGCCCTGCGGCGGCGGCCGCGTGGATCAGGTCGAAATGCGTATCCGTCGGCGTCCCGATCACCACCGCGTCGAGGCCGGGTCGTGCGAGGACGGCGTCCGCGTCCATCGCCTCGGCGCCCGTCGTGGCGGCGAGGGCGGCGGCGGCCTCGGGGACGGCATCGCAGACGGCGGCGACGCGCGCCCCTTCGATCCGCGCGAGCGAGCGGGCATGGACCTGTCCGATCCGGCCGCAGCCGAGAAGGGCGATGTTCAGCATGGGGCCTCCAGGGAGCGCAGGACCGCCATGGCCGCATCGCGCAGCGACGGCTCGACGGCGGACAGGATGGCGGCGCGGTCGAAGGCTTCGGGATCGTCCGCGAGCACCTGTCGCAGCGCCGTTCCGAAGCTCTGCCGCAGCTCGGTCCCGATGTTGAACTTGCAGATCGCCGTGTCGCGGGCCAGCCGCGCGCGCTGGGCATGGGGCACACCAGATCCGCCATGGATCACCAGCGGCACCTCCGTCACCGCCGCGATGGCCGCGATGCGATCCTCGTCCAGACCGGGTCCTGCCTCGGTCCGCAGGTGCAGGTTTCCGACCGACACCGCCATCGCGTCCACGCCCGTCTCGGCGGCGAAGCGCGCGGCCTCGCCGGGGTCGGTGCCCCGGCTCTCGGCCCCCGCGGCATAGCCCACGAAGCCGATCTCGCCCTCGCAGGAGATGCCCGCGTCATGGGCCATCGCCGCAATCTCGGCCGTCCGCGCGATATTCTCGTCCAGCGGCAGGGACGAGCCGTCGAACATCACCGAGGTGAATCCCGCCGCAATGGCGGCACGACACTCATCCGCCGCGTAGCCGTGGTCGAGATGCGCCACCACGGGCACGTCGCACTCTTCGGCCAGTGTTCGGAACATCTCTGCCAGCACCGGGATCGGCGTATGCGCACGGCATCCCGGCCCGGCCTGCAGGATCACGGGCACGCCCAGCGCCTGCGCCGCGTCGCGGTAGGCGCGCGCGTCCTCCCACCCGAGGCAGACGAGCCCCGCCACGGCCCGCCCTTCGGCCCGCGCCAGGATCAGCACCTCCGAGAGCGTCGCGCGCGTCATTTGAACTTGGCGACCATGTCCATGATGCCGGGGATGGTGTGCAGCTGCTCGGCATGGGTCGGCTGGAAATACTGCTTGAGCGAGCGCTGGCTCAGGCCGCCGAGGATGGTGAAATAGTACATCTCGTAGCCGGGCAGCACGGCGCAGGGATGATACCCCCGGTCGAGGCAGATCGTGGAGCCATCCATGATGTGATAGGCGTCGCCGGGCTTGTTGTCCTCGCGCTGGAGCATCTGCACGCCCGAGCCGTAATTCGGCTTGAAGCGGAAATTGTAGGTCTCGTCGTGGCGCGTCTCGATCATCTCGCCATCCTCGGAGCGGTCGGTGTCGTGCTTGTGGCTCGGAAAGCCGGACCAGCCGCCCGCACCCACGGTGAACAGCTCCGAGACCAGAAGCCGCCCGACCCGGTCATGATACTGCGCCCCGAGGATATGGGCGATGCGGCGATGGGTCTTGGTGTCGTCGCTGCCGTACTGGACCTTGTCGAGATCGGCCGCCTGCACCGCGAAGGGCTTGAGCGTGTCGGCGAATTTCGCCCCCGCGACGAAGACCTCCGCCGCCTCGCTGCGGCAGGTGATGCGGGCGCCGGTATCGGTGGGGACATAGACGCCCTCGGGATCGCCCTCGAACACGTCGACCCGGCGGGTGCCGATATCGGCATAGGTCTCGCCCCCGGTCTCGACCGTGACGGTGCCGGTGGCGGGCACGATGCAGGTCTCGTAGCCGGGCACGCGGTAGTCGAAGCTCTGCCCCTCGGTCAGCTTGACGATGTTGAAGTAGTTCAGCGGGACGGTCGCGTCGTCGACATCGACGATGGGCGCGTTGCCGTTGTCATGGGGCGGGATGTGCATGGGCCTTACTCCGTGGGTCCGGGGTGGTCGGCCATGAAGGCCTCGAGGTCGTCGGTCGTGGGCATGGCGGGGGCGCATCCGACGCGGGCGACGACCATCGCGGCACTGGCCGAGCCGCGCAGCACCGCGTCGCGCAGGTCGCGCCCGGCGGCCAGCGCGGCGAGGAGGCCGCCCATGAAGCTGTCGCCCGCACCGGTCGGCTTGAGCGCCTCGGTGCGGTAGATGCCGGTGCGGATCTCCTGGCCTTCGTGGAAGGTCCGCGCGCCGTGCTCGCCCATCTTGTAGATCACCAGCCGATCCGCGGCCAAGCGGCGGGCCGCGTCGAGGCCGCGATCGTAATCCCCCGCGACGAAGCCGAACTCCACGTCGTTGCCGACGATGCAATCCGCCATCTCGCAGGCGCGGGTCAGCACCTCGGAGGCGACCTGCGGCGAGGGCCAGGAATAGGGGCGGTAATCGACGTCGAACACGATCGGGATGCCCGCCTCCCGGGCCAGCTCGAACGCCCGGAACGCCGCTCCGCGCGACGGCTCGGCGGCGAAGACGGTGCCGGTGGTCACCAGCGCCGCGCGCCCTGCATAGGTCGCGGCCTCGACATCGCCGATCGTCATCTCGAAATCGGCGGCACCGTTGCGGTAGATGACCGACTGGTGGTCTTCGATCCGCGTCTCGACCACGGCAAGCGAGTTGCGGGCCTCGCCGCCGACCGACCGGACATGGGCGCGCCGGACGCCGTAATGGTCGAGCTGGTTGAGCGCGAACCGTCCGATGGCGTCGTCGCTGACGCAGGTGACGAGATCGGCGCTGCAGCCCTGCCGAACCAGCGCCACGCCGATATTGGCGCTCGACCCACCGAGGCAGGAAACGAAGCGCTCGGCCTCCTCGGTCCGGGTGCCGGGCGGGTCGGGATAGAAGTCCATCCCGGCCCGTCCGACGATCAGGAAATCGGTGCCCGAAAGCTTCATGCCCGCCCTTCCGCGTTGACCGCATCGGCCCGGTCGAGGACCTCCGGGTAGGGATAGTCGAAGCCCAGAAGCTGGCGCAGCTCGCGCGAGGCGCCGTCGAGGAATGCGGCGGGCAGGGCGCCCGGCATGTCCTCCAGCGGCTTCACCCATTTCGGCAGGTAGTTCACCAGCACCGCGCAGCGTTCGTGATCCGACCGGTTGGGCATCGCGCAATGCCATGCCGCACCGAAGAACAGGACCGTGTCCCCCGGTTCGGCGATCATGCGCACGGCGCGGCCGTGGAAGTCATCCTCGGGGCCGGGATAGCGCAGCGCCGTCTGCGTGCCGGGCACGTAGGCCGTCGCGCCGGACGCTTCTGTGAACGGGTCGAGCACCACGGTCACCTGCGCGTTCATCGGAAAGCTGGCGTTGAGTCGGGTCGGATGCGTCTCGGGCGCGTGGAAGTCCCAGTAGGGGTAATCGACATGCGGCTCCTGTCCCGGTCCGCCGGGCAGGATGCGGTTGGCCGCGATGGAGCCCATGATGAACCCGGTCCCGAGGAAGTGCCGCAGGATCGTCATCAGCACCGGATGCGTTGCCATCCGCGAGAAGACCGCGCCCTTCGCCAGGAGGTTCCAGACCCGCCGTTGCAGGTCCATCCGATCTCCGGCGGCGCCCTGGAAATGCGTGACCTTCGCGGCCTCGGCATCGGAATGCATCAGGATGATCCGGCGCGCCTCGGCGATCTCGTCCTGGGTGAACAGCCCCTTCAGCATCACCGCGCCGCCGCCATCGAGCAATTCGGTCACGATGACCTCGGGGTCCACATCATCGGCGTGAAAGCTGAGCATCTCAGATCCCCTTCCGCTGGCGGGCGCGGCTGGCCTCGACCGTCTCGCGCGCCGTGCGGACCGACGCGGTCTCCGTCACCTCGGGCGTCCCGATCTCCCACCAGGCGTGCCCGCCGGTGGTCCAGCCCTCGTAGGCATCGACCTGCATCACGATCACCGAGGTCTCGGCCCGGTCCTTGGCGCGGGCGAAGGCGTCGCCCAGGGCGGCGGGCGTATCCACCGTTTCCGCGTGGCAGCCCAGCGCGCGGGCATGGGCCTCGAAATCGACGCGGGTCTGCGCGGTCGCCGTCGGCGTGTCCGCGATGAGGTTGTTGAAGCTCTCCTGCCCGGTGTTGTTCTGCAGCTTGTTGATGACCGCGAAGCCGCCATTGTCGAGCACCAGAACGATCAACTTCTTCTCGGTCAGCACCGCCGAATAGAGGTCCGAGTTCAGCATCAGATACGAGCCGTCGCCGGTCAGCACGACGGTCTCGGCCTGCGGCTCGCGCTCGGCCTGCGCGATGCGCGCGCCCCAGCCGCCCGCGATCTCGTAGCCCATGCAGGAAAAGCCGAACTCGACGTCGACGCCGCCAGGCCGCAGCGTGCGCCAGTTCGCGGTCACCTCGGCAGGCAGGCCCCCGGCGGCGGCCACGACGCGATCCTCCGGGTCCATCAACCCGTTCACCACCCCGATCGCCTGCGCGTAGCTGTTGGGCCCGTTGCCCGCGCGCACGGTCTCGGCCCGCGTGTCGTTCCACCTTGCGCGCTCGGCCCGCACGTCCGCGACCCAGCCCTCGGGTGCCGCGTGATCGCCCAGCGCGTCCGAAATCGCGGCGAGACCCAGCCGCGCGTCCCCCACGACGGTCGCGGCCCGATGCTTGGCTGCATCGTGACGCCCGACATTGAGATGCAGGAGCCGGGCCTCGGGCGCGAAAGCCGTCCAGGACCCGGTCGTGAAATCCTGCAAACGGGTGCCCACCGCGAAGACAAGGTCGGCCCGCTCGGCGGCCCAGTTCCCTGAATCGGACCCCGTCACCCCCACCGGCCCGGCATTCATCGCGTCGTCGTCCAGGAGGTTGGCGCGTCCGGCGATGGTCTCGACCACCGGGATGCCGTGGCCATGGGCGAAGGCGGTGAGCGCCTCGACCGCACCGGAATATTGCACGCCGCCGCCCGCGACGATCAGCGGTCGCTCGGCCGCCCGCAACAGGGACACGGCATCGGCCACCTCACCCGCATCGGGCGCCTGCCGCCGAATGCGATGCACCCGCCGCGCGAAGAAGTCCTCCGGGTAGTCCCAGGCCCAGCCCTGCACGTCCTGCGGCAGGCCGATGAAGGCCGGTCCGCAATCGGCGGGGTCGAGCATCGTGGCCAGCGCGGCGGGCAGCGATTGCACGACCTGCGCGGGGTGGGTGATGCGATCCCAGAACCGGGTGGCCGCCTTGAACGCGTCGTTCACGCCCAGCGTCGGATCGCCGAAATGTTCGAGCTGTTGCAGCACCGGATCGGGCAGCCGCGTCAGGAACGTATCGCCGCACAGCATCAGCATCGGCAGCCGGTTCGCATGCGCCAGTGCCGCCGCCGTCAGAAGGTTCGCCGTCCCCGGCCCGGCGGATGCCGTGCAATACATGAACCGCCGCCGCAGGTGGTACTTGGCATAGCCCGCCGCGGCGAATCCCATGCCCATCTCGTTCTGGCCGCGATAGAGCGGGAGCGTGTCGCGCAGCGGATAGATCGCCTCGCCCAGACAGGGGACGTTGCCGTGGCCGAAGATGCCGAACCCGCCGCCGCAGATGCGGGTCTCGACGCCGTCGATCTCGATGAATTGCGCATCCAGCCAGCGCAGGATGGCCTGCGCCACCGTCAGGCGGATCGTCGACATGGCAGTCCTCCCATCCATGCGAAATGACTTGCACGGCTCCGGCTCCCAGACTACCGATCTTGCAACCGGTTGCAACCAAAGAACGACGGAGGGGACATGCGCGAGATCGGCATCGGGATCGTCGGCGGCGGCTACATGGGAAAGGCCCATGCGGTCGCCCATTCGGCCGTCGGCGCGGTGTTCGAGACGGCCCTGCGCCCCCGCCTGAACATGGTCTGCGCCACGACCGACGCGCGCGCCGAACAGTATCGCGCGGCCTACGGCTTCGCGCGCGCGACCTCTGACTGGCGCGTGCTGGTGGACGATCCCCGCGTCGAGGCCGTCGTCATCGCAGCACCCCAGGCCCTGCACAGGGAGGTCGCGCTCGCCGCCATCGCGCGCGGCAAGCCGGTCTTCTGCGAAAAGCCGTTGGGCGAGACGGTCGAGGACGCCACCGCCATGACCGAGGCCGCCGAGTCCGCCGGCGTCGTCGCGATGACCGGGTTCAACTACGTCCGCACCCCCGCCACGCAGGAGGCGATCCGCCTTGTCCGCTCGGGCGCCATCGGTCGCGTCACGTGGTTCCGGGGCGAGCATACCGAGGACTTCCTCGCCGATCCCGAAACGCCCGCCAACTGGCGCACGCGAAGCCGCGCCAACGGCACGATGGGCGACCTCGCGGCGCACCCGATCAATTGCGCGCTGGCGCTGATGGGCCCGATCGAGAGCGTGCTGGCCGAGATCGAGACGGTTCACGCGACCCGTCCCGGCCCGGACGGCCCCGAGGATGTCACCAATGACGACCAGGCCCAGATGATCCTGCGCTTCGCGAACGGCGCGATGGGCCATCTCCATGCCAGCCGCGTCGCGACCGGCCGCAAGATGGGATACGCCTACGAGATCCACGGCACGGCCGGGTCGATCCGCTTCGATCAGGAAGATCAGAACGCGCTCCACCTCTACCGCGCCGAGGGGCCCGAGGCGGGGCGCGGCTTCACCAAGATCCTGACCGGCCCGGCCCATCCGCCCTATGGCGCGTTCTGCCAGGGCCCCGGTCACGGCACCGGCTACCAGGACCAGATCATCATCGAGGCGCGCGACTTCCTCGCCGCGATCGAGGCAGGTGCGCCCCGCTTCCCAACCTTCCGCGACGGGCTCGACGTGCAACGGGTGGTCGAGGCCGCCTGGACCTCATCGGACGAACATCGCCGCATCACGCTCACGAGGGACACATGACCATCCGCATCGGCAACGCGCCCTGTTCATGGGGCGTCGAATTCGCGGGTGATCCGCGCAATCCCGACTGGCGCCACGTGCTGCGCGAATGCGCCGAGGCCGGATATACGGGCATCGAACTCGGCCCCGTCGGCTTCATGCCCGAGGACCCGGCCGAGCTGTCCGACGGGCTTGCCGCGAACGGTCTGTCGCTGATCGGTGGCGTCGTCTTCCGACCCTTTCACGATCCCGCCGCCTGGGACGACGTGCTCGACGGCGCGCGCCGCACCATCGCCGCGCTAACTGCCCACGGGGCCGCGCATCTCGTGCTGATCGACTCGATTTCGCCCCGCCGCGCGCCCACCGCCGGCCGCGCCGCGGAAGCCGAGCAGATGGATGCCGCCGAATGGGCCGCCTTCCGCGACCGCATCGCGGAGGTCGCGCGCATGGGCACGGATGCGGGGCTGACCGTCGGGATGCACGCCCATGCCGCGGGCTTCATCGACTTCGAGCCCGAGCTGGAGCGCCTTCTGGACGAGGTGCCCGAGGACATCCTGAAGATCTGCTTCGACACGGGCCATCACTCTTATGCCGGCTACGATCCCGTCGCCTTCATGGAGCGGCATATCGGCCGCATCTCCTACATGCATTTCAAGGATATCGACCCGCAGGTGAAGGCCCGCGCCGTGGCCGAGCGGACCGGGTTCTACGACGCCTGCGGGCAGGGCATCTTCTGCAATCTGGGCACCGGCGACGTCGATTTCGAAGCGGTGCGGCGCGTGCTGCTGGAGGCGGGCTTCGCCGGCTGGTGCACGGTCGAGCAGGATTGCGATCCGACGCTCGACCCCGACACGCTGGGGGACGCGCGGGCGAACCGCGCCTATCTCGAATCCATCGGCTTCTGAGGGGGACGCCATGCGACTGAACTGGGGCATGATCGGCGGCGGCGAAGGCAGCCAGATCGGACCGGCGCACCGTCTGGGCGCGGGTCTCGACGGGGCGTTCGACTTCGTGGCGGGCGCGCTCGATCACCGGGCCGAGGCCGGGCGCGACTACGGCCGTCGGCTGGGTCTGGGCGACCGGGCCTATGGCGACTGGCGCGACATGCTCGAGGGCGAGGCCGCGCGCGACGACCGCATCGACCTCGTCACCGTCGCCACCCCCAACGCCACCCATTACGAGATCACGCGCGCCTTTCTCGAAGGCGGCTTCCACGTGCTCTGCGAAAAGCCGATGACCATGACCGTCGAGGAGGGCGAGGCGATCGTCGGCCTCGCCCGCGAGACGGGGCGCATCTGCGCGGTCAATTACGGCTATACCGGCTACAGCCTCGTGCGGCACATGCGGGCGATGATCGCGCGCGGCGATCTGGGCCGCATCCGCGTCGTCGTGGCCGAGTTCGCGCATGGCCACCACGCCGACGCCGCCGATGCCGACAACCCGCGCGTCCGCTGGCGCTACGATCCCGCGCAGGCGGGCGTCTCGGCGCAGTTCGCCGATTGCGGCATCCACGCGATGCACATGGCCAGCTTCGTCACCGGCCAGGAGGTCGAGCGCCTCTCGGCCGATATCGTCTCGGCGCTGCCGGGCCGGGTTCTGGAAGACGATGCGATGGTCAACTTCCGCATGTCGGACGGCGCGGTCGGGCGGCTCTGGACCTCCTCGGTGGCCATCGGGCGGCAGCACGGCCTCACGATCCAGGTCTTCGGCGAAACCGGCGGCCTGCGCTGGGCGCAGGAGCAGCCGAACCAGCTCTACTACATGCCGCTGGGTCAGCGTTTGCAGGTGATCGAGCGGGGCGAAGGTGGTCTCTCGCCCGAGGCCGACCGGTCCAGCCGCGTCACCGTGGGGCATGCCGAGGGGATGCCGCTGGCCTTCGCGAACATCTATTCCGACCTCGCCGAGGCGATCCGCGCGCGCCGCGACGGGCGCGAGATGGACCCGGCCGCGGATCTCTATCCCCGCGCCGAGGATGGCTTGCGATCGATGGCGGCGGTGCATGCGGTCGCGGCCTCGGGCAAGGCCGACGGAGCCTGGACCGACGCGCGCCCGCCGATGTTCCGCTAGCCCGGCGCGTCGCCGCCCTCGGGCAGGGGCCGCAGCGTGTCCCGCTCGACGATGCGGCACGGGAACAGCCGCGCCTCGGGCAAGCGGTCGGGGTCGTCGATGGTCCCGATGGCCAGCTCGATCGAGGCGTCGATGATCGCGCCCATCGGCTGCCGGATGGTGGTCAGCGCGATATTGTCCCAGCCCGCGATTTCCATGTCGTTCAGGCCGATCACGCCCACGTCGCCCGGCACGTCGAGCCCCGCATCCTCGAGCGCGGACAGCGCGCCGATGGACAGCACGTCGTCGGCGCAGAAATAGGCTTCGGCGGGCGGGCCCTCGGCCAGCAGGCGGCGCATCTCGGTGCGGCCCGCCTCGAAGGTGTATTCGGTCGCGAAGCTGGTCGTGACGCCGATCATCGCCGACCCCTCGATGCCTTCGAGAAAGCCGCGCAGCCGGTCCTCGGTCGAGGTGGCGCTGTCCGGCCCCCCGAGAAAGGCCACCCGACGGTAGCCGCGCGCCGCGAAGGTCCGTGCCGCCATCCGCCCGCATTCGACGTTGTCGATCCCGACGACATGGGTGTCGGGCGCGCTGGTCCAGCGCCCGAAGCTGTGCACCACCGGCAGGCCCGCGACCCGGAAGGCGCGCGCGAAGCTCGGCGGCAGGGTCGAACTGGCGACGATCACGCCGTCGACCGAATATTGCCGCAGCATCCGAAGCGACGCCTTGGGATCGGTCTCACCCGTCAGGTTGACCAGCAGGGGGCGCAGCCCGCGATCCTGCAGGCCGCGCGTGAAGCGGTCGAACACCTCCAGAAAGATCGGGTTGTGGAAGTTCGACACGACGATGCCGATCAGCTTCGTCCGACCCGTCGACAGCGCCGAGGCCAATGCGGACGGCGCGTATCCAAGGGCCGCGGCCGCTGCCTCGACCTTGGCGCGGGTGGCCGGGCTGACCGACGCGCCGGGGGTGAAGCTGCGCGAGACGGCAGAGCGGCTGACCCCGGCGCGCAGGGCGACGTCCTTGAGGGTGACGGGCATGGCGTTCCTTTCCTTCGACCCTACCGGGGGCTCACAATATTGCAACCGGTTGCAAGGTTGGCCGATTCGTGCTTTCTTCCATCGTGACGGGATGGAGGAGGCCGCGACAGGCGGTCCGTCCCGCACGGACCAATGGGAGGACCTCATGAAAATTTTCAAGACGCTCGCGCTCGCCGCGACGGCGCTGACCGCGCCGTTCATGGCCCAGGCGGACGGTCACGGTGACGACCTGACCTATATCCTCGTCAGCCACGCGCCCGACAGCGACAGCTGGTGGAACACGATCAAGAATGGCATCGCGCTGGCCGGCGAACAGCTCGATGTCACGGTCGAGTATCGCAACCCGCCCACCGGCGACCTGGCCGACATGGCCCGCATCATCGAGCAGGCCGCCGCGAGCCAGCCCGACGGCATCATCACGACGCTGGCTGATTTCGACGTGCTGTCCGGTCCGATCCGCGCCGCCGTCGATCAGGGCATCGACGTCATCATCATGAACTCCGGCACGCCCGAGCAGGTCCGCGAAGTCGGTGGCCTGATGTTCGTCGGCCAGCCGGAATACGACGCGGGTCTCGCCGCCGGTCAGCGCGCCGCCTCGGATGGCGTCGAGAGCTTCGTCTGCGTCAATCACGTCATTTCGAACACCGTCGTGGGCGAGCGTTGCCGTGGCTTCGCCGACGGCCTCGGGGTCGAGCTGGGCGACAGCATGATCGACAGCGGGCAGGACCCGGCCGAGATCAAGAACCGCGTCACCGCCTACCTGACCGCCAATCCCGAAACGGACGCGATCCTGACGCTCGGGCCGACCTCCGCCGACCCGACGATCCTCGCGGTCAAGGAGATGGGTCTCGATGGCGACATCTACTTCGGCACCTTCGATCTGGGCACCGAGATCGTGAACGCGATCAAGGATGGCACGATCAACTGGGGCATCGACCAGCAGCCGTTCCTGCAGGCCTACCTGCCGGTCGTCGTGCTGGCGAATTACGACCGCTACGGCGTGCTTCCGGGCAACAACATCAACTCGGGCCCCGGCTTCGTCACGGCGGATGCGCTGGGCAAGGTCGAGGAATTCGCGGGCGAGTACCGCTGATACATCCAGGCCGGGCGTTCGCGCCCGGCCCGCCACGACCGACCGGGGGGACAAGGTCATGACGGATACGCCGCAGGTGGTGATCGACGAACGCGTCAAGGAGATCTCGCCGCTGCGCCGCGCCCTGATCCGGCCCGAGCTGGGCGGCATCATCGGCACGGTCGCCGTGTTCGTGTTCTTCCTTCTGCTGGCCGCGGACAGCGGCATGTTCAACGCCCAGGGGATCATGAACTGGTCCACCGTCTCGGCGCAGTTCATGATCATCGCGGTCGGCGCCTGCCTTCTGATGATCGCGGGCGAATTCGACCTCAGCGTCGGCTCGATGATCGGCTTCGCGGGCATGATGGTGGCCATCTTCGGGGTCACGCTGGCCGTCCCGATGTGGCTGACGATCCTCATCACCTTCGCGATCTGCATGGCCTTCGGCGCGCTCAACGGCTTCATCGTCGTGCGCACGGGCCTGCCCAGCTTCATCGTCACGCTGGCCACGCTCTTCATCCTGCGCGGCTTCACGATCTTCATTCCCCAGACCGTCGAGCGGAAGACCATCATCGGCGGCATCCGCGAGGCGGCCGAGGGCGACTGGCTCGCCCCGGTCTTCGGCGGCAAGATCGGCCAGGGCCTGTTCCAGTGGATGGGCGACGCGGGCATCATCGCCGTGTTCGACCGTGGCAACCGCGCGGGACAGCCCGTGGTCGACGGCATCCCGATGCTGATCGTCTGGGCCATCGCCCTGATCGTCTTCGGCCACATCCTTCTGACCCGCACGCGCTTCGGCAACTGGATCTATGCCGCGGGCGGCGACGCCCAGGCGGCGCGCTATGCCGGTGTGCCGGTGGACCGCGTCAAGATCACGATGTTTGTCTTCACCGCCTTCTGCGCGACGGTCTTCGCCGTCTGCCAGGTGATGGAGTTCGGCTCGGCGGGCGCGGATCGCGGCCTTCTGAAGGAGTTCGAGGCGATCATCGCCGTCGTCATCGGCGGCGCGCTTCTGACCGGGGGCTACGGCTCGGTGATCGGCGCCGCCCTCGGCGCGCTGATCTTCGGCGTGGTCCAGCAGGGGCTCTTCTTCGCCAATGTCGAATCCTCGCTCTTCCGGGTGTTCCTCGGGGTGATCCTGCTGCTGGCGGTGATCCTGAACACCTACATCCGCCGTATCATCACCGGGGAGCGCTGAGCATGGAGCCCATCGTCAGAATGCGCGAGATCGCCAAGCATTTCGGCAGCGTCATCGCGCTCAACGGCGTCTCCGTCGATGTCTTCCCCGGCGAATGCCACTGCCTTCTGGGCGACAACGGCGCGGGAAAGTCGACCTTCATCAAGACCATGTCCGGCGTCCACAAGCCGACCTCGGGCGAGATAATGTTCGAGGGGCGTCCGATGTCCTTCGCCGACCCGCGCGACGCCATCGCCGCGGGCATCGCGACGGTCTATCAGGACCTCGCGATGATCCCGCTGATGTCGGTCAGCCGCAACTTCTTCATGGGCAACGAGCCGTTGCGCCGCATCGCCGGCATCCCGTTCTTCGACCACGATCACGCCAACCGCGTGACGATGGAGGAGATGGGTCAGATGGGCATCAACCTGCGTGGTCCCGACCAGGCCGTCGGTACGCTTTCCGGTGGCGAGCGCCAGACGGTGGCCATTGCGCGCGCGGTGCATTTCGGGGCCAAGGTCCTGATCCTCGACGAGCCGACCAGCGCCTTGGGCGTGCGCCAGACCTCGAACGTGCTGGCCACCATCGACAAGGTCCGCCGCAAGGGCATCGCGGTCGTCTTCATCACCCACAACGTCCGTCACGCGATGGCCGTGGGCGACCGTTTTACGGTGCTCAATCGCGGCCAGACGCTGGGCACGGCGATGAAGGGCGATATCACGCCCGAGGAATTGCAGGACATGATGGCCGGCGGGCAGGAGCTTGCGACGCTCGAAGGCTCGCTCGGCGGCACGGTCTAGGCCGCGCGCCGCCTTCAGAGCATTGGCGCGGGCAAGCGGGGCAGCGGCCCCAGCGGGATCGGGCCGAGGAACGCCGCACCTTCACGCAGGGTCAGCTCGACCGCGATCCGCCCGTCCTCGGCCATCCCGCCCAGAACGGCGGCCACCAGCGGCAGGCGGTCAGAGGGCAGCAGCCCCGCGCCCACGGCGAGATCCAGGAGGACGTCCCAGCCCTCCGCCTCGAGCGTCAGCACGCCGGACGGCAATCCGCCGCCATCCACGTCCAGCCGTCCCGCGAAATCCAGCGCCACCTCGCCCCAGCGCAAATCGCCCCGCCGCAGGTCCAGCGCGCGCAGGCGCGGCTCGGCTCCGGCGGCGAGCGGGCGGTCGAGCTCCACCGTGCCGTCCAGCTCGACGCTTTCGATCGCGGCGGGCAGGCGCCCCTCGGGATCGACCAGCGACAGCGCGAAGCGATCCGGCGCGAGATCGGACAGCGACAGCGCCACGTCGTGCCGCAGCGGCGAACCGACCGCCCGGCTGGCCAGCTGACCCCGTGCCAGCGCCAGCCCGCCCGCCCGCGCGGTAACGGTCACGCCCTCGGCCACGACGGTCGCGCGCTCCAGTTCCGGCGTGGTCGACGGCGTCACCGTGGCCGAGGCGCGCAGATCGTCCGAGGTCACCTCGACCGGCCCCGCGGGCGTCGCCACGGTCAACTGCCCCGGCGCGACGGCGATGACCTCATTGGGCCGGTAGCTCAGCGCGAAAACCTGCAAGAACGGCGCGGTCACGCCCCAGCCTGACGGCGCGAGGATGTCGGGCGCGTCGACCGTCGTGTCGAAGCGGTTGGGAAAGCCCGAGACGGACAGGTCCTCGTACTCGACCCGCCAGCCCGCGTCCCGCGCCGCCGCGATCCCGGCCTCGGCCCCGCGCGACACGGCCTGCGAGCCCACGATCCACCAGCCCGACCACAAAAGCGCCGCCGCGATCGCGAGGATGGTCAACCACTTGGCCATCGCTATCTCCTGTCCCTCGTCCCCGAATGCGTCTATCGGGGCCGGGCGATTTGCGAAAGGACCGACGATGGCCATGTCCGATGAACTCTGGGTGTTCGGCTATGGCTCGCTGATCTTCGACCCCGAGATGGAGGTCGCCGAGGCGCGCCGCGCCACGCTGCACGGATTCCGCCGCCGCTTCTGCATGTGGTCGATCCATCATCGCGGCTCCGAGGACGAACCGGGCCTGGTGCTGGCGCTCGAGCCGCACGAGGGCGGCACCTGCGAGGGGATGGCCTTCCGCGCCGCCGATCCCGTGCCCGCCCTTCAGGCGCTGCGCGCCCGCGAGCTGGTCTCCTCGGCCTATCACGAGCGGACGCTCACGCTCCGCCAGGCCGACGGTGGCACGCTCGACGCCATCGGCTACGTGGTCGACACCGCGCATCGCCAATACGTCCCCGACCTCAGCCTCGACCAACAGGCGGAAATCATCGCGCGGGCGCGGGGCGACCGCGGCCCGAACCACGAATACCTGATGCGCACCGCCGATGGGCTGCGCGAGGCGGGGATGGCCGATCCCGACCTCGACCGGTTGGTCGCGCGCGTGCAACAGGTCCGCGACGCGGCCTGACGGCACGCCTGCCGCCGCTTGTGGCAGGACCGGGGCGCGCGTAACGTCCGGGTCAACGACTACAGGGCGCCGAGGCGCGTCCCAGGGGCGACCATGGCACGCGCAGATCTCACCCACGAGACGCAGTTCTCGCAACCGATCCGCCAGATCGTTCAGATGCTGTTCGTGCTGGTCCTCGTGGGCGTCGGCGTGTTCTTCGCCTACCCGCAGGTCTCGCCGATCTTCGCCGCGAACCCCTGGCTGAACGGCACGATCATCGCGGTCTTCGTGCTCGGCGTGATCGCCTGCTTCGCGCAGGTGCTGCAACTCTTCTCCTCGGTCTCATGGATCGAGGGCTTCGTCGAGGACCGCCCCGGCCACGACATCGCCCGCCCGCCGGGCCTTCTTGCGCCGCTCGCGGCCCTCCTCCGCTCCCGCTCGGCCCGGAGCCAGGTCTCGGCCACCTCGTCCCGCTCGATCCTCGATAGCGTCGGAGCCCGGATGGAAGAGGCGCGGGACATCACGCGCTACATCGTCAACACGCTGATCTTTCTCGGGCTGCTCGGGACGTTCTGGGGCCTGGCCACGACCGTGCCCGCGGTGGTCGACACGATCCGCAATCTCAATCCCGACAATGGCGAGGGCGGCGTCGCGGTGTTCGGGCGCCTGATCGGCGGGCTGGAATCGCAACTCGCGGGCATGGGCACGGCCTTCGCCTCGTCGCTTCTCGGCCTTGCGGGAAGCCTCGTGGTGGGCCTCCTGGAGCTGTTCGCCGGCCACGGCCAGAACCGCTTCTACCGCGAGATGGAAGACTGGCTCTCCTCGATCACCCGCGTCGGCCTCGTCGGCGATAGCGGCGAGGAGACGATCGACCAGTATTCGCTCGCCGCCGTCCTCGACCACATGAACTACCAGATGGAGAGCCTGCAGGACATGTTCGCGAAGGCCGAGGCCGGGCGGCTGGCGGCCGATGCCAAGATGGCGTCGCTGAGCGAGGCGGTCACCCAGATGGCCAACCGCGTCGAGAGCGGGGGCGGCACGTCCGCGGCACTCAACCGCGTGGCCGAGGGGCAGGAGCATATCGTCGAGGTGCTGCGGGGCTCGTCGGGCGGCGGCGATGGGCTGGACGCTGAAAGCCGGATGCGTATCCGCTCGATCGACGTGCAGCTCTTGAAGGTGTTCGAGGAGTTGCAGCAGGGCCGGCAGGCGGCGGTGGACGACCTGCGCGGCGATCTCGGGGCGCTGACACGGACGCTGCGGCAGTTGAACCGGCAGGTCGCGGCCGCGAATGCGCCGCCCGATCAGGGAGACGGCTGAGATGGCGCTCGCGCGCCGCTCGGGTCAGCGTTTCACGGCCAACGTGTGGCCCGGCTTCGTGGATGCGATGACGGCGCTTCTTCTGGTGCTGATGTTCGTGCTCTCGATCTTCATGATCGTGCAGTTCGTCCTCTCCGAACAGATCGGCGTGCAGGATCAGGAGCTCGACTCGCTCGGTGCGCAGGTGGCCTCGTTGGCCGAGGCGCTGGGCCTCGAGACGCAGCGGACCACCGATCTCGAGGGGCAGCTCGACGACCTCGGGGCCGAGCGCGACGCGCAATCCGTGCTGATCGCGACGCTCAACGCCCAGCGCGACGAGCTGACCCAGCGGGTCGCCAGCTTCGAGGAACAGGTGGCCACGCTGATCGCCGACCGGAACCGGCTGACCGGCGCGCTGTCGGAGACCGAGGATGCGCGCTCGGCGCTGGCGGCGCAGCTCGAGACGACCCAGGGCGAGGTCGCGCGGATCATCGACGAGCGCGAGGCGCTGCAGCTGGCGCTGGCGGCCGCGCGCGACGAGATCGACGCCGAGGCCGAGGCGGCGCGGTTGGCCGCCGCCCAGACCGACGCGGTCGAGGCGCTTCTGGCCGATCTCAGGGCCGAGGCCGAGACGCGCGAGGCGACCTTGGCCCAGACCCTCGCCAATCTCACCGCGCAGGAGGCCGAGGCCGCCGATCTGCGCGCCGATCTCGACGCGACGGCGGCGGCGCTCTCGGACGAGGAGGCCGCGCGGTTGGCCGAGGCGGCGGCCGCGGCGGCCTTGCGCGAACGGCTTGCGGGCGTCGAGGCGGAGCTCTCGGAAGAAGAGCGCGCACGGCTGGCCGAGGCGGCCGCCGCCGAGACCCTGCGCGAGCGGCTGCGCAACGCCGACACGGAATTGACCGCGATGACGCTGGCCCTCGAAGAACAGCGCCGCGAGGCCGAGGAGACGCTGACCCTGCTGGCGGCGGCGGACGCGGCGCGGGGGGATCTGACCGCCCGGCTGACGCAGGCGCTGGCCGATCTCTCGGCGGAGGAGACGCGCGCGGTGACCTCCGAGGACCGGCTGGCGGCGGCGCTGGCGACGCTGGG
The DNA here is from genome assembly GCF_947503795.1 of uncultured Jannaschia sp. NCBI lineage: Bacteria > Pseudomonadati > Pseudomonadota > Alphaproteobacteria > Rhodobacterales > Roseobacteraceae > Jannaschia > uncultured Jannaschia sp. The sequence continues at coordinate 383,057 of NZ_CANNEZ010000002.1, read as the reverse complement.
CGCGGTCGAGGGCAGCGAGGCCGAGCTCCGGGCGCGGGTCGCCGAACTCGAGGCCGCGCTGGAAGCCGAGGGTGCGGATGTCGCCGACGCCGAGGCACGGGTCGCGGCCCTGTCGGATCGTCTCGCCGCCGCGCTGGAGGCCCGCGAGGCGAGCGCCCTGTCCGAGCGCGACCTCCAGGCCCGGCTCGCCGCCGCGCTCGCCGCGCGTACCGAGATCGAGGGCGAGGCGCAGGCGGCCCTGACCGAGCGCGAACGGCTGGACCGGCTTCTGGCGCAGGCCGAGACGACGCTGGCCGACGTCGATGCCGACCGCATCGCCGCCCAGCGCGAGGTCGCCCTCCTGAACCAGCAGATTTCCGAGCTGAACAACCAGCTTCGCGGGCTACAGGGCCTGCTCGATGCCGCACGCGAAAGCGACGAGGCCGCGCGCGTACAGCTCGATAGCCTCGGCAACCAGCTCAACGCGGCCCTCGCCCGCGCCGCCGCCGAACAGCGCGCCCGCGCCGACCTGGAAGAAGCGGAGCGTCGGCGGCTGGAAGAAGAGGCCGTGCAGCTCGAACGCTTCCGGTCGGAGTTCTTCGGCCAGCTCCGCGACGTGCTGGGCGACCGCGAGGGCGTCGAGATCGCGGGCGACCGCTTCGTCTTCTCCTCGGAAGTCCTGTTCGACGCAGGCGAAGTCGGGCTCCAGCCCGAGGGCCGCGCCCAGATCGCGCAGGTCGCGGGCGTGATCCTCGACGTGGCCGACCAGATCCCCGAGGGCATCGACTGGGTGCTGCGCGTCGATGGGCATACCGACGACGTGCCGCTGTCCGGCCTCGGGAAATACGCCGACAACTGGGAGCTGAGCCAGGGCCGCGCGCTCTCGGTGGTGCGTTTCATGACCGACGAGCTGGGCGTGCCGCCCGATCGGCTGGCCGCGACCGGCTTCGGCGAGTTCCGCCCCGTCGATCCCGCGCCGACGCCCGAGGCGCGCGCCCGCAACCGCCGGATCGAGCTGAAGCTGACCGAGCGCTAGCGGCAGTAGGATCCGCTGCGATACCGTGCGGTATCGAAGTGGAAATGGTCGCGGTGAAAGCGGTCCGATTCCGGCCCCAGCACCGTTCCGAAGGGCCCACAGGCCGCGCGCCACAAGGCCCGGAGAATACGCCCCCGCTCGCCCCCGCCCCAATGGTCCAGCACGCTGATCCGGCTGCCATCGGCCAGACGGATCGCGCTGATGTCGATGGCGCGGCCCCGGCCATGCTCGCTGATCTTCGCGCCGGACTGGTTGTTCCGCGTCCGGCAGGCATAGCCCGCCGCCACCTGCAGCGCGACCGCGCCGCCGCCCGTCCGCCCCACCTCGGGCAGCACACCCGCCCGTACCCATTGGTCGAGCGCCTGCGCCGTGTCGCAATCCATCCGCGTCGGCCGTGACAGCGCCAGACCCGAGACCGAGGTGATCCGCACCGCATTCGGGATGCCGCAGGCGCCGGGGCCGGGCACCGCGGGAATGGCCGTGCCCTGGATCGAGCCGCGTCCGCAGATGCCGCCACCGGCCGCGCTCTGGCCCCGCGGCTGGCGCGACATGGCGAGGATCAGTTCGTCGTCGCGCTGCATCGGCCGGAACGCCTGCCGGACCAGTCCCGCCACGTCGACCAACGGCAGCGCCATCCGCCGCGCCGCATCGCCCGCGCGCGCGTCCCGCACCGCGTCGTCGAGCCGTGTCACCGGCCGCACCGATGCCTCGGGGGCCTGCACCTCTGGGGCGACGGCGACGGCCCCCCGGCTCGACATCACGACGATCTCGGATGTGGGGCGGGGCACGGGGCGCGGCTCGGCCAACGCGGGCGCAGTCATCGCAAGAAGGGCCAGAAACCGGATCATGCGTCACCTCCCTTCGGTCCGCGCCCGAAGTCGGGGGCGGCGGTGTCCTGCCCGGCCTCGATGATGCCGCGCCGGATCGCGCGGGTGCGGGTGAAATAGTCGTGGAGCAGCGCGCCGTCCCCGGTCCGGATAGCGCGTTGCAGCGCGAAGAGTTCCTCGGTGAAGCGCCCGAGGATCTCGAGCGTGGCCTCTTTGTTGTTGAGAAAGATGTCGCGCCACATCGTCGGGTCGGAGGCCGCGATGCGGGTGAAGTCGCGAAAGCCCGTGGCGGAATACTGGACGATCTCGCTTTCGGTGACGCGGCGCAGGTCGTCGGCCACGCCCACCATCGTGTAGGCGATGAGGTGCGGCGCGTGGGATACCACGGCGAGGACGAGATCGTGGTGATCGGCGTCCATCGTGTCGACATTCGCGCCGAGCGACCGCCAGAGCCGGCCCAACCGCTCGACGGCGTCCGCGTCCGCGCCCTCCGCCGTCATCAGGAACCAGCGGTTTTCGAACAGCGTGGGAAACCCCGATTCCGGGCCCGATTGCTCCGTTCCCGCCATGGGATGGGAGGGTACGAAATGCACGCCCTCCGGGATATGCGGCGTCACCGCCTCGATCACCGCGCGCTTGACGGAGCCCACATCCGTGACCGTCGCGCCGGGCGCCAGATGCGGCGCAATTTCGGCGGCGACATCGGCCATCGCGCCGACGGGAACGCAGAGGATGACCAGGTCCGCACCCGCCACCGCTTCCGCCGCCGTGGCGCAGGTCCGATCCACGAGGCCGCGAGCGACCGCCACCTCGCGCGTCGCTTGCGTGCGCGCATGTCCCACCACTTCGCCGGCCGTGCCATCCGCACGCACGCGCAGCCCGATGGACCCCGCGATATGGCCCAACCCGATCAGGGCGATCCGCTCGTAGATCATGCGCTCGCCCATGCCGCGATCCCGTCCAGCACGCGGTCCACGCCTGCCGCGTCGCCCACCGTGATCCGCAGGCAGTCGCCCAGCCCGTAGCCGACCGGGTGGCGCACGATGACCCCGCGCGCCTTGAGGGCGGCGTCGCAGGCTTCGGCCGCGTCCCGGTCCGCGAAGCGCGCCAACACGAAATTCGCGTGGCTCTCGTCGCAGCCGAGCCCGATTTCCCGCAGTCCGGCGACGAGCCGGGCGCGCTGGACGGCATTGTCGGCGCCGCAGGCCGCGACGAAGGCCCGGTCGCGCATCGCCGCCTCGGCCGCGGCCAGCGCCACGTTCGAGAGGTTGAACGGCCCCCGGATGCGGTTGAGCACGTCGATCACCGCGCGCGCGCCGAAGCCCCAGCCGACGCGCATCCCGCCCAGGCCGTACATCTTGGAAAAGGTCCGCGTGACGAACACGTTGTCGCGCCGCTGTGCCAGGCCCAGCCCGTCTTCCTCGGCGAATTCCGCATAGGCCCCGTCGAGCACCAGAAGGCAGCCCTCGGGCAGCCCGTCGGCCAGCCGCGTCACCGCCTGTCCGCGCAGAAGCGTGCCGGTCGGATTGGCGGGGTTGGCGATGAAGACCAGCCGGGTCGCATCGGTGACGGCCCCGAGCAGCGCCTCCACATCGACGGTGCGGTCGGTCTCGGGCGCGGCTATGGGGATCGCGCCGGCGGCGCGCGCGCTGATCGGGTACATCAGGAACCCGTGCTCGGTGTGCAGCACCTCGTCGCCGGGTCCGACGAAGGCCTGGCAGAGCATGTGGATGATCTCGTCCGAGCCCGCGCCGCAGATGATCCGCTCGGGGTCGAGCCCGTGGACCTCGGCAATGGCGGCCCGCAGCGCGCCGTGGTCGGTCGACGGATAGAGATGCATCGCCCCGGCGGCCTGCCGCGCGGCGTCCATCGCGGCGGGCGAGGCGCCGTGGGGGTTCTCGTTCGAGCTGAGCTTCAACACGTCCTCGACGCCCGCGACCTTCGACGCGCCCCCCTGGTAGAGTTCGATCTCCATGATCCCCGGCTGGGGCTGCGGTGCGCTGGTCATCGGGTCGGCGTCTCCGGGATCGGTCAGCGCCGTTCTAGGCCCCGCGCCGGGGGGCGGCAATCCCGCGGCGCCCTGGCCGGCGGAAACGGCACGGCGCACGCCGTTCGATGTTCCGCAAATATGCCGGGGGTCCAGGGGGCAGCGCCCCCGGCGCCCGGCTCAGAGAAAGCTCTGCGGGTCGATATCGATGCTCAGCCGGGACGATCGCGGCACCTCGACCGACCCGACCCACTGGGCCAGCGCCGCCTGGATCGGCGCCTGCCGGGGCGCCTTGACCAGCAGGCGGACGCGGTGGCGGCCCCGGATGCGCGCGATGGGGGCCGGGGCGGGGCCGAAGACCTCCGCCCCGATCAGTTCCAGCGCATCGGTCCGCCGCGCCAGCGCGTTGCCCAGATCGAACGCCGTGCGCGCGTCCGGATCCGAGATCACGATGCCCGCCATGCGCCCATAGGGCGGCACGCCCGCGGCGCGGCGCTGGGCGGCCTCCTCGGCCCAGAACGCCTCCTCGTCACCCGCGATGATGGCACGGATGACCGGGTGCTCGGTCTGGTAGGTCTGCAGCAGCGCGACGCCCGGCGCCTCGGCGCGACCCGCCCGCCCCGAGACCTGCCGCATCAGCTGGAACGTCCGCTCGGCGGCGCGCAGGTCCGAGCCCTGAAGCCCGAGATCGGCGTCGATCACGCCGACGAGGGTGAGCTTCGGAAAGTTGTGGCCCTTCGCGACCAGCTGCGTGCCGACAACGATATCCGCGCCGCCCGCCGCGATCTCCTCGACGCGGGCCTTGAGGCTGCGGGCCGATCCGAAGAGATCCGAGGACAGCACCGCCACCCGCGCCTCGGGGAAAAGGCCCGCGACCTCCTCGGCCATGCGTTCGACACCGGGGCCGACGGCCGCCATCTTGCCCGCGACGCCGCAGGACGGGCAGGCCTCGGGCATCGGTGCCGTCTCGCCGCATTGATGGCACATCAGGCGCTTCTGGAAGCGGTGCTCGACCATCCGCGCGTCGCATTGGTGGCAGGCGACCTGCTGGCCGCAGGCCCGGCAGAGCGTCACCGGCGCGTAGCCCCGGCGGTTGAGGAACACGAGCGACTGCTCGCCGCGCTCCATCCGCGCCTGCATCTCGGCGGCCAGCTTCGGCGAGATCCAGCGCCCGGCGGGCAGCGTCTCGTCGCGCATGTCGATGGCGGCGAGCTCCGGCATCACGGCGGTGCCGAAGCGCGAGGTGAGGTCGAGGCGGCGATACTTTCCGCTCTCGACATTGGCCCAGCTTTCCAGCGACGGCGTGGCCGAGGCGAGCACGACCTGCGCGCCCTCGCAACTCGCGCGCAGCACGGCCATGTCGCGGGCCGAATAGAGGACGCCATCCTCCTGCTTGTAGGAGGTGTCGTGTTCCTCGTCGACGATCACGAGGCCGAGGTCGCGGAAGGGCAGGAACAGCGACGAGCGCGCGCCGACGACCAGCCGGGCCTGCCCCTCGGCGACCTTCTTCCACGCGCGGCGGCGCTCGGCCTGGGTGACCCCCGAATGCCATTCGGCAGGCCGCTCGCCGAAGCGCGCCTCGACCCGCGTCAGGAACTCGGCCGTCAGCGCGATCTCGGGCAGGAGCACCAGCGCCTGCCGCCCGCGCGCCAGGCATTCGGCCACCGCTTCGAGATAGACCTCGGTCTTGCCCGATCCGGTGACGCCCTTCAGGAGCGTCGTGCCGTAGCCGCCCCGCGCCATGTCGGCCCGGAGCGCATCCGCCGCCTCGGCCTGGTCGGGGGCGAGCGGCTTGCCGGGCCGTGCGGGGTCGAGCGGGGGGAAGTCGCCGTCGCGCGCCTGCGTCGTCTGAAGGACCGCGCCGGATGCGACCATCCCCTTCACCACGCCCGAGGACACGCCCGCGAGATCGCCCAGTTCGGTCGGTCCGAAGAGATCGCCGGGCCGGTCCTCCAGCACGGCCAGTACCTTGCCACGCGCCTCGGTCATCCGGTCCGGCTGGCCCGTGCCCCGCCCGTAAAGCGTGCGCTTGCCGGGCGCTTCGCCCAAGCCCGGGATGCGGAGCGCGAGCCGCAGCATCGCCGCCATCGGCGTCAGGGTGTAGGCCGCCGCGCGTTCGAGGAAGTCGCGCATGCCGGGCGTCATGGCCGGCACGTCGAGCACGCGGGCTACGGGGCGCAGCTTCTCGACCGGCCAGTCGCCCTGTGCCGGCCCCCAGACGACGCCCAGGACGCGCCGCGGTCCCAGCGGCACCTCGACGAAGGCGCCGTCGGTCACGCCGCCCGCCGGCGCGCGGTAGTCGAGCGCGCGGTCGAGCGGCTGCGTCGTCAGGACGGCGACGGGGGTGTCGGGCGGGTGGAAGCGGTCCATCGGCCCCATATCGGCGCTGCGGCCGGGGGATGGAAGGGCGACGCCGCCGGGCCCCGCACCGGGATGGGTGGGGGCGGAGGCGTCGCAGCCTGCCCCGTCACGTGTCGCGGGGCCATGGATCATAGGACGGGACACTCGGGCGGCCCACATCGGGGCCTTGAAGGCGGAAGAACCGGCGCCGCGCCCCGAGGGGCGGACGGGTCATGGGCAGGCTTGGTGGGCCTGCGATCCTGGCCGGGGCGTGTCAGGCCCCGACGTGAAGCCGGCGGGCGGATGAACCCGTCGTATCCAGATGTCGACGCAACGTGTTCTGGGCCCGCGCGGTTAACGGTCGGTGAACGGCCTCAAGCGGCGCGGCGGGTCAGGGCGGTGACGGCGCCCATGGCGATCAGCGCACCGCCTCCCACACGGGTCATGCCGCGCAGGACGGCTGGACGGTGGAGCCCCGCGCGCATCCGGTCGGCCAGAAGCGCGTAGAGCAGCACGTTCAGCGTCGCGAGCGTCACGACGGTCGCGATCAGGATGGCGAATTGGGGGATCAGCGGTTCGGCCGGGCGCAGGAACTGCGGCACGAAGGCGATGAAGAAGACGATGGATTTGGGGTTGAGCGCAGTGACGAGCGCCGCGTGCCCGAACACGGCGCCGGGGGTCACCGCGCCGGTCGTCACGTCCCCGAGCGTGGTCGATCCGGCGGAGCGCCAGAGCTTGATCCCCATCCACACGAGATAGGCCGCGCCCAGCCATTTGAGCGCCGTGAAGAGTGTCGCCGAGGCCAGAACCAGTGCGCCCAGACCCGCCAGCGAAGCCGTCATCGCGATCAGGTCGCCCAGTGCCACGCCCGCCGCCGAGGCGACCGCGACCCGACGCCCCTGGGCCAGCGCGTAGCTCAGCACCAGAAGGATCGTCGGGCCGGGAATGGCCACGAGAGCGGCGGAGGCGGCGACGAAGGTCAGCCAGAGGGTCGGGTCCATGATGGTCTCTCGCAAGCGAATGGGGTATGTCGCCCACGAAACCAAACCTGAGCCGAGGCCACCATGAAATTCTTCGTCGACACCGCCGATATCGATGCCATCCGCGAGCTGAACGATCTGGGCATGGTCGACGGTGTGACCACCAACCCGTCGCTCATCATGAAGGCGGGCCGCGATATCCAGGAGGTGACCAAGGAGATCGCCGAGATGGTGGACGGCCCCGTCTCGGCCGAGGTCGTGGCGACCGAGTATGACGACATGATCGCCGAGGGCCGCCACCTCGCGAAGATCGCGCCGAATATCTGCGTCAAGGTTCCGCTGACCTGGGCTGGTTTGAAGACCTGCAAGACGCTCTCGGACGAGGGCACGCAGGTCAACGTCACCCTGTGCTTCAGCGCCAACCAGGCGCTGATCGCCGCCAAGGCCGGGGCCACGTTCATCTCGCCCTTCATCGGGCGGCTGGATGACCTCAACATCGACGGAATGGACCTGATCCAGGACATCCGCACGATCTACGACAACTACGATTTCAAGACGCAGATCCTCGCCGCCTCGATCCGCAGCGCGAACCACATGAAGGACGCGGCCCTGATCGGGGCCGATGTGGCCACCGCGCCGCCGGGCGTCATCAAGGCGATGGCCAACCACGTGCTGACGGACAAGGGCCTTGACGCGTTCCTCGCGGACTGGGCCAAGACCGGCCAGTCGATCCTGTAAGACGCGCGCCACACCCTGTGGAGAAATCCGCGCCGCGCCCGTCGCGGCGCGTGACCGGGGCGGGACACCCGTGCTAGCCAGACCGCAATCGGCATAGACCGGAGCGAGAGGCAGATGGCAGACAACACCGCGCGGAGCAGCGGTCACGATTGGCGTGACCGCGTGCTGACCGACCCCGACATGATCCTTGAGGACCGCGACCTGATGCGCGCCCTCATCTCCGCCAATGAAAGCCAGATGGGTCAGAACATCGTCGACCTTCGCGGCATCGCGATGGACCGGCTGGAAACACGGCTGGACCGGCTGGAGGATACGCATCGCAGCGTGATCGCCGCCGCCTACGAGAACCTCGCGGGCACCAACCAGATCCATCGCTGCGTGCTGCGGCTGCTGGATTGCGACGACCTGTCGGCGATGCTCGACCTGCTGACGGCGGATCTGGCGGACATCCTGCGGGTCGATCGCGTGTCGCTGGTGCTGGAAAGCGCCGAGCCGCAGGACCCGCCGCATCCGGCCATCGCGCCGGTCAAGGACGGCTTCGTGCAGACCTACGTGACCCAGGGGCGCGACGTCCCCGTCCGCCAGATCACGCTTCGGCAATGCGACACGGCGTCAGACCGCGTCTTCGGTGACGCGGCCGAATGGATCCGATCCGAGGCGTTGATGCAGCTCGACCTCGGCGAGGGGCGGCTGCCGGGGATGCTTGCGATGGGCGCGGAGGATCCGCATCAGTTCCGCGCCAACCAGGGTACGGAGCTTCTGGCCTTCTTCACCGGCGCCTTCGAGCGGGTGCTGCGCCGCCACCTCGGGTGAGCCTCGAGCTCAGCCCCGGCTTGCGCGATGCGCTCGACGCGTGGCTTGCGCATTTGCGGGCCCTCGACGGGGCGTCGCCCGCGACGCTGACGGCCTACGGCGCGGACGTCGCGCAGTTCATGGCGTTCCAGGCAGGCCACCGGGGTGGGCCGATGGGGCTGGGTCAGGTGGCTGGGCTGGGGTCGACCGACATGCGGGCCTGGATGGCGTCCGAGCGGGTGCGCGGCACCGCGGCCCGGTCCGTGGCGCGACGTCTCTCTGCGGTGAAGTCCTTCATCCGCTGGCTGTGCGAGCGCGAAGGGTTCGACCCGACCGCCATCCTCTCGACCCGCGCGCCCCGCTTCAAGACGCCGCTGCCCCGCCCACTGCAGCAGGACGCGGCCAGGGATTTGATCGCAACCGTTGGCTTGCAGCACGCGACGCCGTGGATCGCCGCGCGCGACGTGGCCGTGGTGACGGTGCTCTACGGCTGCGGGCTGCGCATCTCGGAGGGGTTGGGCCTGACCGGCGCGGATGCGCCCCTGCCCGACATGCTGCGCATCCGGGGCAAGGGGGGCAAGGACCGGCTGGTTCCCGTCCTACCCGCCGCGCGGACGGCGGTGGAGGCCTATCGGCGCGCCTGTCCCCATGACCTCGATGCGACCGCGCCGCTCTTTCGGGGCGCGCGGGGCGGGCCGCTGTCGCCGCGGCTGGTCTCCGGCGCGATGGCGCGGGCGCGGATGCAGCTCGGCCTGCCTGCGACCGCCACGCCCCATGCGCTCCGGCACAGTTTCGCAACCCACTTGCTCGAAGCCGGGGGCGATCTGCGGACCATTCAGGAGCTGCTCGGCCACGCCTCGCTCAGCACCACGCAGGCCTATACCGGCGTCGATGCCGCGCATCTGATGGAGACCTATGCCCGCGCGCATCCGCACGGGCGCTAAGCCCTAGCGCCAGCCGGCCTTGGCCGCCGTGATGATGACCTCGACCAGGAAGTCGGGCGTCGCCAGCGCGGCCTCGCCCGCGGCGCGGGCGGGCGCATGGCCCTTCGGCACCCACTCGTCCCAGACCGCGTTCATCTCGGCGAAATCGGCCATGTCGGCCAGCCAGATGATCGCCTGCAGCATATGCTCGCGGCTCGACCCGGCCTCCTTCAGGAGGGCGTCCACCTTGGCCAGCATGTCGCGGGTCTGTTCGGTCACGGTGGCGCCTTCACCCACCTGTCCGGCCAGGTAGATCGTGTCCCCGTGGGTAACGATCTGGCTCATCCGGTCGGTCGTATGCTTTCGTTCCAACATGGTCACACCGTGTAGTTGAGGCCGAGGCGTCCGCCGTCGACATAGATGGTTTCGCCCGTCACGTAGCTGGCCTTGTCGGAGGCGAGGAACGCCACGACATCGCCGATCTCGCGCGCGGTGCCGGGCCGCTTCAGGGGCGTGCGCGACATCGCGCGGTCGAAGGCGGCGGGGTCGGCATTCACCGCGGCCATCATCTCGGTGTCGATGCTGCCGGGACCGACGGCATTGACCCGGATTCCGTGCGGCGCCAGCGCCAGCGACGCCACCTTGGTCAGCTGCATGACGCCGCCCTTCGACGCACAATACCCCGCGATCGCCGGGATCGCGACCTGCGCGTTGATCGAGGACATGTTGACGACCGCGCCGTGGATGCCCTTGTCGATCATCGTCTTCGCCGCCCGCTGCGTGGCGAGGAACACGCCCACGAGGTTGACGTCGAGGACGCGGCGGAAATCGGCCTCGGACATCGTGAGGAAATCGCCCGCGATGGCGATGCCGGCATTGTTCACGAGGACCGAGGCCGGGCCGACATCGCGCTCCATGTCGTCGAAAAGCTTCGCCACCGCATCCGGGTCGCCCATGTCGCAGACATAGCCCGTGCCGCCGAGATCCTTGGCCGTCTCGTGGACGCTCTCCTTGATGTCGGCCAGCACGATGCGGCAGCCATCTTCGGCCAGTGCCTCGGCGCAGGCGCGTCCGATGCCCTGCGCGCCCCCGGTGATCAATGCGATGCGGTCCATGGCGATCCTCCCTGTTGCCGGAGATGCTTGAACCCGGTCCGCCTCCGCGTCAACGTGTCCCCATGAAGACCGTCGAACAGCTGGTCGCCGAGGCTCGCACGAAGATCGAGGAATGGGACGTGGCGCGGCTGCGGGCCACGCCCGAGGCCGTGATCGTCGATATCCGCGACGTGCGCGAGCGCGCCAAGGGGTACATCCCCGGCTCGGTCCACGCGCCGCGCGGGATGCTGGAATTCTGGTGGGACCCGACCTCGCCCTATCACCGCGAGGTGTTCGCCGGGCCGGGGCCGTTCGTCTTGCATTGCGCCATGGGCTGGCGGTCGGCGCTGGCCGCGGCGACCCTGACCGATATGGGCTTCGAGGTGGCGCATCTGGACGGCGGGATGGAGGCCTGGGTCGAGGCCGAGGCGCCGGTCGAGATCCCGGCGCCGAAGACCGACGCGCCGCAGGGCTAGCGCAGCGCGATCCGCGTCTCGATCGCGTCGATCACGGTGCCGTCCCGGTCCAGTTCGACCCGCCCGACATAATCGCCGCCGCGCCAGCGCGCCTCGCGCAGCCGTCGCCCGCCCGCCCGGAAGAGAAGCGCCTGCGTCCGCTCCAGCACCTGCTCGGTCGCGAAGACGTCGCGCCCGTCGGGGCCGGTGATCGACAGCCGGACGACATCGCCCGTCTGCCCGCCGAAGACCTGTCCCCAGAGGACCAGCGCGGGGGCGTCCACGGGCAGTTCGGCGGCATCGGCCGTGCCGGCCCGGATGGCGGCGAATTCCGGGATCGCGTCCGAGAACCCCGCCGAGAGCAGGCCGCCGGGCGCGTAGTCGGGCGGATCGGACCACAGGCCCTCGACGAAGGGATCGACGACGGTGTCGCCGCGCCGGACGGTGATGTGGACATGGGGGAACTGGGTGCGCCCGGTCATGCCCATCCGGCCCAGGACATCGCCGGTCTCGACCCGGTCGCCGGGGGTCACGGTGACGGAGCCCTGCGCGAAGTGGCACAGCTGCGTCGACCAGCCGCCGCCATGGTCGATCCGCAGGCCGTTGCCGCAATCCTGCCCCTCGGGGAAGGTGCCGTCGGGAACGGAGTTGCGGATTCCCGCGACGGTCCCCGGCGCGGGCGCGAGAATGGGTATGCCCGCCGCCATCGCCTCGAGATCGGGGACGCGGAAGTCGGTGCCCTGATGGCCGTCATAGGCCAGGAATCCCCCGGTATAATCCCGCGCGCCGGGACCGGGATCGGCGTCGACATACTGCTGGATGTCGCAGGTCTCGCCCAGCGTGCAATCGAGCGGGAGGGCCAGCCGGAACTCCTGCGCGGCGGCGGGCGGGGCCACGAACGCGGCGAGCGCGATGGCGGCGACGCGCCATCCGGCGGTGGATGTCGTCGCGCGTAGGTCCCGGACTATGCGATTGCCGCGGGTCGGAGTGCCGTGAACCGGCGCGCGGGGGCGTGGCCTCGCATCGTCGCCCTGCGCCCTCGTCTCGCTCACGGGGCGAAGCGGAGGATGCAGACGCGCAAGCGGCCAGTCGGGAGGCTGCTCCTGCGCAGAACTCGGATCGAGGTGGGACAGCGCCGCGCTTTCGCGCGGATACGCGACGCGGGCCGATGGGCCTGCGAAGCACATCGCGTCATCGGGGCGGGCGCGTTCGGTCAGCGTGGGCGACGGAGGAGCGGTCCGACATGCGATCGCCCGCAACGCCCCCACTGCGCGCACGAAAAGCCCCCGCCGCATCGCTGCGGCGGGGGCGTATGTGTCGGGCCGGGTCACTCCGCCGTCAGGAGCGGCGGCTTCTTGTTGGCGATCTTCGGCGCGCCCGGCTCCTCGATCCGGAGATCGAGTTCGCCGTTCTTGATGCCGACCTTCACAAGGCCGCCCTTGGCGAGCTTGCCGAAGAGCAGCTCCTCGGCGAGCGGCTTCTTGACATGCTCCTGGATGACGCGGGCCAACGGGCGGGCGCCCATCTTGTCGTCATAGCCCTTGTCGGCGATCCATTCCGCCGCCGCACGGGTCAGCTCGATCGTGACGCCGCGATCCAGAAGCTGCGCCTCGAGCTGGAGGACGAACTTCTCGACCACCTGCAGGATCGTCTCCTTCGGCAGGGCGCCGAAGCTGATGATCGCGTCGAGGCGGTTGCGGAACTCGGGCGTGAACGTCCGCTCGATGGCGGCGGTGTCCTCGCCCTCGCGCTTGGAGCGGCCGAAGCCCAGAGGCTCCCGCGCGGCATCCGAGGCGCCGGCGTTCGACGTCATGATCAGGACGACGTTCCGGAAGTCCACCGCCCGGCCGTTATGGTCGGTCAGCCTGCCGTGATCCATCACCTGCAGGAGGATGTTGAACACGTCCGGATGGGCCTTCTCGATCTCGTCGAGCAGCAGCACGCAATGCGGGTGCTGGTCGACGCCATCGGTCAGAAGGCCGCCCTGGTCGAAGCCGACATAGCCCGGCGGTGCACCGATCAGGCGCGAGACGGCGTGCTTCTCCATGTATTCCGACATGTCGAAGCGCAGCATCTCGACGCCGAGCGTATCGGCGAGCTGCTTGGCCACCTCGGTCTTGCCGACGCCCGTGGGCCCCGCGAAGAGGTAGTTGCCGATCGGCTTCTCGGGCTCGCGCAGACCCGCGCGGGCCAGCTTGATGGCCGAGGCCAGCGCCTCGATCGCCGGGTCCTGACCGAAGACGACGCGCTTGAGCGAGCCTTCGAGGTCGCGCAGCACCTCCTGGTCGTCCTTCGAGACGGTCTTGGGCGGGATGCGGGCGATCTTGGCCACCACGGCCTCGATCTCCTTGACGCCGATGGTCTTGCGCCGCTTCGACTCGGTCACCAGCGCCTGGGCCGCGCCCGCCTCGTCGATCACGTCGATCGCCTTGTCGGGCAGCTTGCGGTCGTTGACGTAGCGCGCCGAAAGCTCGACCGCCGACTTGATGGCATCGGCCGTGTACTTGATGGAATGGTGATCCTCGAAGCGCGACTTGAGACCCTTGAGGATCTTGACGGTGTCCTCGACCGTCGGCTCGTTGACGTCGATCTTCTGGAACCGGCGCGACAGGGCGCGGTCCTTCTCGAAATGCTGCCGGAACTCCTTGTAGGTGGTGGAGCCCATGGTCCGCAGCTTGCCGCCCGCAAGCGCGGGCTTGAGGAGGTTGGACGCGTCCATCGCGCCGCCGGACGTGGCGCCGGCGCCGATCACGGTATGGATCTCGTCGATGAAGAGGACGGCGTCGGGATGCTCCTCGAGCTCGGTGACGACGGCCTTGAGGCGTTCCTCGAAATCGCCGCGATAGCGCGTGCCCGCCAGGAGCGCGCCCATGTCGAGCGAATAGATCGTGGCACCGGACAGAACCTCCGGCACCTCGCCCTTGACGATCTTGAGGGCCAGACCTTCGGCGATGGCGGTCTTGCCGACGCCCGGATCACCCACGAGGAGCGGGTTGTTCTTGCGCCGGCGGCAAAGCACCTGGATCGAACGTTCGACCTCGTGCTCGCGCCCGATCAGCGGGTCGATATCGCCGTCCGAGGACTTCTTGTTGAGATCGACGGTGTACTTGGCCAGCGCGCTTTCGCGGTTCTCGGACGGATTGGGACCGCCCTCGCCGCCGTTGCCGAAGCCCTCGTCTTCCTCGTCGGAGCCCTGGAGCGGGCGCGCCTCGCCGAAATCGGGGTCCTTGGCGACGCCATGGGCGATGAAATTGACCGCGTCGTAGCGGGTCATGTCCTGCTCCTGCAGGAAATAGGCGGCATTCGATTCCCGCTCGGCGAAGATCGCGACGAGGACGTTGGCGCCCGTCACCTCGGTCCGGCCCGAGGACTGGACGTGGATCGCGGCGCGCTGGATCACGCGCTGGAAGGCGGCGGTCGGCACGGCTTCGGAACCCTCGACATCGGTGACGAGCGTGGAGAGATCCTCCTCGATGAAGGCTTCGACCGTCTGGCGCAGCTCGTCGAGATCGACGCCGCAGGCCTGCATGACGCGGGCGGCATCCGGCTCGTCGATGAGGACCAGGAGGAGATGTTCGAGGGTGGCGAGTTCGTGGCGCCGGGCGTTGGCCTGGGCCAGAGCCGCATGGATGGCTTGCTCGAGGGTATTCGAGAACGACGGCATGATGTTCTCCTCAGCCTGTCTGCGGTCCACGGGGGTATAGACCGCGTTCCTTTAAGTTTTGGTTGTCGCCCGCCGCGCTTCAAGCCTTTTCGTGGCCGGTGCGACCTCGTTTCACCGGAAGGTGACCGATTTGTCGGCGGGGACGTTGCATCAGAAGGCATCCTTTGCACGCCGTGCGGCGGCAAAGGTGGCGGTGTCCGATTGTTCGCTGGTTCCGGTCGCGGCCTTCAGAGCAGGGTCGTGGGCACGCAGGAACGGGTTTGTGTGGCGTTCAAGCCCGAGGGTGGAGGGAACGGAAGGCTCACCCTCCGAACGCAGTCGCTCCGTCTCGGTCTGTCTAGAAATAAGTGCCGGGTTGTCGGGTTCAAGGCTGCGCGCGAAGGCGAGGTTCGAGGTCGTGTACTCGTGACCGGACGCGATCAGGAGCTCGTCGGGCAGGTCGGCGAACTGCGCGAGGCTCGCGTGCATCTGCTCGGGCGTGCCTTCGAAGAGCCGCCCGCAGCCCGCAGCCATCAGGCTGTCGCCGGTGAAGGCCACGTCGTCGAAGAGGAATGCGATATGTCCGATCGTGTGGCCGGAGACGTCGATGATCCGGGCGCGCGCCGTACCGATCTCGATCACGTCGCCGGGGGCGAGCGCGTGATCGAGGGGCGGCAGGCGGTGGGCGTCGGCGGCCGCGCCCCAGACCGTCGCCCCCGTCGCCGCCACGAGGTCCGCGACCCCGTCGACATGGTCCCAATGATGGTGCGTCAGCAGGATGTCGGTCAGCGGTCGCCGGTCCAGTGCCGAGAGGATCGGTTCCGCCTCGGGCACGTCGACCACGGCGCGGCGCTCACCGCTCTCGAAGAGGAAGGCGTAGTTGTCCGACAGGCAGGGGATCGTGGTCAGGCTATCGCGGATGGTCATGGCTTTCTCCCGGTGTCGGGGTAAGCATGGCGCGACGCGACGACGGGGCAATGCGAAACCGATGCATCTGGATGTTCTGGACCTGCGGCAGTTCTACTACCGCACGCGGCTGGGCCGCGCGGCGCAGAAGGCCGTGCGCGACCGGCTGACCGCGCTCTGGCCCGAGGCCAAGGGCCAGACCGTCGCGGGATTCGGCTTCGCGGTGCCGCTGCTTCGGCCGTATCTCGCGGATGCACGGCGCGTCATCGGGCTGATGCCCGCACCGCAGGGCGTGATGCACTGGCCCGCGGGGATGAAGAACGTCTCGGTGCTGGTCGAGGAGACGCTCTGGCCGATCGAGACCGGGGCGGTGGACAAGCTGGTGTTGCTGCACGGGCTCGATACCTCCGAGAACCCGACGGCCCTTCTGGACGAATGCGCCCGCGTGCTGGGGCCCGGCGGGCGCGCGGTCTTCATCGTGCCGAACCGCTCGGGCCTCTGGGCGCGGCGGGATCGGACGCCCTTCGGCTTCGGGCGGCCCTATTCGCTGGGCCAGCTCGAGGCGCAGGTCAAACGCGCGGGCCTCGTGCCGGAGCGCCATGCCGCGGCCCTCTTCGCGCCGCCCTCGGCCAGCAATTTCTGGCTGCGCGCGGGCGGCGTGGTCGAGCGGATGGGCCAGCGCCTCAGCCGGTCGGGGGGCGGCGGCGTCATTTTCCTCGAAGTGTCCAAGCAGGTGCCCGCGCGTTCGCGGCCCGGCCTGGCCGAGCGGGTCAGGCGCCCGCTGCGGGTTCTCGAGGGCGTACCCGAGCCGACGGCGGCCGGTCGCGTGGGTTGACCGGAGCGGGAGCGGCGCCCAGAGTGGCGGCGTTTCGATCTGCGGGCCGCCGCAGTCCCCCCGCATGTGCCGCGGGGTCTTCCGTCCTGATCGAAAGCACCATTCCATGATGTCTATCCGCACCGCCCATCCGGCGGACCACCCGACGATCGTCGACATCGCCGTCCGTTCCGGCCTGTTCGACGCAGACGATGCCGCGTTCTTCGGCGAGAGCCTGCGCGAGACGACCGCCGGAGCCGTCCTCTTCATAGATGGCGACCGCCAAGGGGCCGCGATGCTCGCCCCTGAGCCGATGTCCGACGCGGCCTGGAACCTCCTGTTCCTCGCGGTAGATCCGTCCGCGCAGCGCGGCGGGATCGGCCGCGCGCTCGTGACCGAGTCCGAGGCCCATGCCCGTGCCGCCGGGGGCCGCATGCTCCTGATCGACACGGCGTCGATCGAAAACCAGGCCGCCGCTCGCGCGCTCTATGCCGCGCTGGGGTTCGGACACGTCGCCACCATTCCCGGCTATTACGGCGACGGGGTCGACCGGCTGACCTATCTCAAGCGCCTCTGACCGGGGTCGCCGGGGCGGGCGGCGCAGGCGCGTGGCGATGCCCACGAAACTGACGGCGATGAAGAAGACCTGGATCACCAGTGAGGCCATGTTGAAGGCGTGCCCGAGACTGGCCAGCACCATCCCGGCGGCGAGGAGGTTGAGAACGAAGTACGTCACGCCATCGGTGCTGAGCCAGCGCGACGTCACGAGGGTGTAGTTGATGATGTAACAGGCAGCCCCGGCCAGCCCGAGCAACTGGAGGATCGGCACGTCGGCGAATTCGATCTGCATTCCGGTCTCCCTCGGCGTGGCTTGCGGGCCCGGCGACGATCGACCGGGCTGATCCCTGACCTAGCGGCAAGGGAGGCGGCGCGAGAGTGGGGGAAACCCGACCTCGGGCATGATTCTCCGGGCCGCGCGCGGAGCCGGGCGGGACGCCGGTATCGCCCATGCGGCAGTGCGGCATGACGGCGCGTTCGAGGCTGTGGCGCAGGGGGGTTGGCTGCGACGAAACCGCATGCTGGACGCTGGTTGCAGCAGCCAAACCCCTCTGCTAGAGGGAGCGCGAAATCGTGATCGGACCCCTCGGGACCGATCTGAAATGGGCTGCCACCGGGGGATCGGGGACAGTTCGACCGATTATCGAAAGGGTGGACGTGTCCGAACCAGCTTCGATCTCGATGGGGATTGCCGCGCGCTACGCGCAAGCCGTCTTCGACCTCAGCCGCGATGCCGGCGACCTCAAGAAGCTGGAGTCGGATGTCACCGCCCTTGACGACGCCATCGCGGCCTCGCCCGAGCTGCGCGACGTGCTGACCTCGCCGGTGGTCTCGCGCGGTGATCAGGGCAACGCGCTGGCGGGCCTCGCCTCGAAGATGGGCTTGACCGACACCGTTTCGAACGTGCTGGCGCTGATGGCGTCGAAGCGGCGGCTCTTCGTGGTGCCGCAGATGGTCAAGACCCTCAAAGACATGCTTGCCGACGAGCGCGGCGAGGTGACCGCCGAGGTCCGCACCGCCAAGGCCCTGTCGAAGGCCCAGTCCGACAAGCTCGCTTCGACGCTCAAGGCGTCGACGGGCAAGGACGTCAACCTAGATGTGACCGTAGACGACGCGCTGATCGGCGGTCTCGTGGTCAAGATCGGCTCGCGCATGATCGACACCTCGATCCGCGCGAAGCTCAACGCACTCCAGAATACGATGAAAGAGGTCCGCTGATGGCCATTCAGGCAGCCGAGATTTCCGCGATCCTGAAGGATCAGATCAAGAACTTCGGCCAGGAGGCCGAGGTCGCCGAGGTCGGTCGCGTCCTGTCGGTCGGCGACGGCATCGCGCGCGTCTACGGCCTCGACAATGTCCAGGCCGGCGAGATGGTCGAGTTTCCGGGCGGCATCCAGGGCATGGCCCTGAACCTCGAAGCCGACAATGTGGGCGTCGTGATCTTCGGCTCGGACCGGGACATCAAGGAAGGCGACACCGTCAAGCGCACGAACTCGATCGTGGACGTGCCCGCGGGCGACGCGCTCCTGGGTCGGGTCGTCGACGGTCTCGGCAACCCGCTCGACGGCAAGGGCCCGATCAAGGCCACCGAGCGCCGCGTGGCCGACGTCAAGGCGCCGGGCATCATTCCGCGCAAATCCGTTCACGAGCCGATGGCCACGGGCCTCAAGTCCGTCGATGCCATGATCCCGATCGGCCGCGGCCAGCGTGAGCTGATCATCGGCGACCGCCAGACCGGCAAGACCGCCGTGGCGCTGGACGCGATCCTGAATCAGGCGAGCTACAACAAGGCCGCCGGCGACGATGAGAGCAAGAAGCTCTACTGCGTCTACGTCGCGATCGGCCAGAAGCGCTCGACCGTGGCGCAGCTGGTGAAGCGCCTCGAGGAATCGGGCGCCATCGACTATTCGATCGTCGTCGCCGCGACCGCCTCCGAGCCCGCGCCGATGCAGTTCCTCGCGCCCTACGCCGCGACCGCGATGGCCGAGTATTTCCGCGACAACGGCCGCCACGCGCTGATCGTCTATGACGACCTCTCCAAGCAGGCCGTGTCCTACCGCCAGATGTCGCTCCTGCTGCGCCGCCCGCCCGGCCGCGAAGCCTATCCGGGCGACGTGTTCTACCTCCACTCGCGCCTGCTCGAGCGGTCGTGCAAGCTGGGCGAAGCGGCCGGTTCCGGCTCGCTGACGGCGCTGCCGATCATCGAGACGCAGGGCGGCGACGTGTCTGCGTTCATCCCGACCAACGTGATCTCGATCACCGACGGCCAGATCTTCCTCGAGACGGAGCTGTTCTTCCAGGGCATCCGTCCCGCCGTGAACACCGGTCTGTCGGTGTCGCGCGTCGGCTCGTCGGCGCAGACGGACTCGATGAAGTCGGTCGCCGGTCCCGTGAAGCTCTCTCTCGCGCAGTATCGCGAGATGGCGGCCTTCGCGCAGTTCGGCTCGGACCTCGACGCCTCGACGCAGCAGCTTCTGGCCCGCGGCGCGCGTCTGACCGAGCTGATGAAGCAGCCGCAATATTCGCCGCTGACCAATGCCGAGATCGTGGCTGTCATCTATGCGGGCACCAAGGGCTATCTCGACAAGGTGCCGGTCAAGGATGTCGGCCGCTGGGAAGCGGGTCTGCTGAGCCACATGCGCGGCGCGGGCCAGGACGTGCTCGACTGGATCACCAAGGACGACCCCAAGATCAAGGGCGACGCCGAGGACAAGCTGAAGGCCGAGATCGACGCATACGCCAAGACCTTCGCGTAAGGCCGGACGATGCCCAATCTCAAGGACCTCAAGAACCGGATCGCGACGGTCAAATCGACCCGCAAGATCACCAAGGCCATGCAGATGGTCGCGGCGGCCAAGCTCCGCCGTGCCCAGGATGCCGCCGAGGCGAGCCGCCCCTACACGGAGCGGTTCAACGCGGTGCTGTCGGCGCTGGCCGCCGGTGTCGGTGACAGCGACACGGCCCCGAAGCTTCTGTCGGGCACCGGTTCGGACGAAACGCATCTGCTGATCGTGCTGACCGCCGAGCGCGGTCTGTGCGGTGGCTTCAACGCGAATATCGCCAAGCTGGCGAAGGCCCATGCCCAGAAGCTTCTGGGCGCGGGCAAGACCGTCAAGATCCTGACCGTCGGCAAGAAGGGCCGGGAGTCGCTCAAGCGCGAATACGGCCAGTACAATGTCGGCCATATCGACCTGACCGAGGTGAAGCGCATCGGGTACGCCGATGCCGCGGGCATCGCGGCGGACGTGCTCAAGCGCTTCGACGCGGGCGACTTCGACGTGGCGACGCTGTTCTACGCCAAGTTCAACTCGGTGATCTCGCAGGATCCGACCGCGCAGCAGGTCATTCCCTTCGACGTCCCCGAGGATGCCGAGACCGGATCGCTCTACGACTACGAGCCGAACGAGGAGGCGATCCTCGCGGATCTGCTGCCGCGCGGCGTGGCGACGGCGATCTTCTCGGCGCTGCTCGAGAACGCGGCCTCCGAACAGGGCGCGCGGATGTCGGCGATGGACAACGCGACGCGCAACGCGGGCGAGATGATCGACAAGCTGACCATCGAGTACAACCGCTCGCGGCAGGCCGTCATCACCAACGAGCTGATCGAAATCATTTCGGGCGCCGAGGCGCTCTGACCGAAACGGAGACACACGACATGGCAAATGCAGTCGGCAAGATTACCCAGGTCATCGGCGCCGTCGTCGACGTTCAGTTCGACGACAACCTGCCCGAGATCCTGAACGCGCTCGAGACGGACAACCACGGCAACCGCCTCGTCCTCGAAGTCGCGCAGCATCTCGGCGAGAACACCGTCCGCGCGATCGCGATGGACGCCACCGAGGGTCTGGTCCGCGGACAGAAGGTCTCGGATACCGGTGGCCCGATCACCATCCCGGTGGGCAACGCCACGCTGGGCCGCATCCTGAACGTCGTGGGCGAGCCCGTCGACGAAGGCGCGCCCGTCGAGGCCGACGAGTACCGCTCGATCCATGCCGACGCGCCCGAGTTCCAGGCCCAGTCGACCGAGAGCGCCGTACTCGAGACCGGGATCAAGGTCATCGACCTTCTGGCCCCCTACGCCAAGGGCGGCAAGATCGGCCTCTTCGGCGGTGCGGGCGTCGGCAAGACGGTTCTGATCATGGAACTGATCAACAACATCGCCAAGGTGCACTCGGGCTTCTCGGTCTTCGCCGGCGTGGGTGAGCGGACCCGCGAGGGCAACGACCTCTATCACGAGATGATCGAATCCGGCGTCATCGTCCCCGACGACCTGTCGAAGTCGAAGGTGTCGCTGGTCTACGGCCAGATGAACGAGCCGCCGGGTGCGCGCATGCGCGTGGCGCTGACCGGCCTGACGCTGGCCGAGCAGTTCCGCGACCAGTCGGGCACCGACGTTCTGTTCTTCGTCGACAACATCTTCCGCTTCACGCAGGCGGGCTCCGAGGTGTCGGCGCTTCTGGGCCGCATCCCCTCCGCCGTGGGCTATCAGCCGACGCTGGCCACCGACATGGGCCAGATGCAGGAGCGGATCACCTCCACCAAGCAGGGCTCGATCACCTCGGTGCAGGCCGTCTACGTGCCGGCCGACGACCTGACGGACCCCGCGCCCGCCACGTCGTTTGCCCACCTGGATGCCACGACCGTTCTGTCGCGCGCCATCTCGGAGCTGGGCATCTACCCGGCTGTGGACCCGCTCGACTCGACGTCGCGCCTGCTCGACCCCGCCGTCATCGGCGAGGAGCATTACGCCGTCGCGCGTGATGTGCAGGGCATCCTCCAGCGCTACAAGTCGCTGCAGGACATCATCGCGATCCTCGGGATGGACGAGCTCTCGGAAGAGGACAAGCTGACCGTGGCCCGCGCCCGGAAGATCCAGCGCTTCCTCAGCCAGCCCTTCGACGTGGCCAAGGTCTTTACCGGCGCCGACGGCAAGCAGGTTCCGCTGGCCGAGACCGTCGCGTCCTTCAAGGCCGTGGTTGCCGGCGAGTACGATCACCTGCCCGAAGGCGCCTTCTACATGGTCGGCGGCATCGACGAGGTGGAGGCCAAGGCCGAGAAGATGGCGGCCGAGGCGGCCTGATGCAGTTCGAACTCGTCTCTCCCGAGCGGCGGCTGGCGTCCATGGACGACGCCGATGCCGTGCGCATCCCCGGCGCCGACGGGGACATGACCGCGATGGCCGACCACGCGCCGACCATCACGACCCTGCGGCCCGGCATCCTGACGGTCGAGGCCCCTGGCGGCGCGCAGAAATTCGCGGTGACCGGCGGCTTCGCCGAGATCGGCTCGGGCGTCACCGTCCTCGCCGAGCGGGCGCTGCCCGTGGACGACGTCACGCAGGAGACCTTCGACGACTGGGTCGACCAGGCGCGCACCGCCCGTGACGAGGCGGGCGACGACGCGGTCGACGCGGCGGTCAAGCTTCTGGCCGACATGGTCGCGATGGGCGGCGAGATCGGCCTCAATTCAAACCAGCCCAACCTCTGATCCCGGCGGGATCGGCGGACGGCACCGAGGGCTCCGGGATCGAAATTCCCGGAGCCTTCGTGTTTGGGGCCTGTTTTCGCCAGATTTTCGGATAGGTTGGGCGTCGGACCCCGCATCAGACGGGGCCACGGGTACGGATCCGACATGCGGAAGCTGCGCAACCATCTCATCGGCGTCCAGCAGGGCAGCCATGTCATGTTCTCGGATTTCGAGGATGGCGGCGAGATGTGGACGGGCCGCGGGCCGCGCGAGGCGCGCGTGCGCATCGCCTATGACGAGCCCTTCAAGACCGTGCCCGTGATCCTGACCGCGCTTGCGATGTTCGACATCGACGAGCGCACCAACCAGCGCGCGGACCTGACCCATGGCAACGTCACCGAGGAGGCGTTCGACATGATCTTCCGCACCTGGGGCGACACCCGCGTCGCCCGCATCCGCGCCGACTGGACCGCGATCGGCGAGGTGCGTGCCGACGACGAATGGGACGTCTGACCGTCGAAGCGGCGCGGCTGACGCCGCATTCCCCTGCCGCGATGGGGGCCAGCCCCCAAACCCCCGGCATGTTTTCCGAGCAAAGACGCGCATTGTAGCGATACGCCTTCGGCGTTGACCTCGGTCGTGGTCGCTCTCCTATGAAGGGGCGGGAGGCGTGCCATGCGGGTGTTCATCAACGGGTTCGGACGGATCGGACGGTCGATCCTGCGGGCGCATCTGGGCGGGGCCGGCGCGGGGATCGAGATCGTCGGGATCAACGACATCGCCGCGCTGGATGCCTGTGCCTATCTCTTCCGCTACGACAGCGTCTTCGGCCCGTGGCCGGGAACGGTCGAGACCGGCGAGGATGCGCTGGTGGTGGACGGGCGCGCGATCCCGTTCTACCGGACGCCCGACCTTCGGACGTTGACGCTCTCGGGGGTGGATCTCGTGATGGAATGCACGGGCCATGCCGGCACCCGCGCCGAGGTCGAGCGCGGCCTGCTGGCCGGGGCGGGGAAGGTGCTGATGTCGGGCCCATCCGACGTGGCGGACGCGACCGTGGTGCTGGGCGCGAATGATGACATGCTGGACCCGGCGCATCGCGTCGTTTCGAACGCATCCTGCACGACCAACGCGGTGGCTCCGCTCCTGGCCGTGCTCGATGCGGCGGTGGGCGTGGTATCGGGCTCGATGACGACGATCCATTGCTACACCGGCAGCCAGCCGACCGTGGACATGGCGCGGGGCGGCTCGGATCTCGGGCGCAGTCGCGCGGCGGCGCTCTCGATGGTGCCGACGACGACCAGCGCGGGCCGGCTGGTCGATCAGGTGCTGCCGCACCTGGCGGGGCGGGTGCCGTGCCAGTCGGTGCGCGTGCCCGTGGCCAGCGTCTCGGCGGTGGACCTGACGTTCCTGCCCGCGAAGGTGACGGATGTGGGTGCGGTGAACGCGGCGCTTACGGCGGCGGGCGGCGTGATCGGGACCGAGATGGGTCCGCTCGTCAGCTCGGACCTGAGGGGCCGCGCCGAGAGCGTCATCATGGCGCTGCCCGAGACCCGCGCCGCGACGGGCGGGCTGATGCGGGTCTTCGGCTGGTACGACAACGAATGGGGCTTCGCGAACCGGATGCTGGACCTCGGGCTCAGGATGGGCGCGTGAGCCGAAGAAGACCCGCCGGGGGCACGGTCTCGCCGTCGAAGTCGCGCGCCTCGGCGGCGTAGTTGAAGACGAACCGCTCCGTGCCCGTGTCGCGGATGCGTAAGCCTTCTGGCAGGTCGCATGTCTCGAGCCCGGCGTCGCGGGCCAGATCGCGCAGAATACGACGCGCGGCCAAACGGTCGGGCCAGGTCGCGAGATGGGCGCGGTCGCCGTCGCGGATCAGGACGGGGGTGCCGTCCGCCGTGGCCTCGACGACCTCGGCCCCGGTCTCGAGATGCTCCAGCCAGAGCGTCGCGCGCCCTCCACCGCTGAGCGGGCGGGGGGCGTCGGGCGGGAAGGTCTCCTCCATCACGCTGGTCGCCCGCAAGCCTGACAGGGCGGGGCCGAGGGGCTGCGGAATGCCCAGCTCGCGGGTCTTCAGGTCGGTGCGTGGCCCGGTGAGGACGAGTCCCGGCGCGGCCGCGATCGCGGCACGAAGCGGGTCCGTCAGGGTGAGGAGACCGGGCACGAGAACGAGCGCATAGCCGTCGAGATCGGCGGTGTCCGGCGGCAGGATGTCGATGCTGAGCCCCAACGACCGGAGCGCGCGGTAGAGGTCGAAGGCCAGCGCGAAATGGTCGAAGCCCAAGCCCTGCGGCTGCACCTCCCACGCCCATTGCGACGCGTAGTCGAAGATCAGCGCGACGGGGGCCTGCACGGGCGAGACCTCCGGCGCGTCGCGCAGTTCGGCTGCGACGGTCTCGGCCTCGGCCCAGCCATGACCGGGGCCGTCATCGGGGCGGCGGAGGCCCGCATGCTGCTGCTCCTGCGCCTGCGGGAACTGCCGCCAGCGGAACCAGCTGACGCATTCGGCGCCATGGGCGAAGGCTTCCCACGTCCAGAGCCGGACCATGCCGGGCAGCGGGGCGGGGTTCCACGGCGCCCAGTTCACCGGGCCGGGCTGCTGCTCCATCACCCACCAGCGGGGCGAGACGCCGCGATAGAGATCGTGGTGGAAGGCCTGGAAGTCCGGATCGCCCTGCCGGAGATAGGCGGCGCGATCGCCGCCGGGCACGCGGTCCAGCAGGAAGCCCAGCGGGTAGCTGTCCCAGGTCGCGATCTCCATCTGGCGCCCGAGGACGTGGTGATCGAACTCGGTCACGCGGCCCATGTAATTGTGCGAGATCGGCGCGTCGGAATGGGCCCGGATGGCCTCGACCTGTGCGGCGTTCCAGCGGATCACCTGGTCGCTGGAGAAGCGGCGGAAGGCGAGCGCGTGGGAGGGGTTCGGTTCGGTCACGGTGAGGTGGGGCAGGTCGATCTCGGCCCAGTCGGCGTAGTCCATCGACCAAAAGACGTTGCCCCAGGCCGCGTTCAGCGCCTCCGGTGTCTGGTAGCGGTGACGGAGCCAGTCGCGGAAGGCGTCGCGCGCGGCGTCGGAATAGCTGAGCACGGTGTCGTGGCAGCCGTATTCGTTGTCGGTCTGCCACGCCGCGACCCGGTCGCCATAGCGCTCGGCCATGTGGCCAGCCATCCGCGCGGCCTCCTCGCGATAGCCCGCGTGGCTGAAGCAATAGTGGCGGCGGGAGCCGAAGCCGCGCGGGCGTCCCTCGGCGTCCACGGCGAGCATGTCGGGGTGGCGGTCGAGCATCCAGCGGGGCGGCGTGGCCGAAGGCGTGCCCATCACGACGCGCAGCCCCGCCTCCGTCAGCACATCGACCGCGCGGTCGAGCCAGCCCCAGTCGAAGCGGCCTGGCTCGGGCTCCAGCTTCGACCATGCGAACTCGCCGATCCGAACCCAGGTCAGGCCGAGATCGGCCATGCGCGCGGCGTCGCCCGCCCACATCGCCTCGGGCCAGTGTTCGGGATACCAGCAGGTCCCCAGCGTTCGCGTCACAGGACGACCTTGTGTTCGGCGAGACCCCGCACCGGCATCTCGGCGGCCCAGGTGCGCCCGCCGCCCGGCTGGTGATCAAGCGTGCCGTCGTCGAGCCCCTGGGTGGCGGAGGTCACGTACATCGTGGCGAGGTCGGGGCCGCCGAAGGCCGGGCAGGTGGTGTGCGCGGCACCGCAGGCCAGCGCCTGCAGGAACCGCCCGTCGGGGCCGTGGCAGGCGACCCGCCACGCGCCCCATTGCGCGACCCAGACATTGCCATCCGCGTCGCAGACCGCCCCGTCGGGCGCGAGGCCGACGCCCGAGAAATCCGCGAAGACCTCGCGCTTGCCCGAGGGCCAGCCCGCGCGGTCGATCCGCTGTCGCCAGATGATCCCCGCGCGGGTGTCTGCGTAATAGGCGAAATCCCCATGGGGCGAGAAGCAGATTGAGTTGGGGATGGTGATATCGGCCACGATGCGGCGGACTTCGCCCCGGAAATACCGGTAGATCGCACCGGCGCCCGGTTCCGCCCCGAGCCCCATCGTGCCGATCCAGAAGCCGCCGACCGGGTCGGCGCGCCCGTCGTTCGAGCGGGTGTCGGGCCGGTCGGCTTCGAGATCGGCCAGCCGCGCGATCTCGCCCGAGGGGATGTCGAACTGCCAGAAGCCCGTGGCCCCCGCGACCATCAGCGTGTCGCGGTCGATCCAGCCCGCGGCGCTGACCGGCTCGGGGAAGGTCCACGAAAGCGGCGTGTCGCCCGCGCGGCTGTGGAGCGTGGCGGCGAGGATGTCGAACCAGAAGAGCTGCTGGCGTTCGGGATGCCACAGCGCGCCTTCGCCCAGCGCGCAGACGCGGTCGTCCCAGATCCGGGCCTGGGTCATGCCATGCGTCCCGCGTCGGTGGCCGCGTCATAGGCCGCGACGATGCGGCGGGCGCGGGCGGCGATCTCGTCCGGGGCGAGGCCGGGCGTGTAGAGCGCGGTCCCGAGGCCGAAGCCGTCGGCCCCCGCCGCCAGCCACTCGGCGAAGTTCTCGGGGCCCGCGCCGCCGACGGCGTAGACCGGATGCGTGCCCGGCAGGACCGCCTTCATCGCCTTGAGCCCGCCCGGTCCCGCCATGGAGCCGGGAAAAAGCTTCAGGCCCGTCGCGCCGGCCTTGATGGCGGCGAAGGCCTCGGTCGGGGTGAAGATGCCGGGCCAGCTTTCGAGGCCCAGTTCGCGGGTGCGGGCGATCACGTCGGCATCGGCATTGGGCGACACGATCAGGCGCCCGCCCGCCTCGGCCACGGCCTCGACCTCGGAGGCGGAGAGGACGGTGCCCGCCCCAATGATCGCGCGGTCGCCCGCCGCCTCGGCCATCGCGGCGATGGAGCGCAGCGGCTCGGGCGAGTTCAGCGGCACCTCGATCACGGTGATCCCGGCGGCGATCAGCGCCTCGCAGGCGGGTACGGCATCGTCCGGGGGAAGCCCGCGCAGGATGGCGATCAGCGGTCGGGTCATGGCAGGCTCCTGGCGGCGGCGAGACCGGCCCACGTCATGGCGTCGGCGGCGAGGATGGTCGGGTCGAGGCCCTGCGCGCGCAGGGCGGAGGCATAGGCGCGGGTGGTCGTGTCCGAGCCGGTAACGACGACGTCGCGGCCCATCCACCACGGCTTGGTGGCGGCCAGTTCGGCCCCGATCAAGAGCCCCGAGAGGATCGACCGCGCGGTGGTGGAATCCTGCCCGTGGAGGAGGTCGGCGGCGCGCAGTTCGAACAGGCGCGCGGTGAGGGTTTCGGGCCGAGAGAGCGCGTCGGACACGGCGTCGAGGAACGCCGCCTCGGACCAGCCGTCGCCACCCAGCGAATGGCGCAGGATCGTGTCGCGGCCGAGGGCGGCGAAGACCTCGCCGGTCATGATGGTGCGGAAGCTGACGACCTCGCCCGCGCTCAGATGCGCCCACTTGGTATGGGTGCCCGGCAGGCAGGCGACGCCGTCGAAGTCGGGCAGGCGCGCGAGGATGCCCGCGATCTGCGTCTCCTCGCCGCGCATCACGTCCGGATGCGGCGTCTGCTGCGACAGGCCGGGCACGATGCGGACGCGGAGGCGCGGATCGTTGGTTGGCACCTCCACCAGCCCGGCGCCGAGCGGGGCGGAGGGAACGGCGGCGTAGGGCGCCTCGTGCCAGCCCTGCCGCGAACCGACCATGCCGCAGGCGATCACGAGGGGGGCATCGTCGATCCAGTCGCCGACGAGTTCGAGGAGCGCGGGCTCGAACCCGTCCCGCGCGAGCCCGGCCATGCCCGCCTCGTTCTGCCGCGTCTCCTGCGGGTCGGTCCCGTCCATGCGGGTCGCGCGCAGGGCCGTGGTGCCCCAATCGAGGGCGATCCAGCCCGTCATCCGGTAACGACCACGCCGCCGTCCACGGCCATGAGCTGGCCGGTCATCATCCGCGAGGCGGTGCTGGAGAGAAACAGCGTCGGGGCCACGATATCGTCGGGGGCAAGATGGGTCTTGAGGCATTGGCGGTCGAGATGGGCGGCCAGCCCGTCCGGCGTCGCCCACTTGTCGAGCTGCTTCTGGGTCAGGACCCAGCCGGGGGCGAGCGCGTTGATGCGGATGCCGTCAGGCCCGAACTCGCGCGCCATCGACCGGGTCATGCCGGTGATCGCGGCATTCGACGCGGTATAGAGCGCGTAACCCGCATTCCCCATCATGTAGGAGATCGAGGAGAAGTTGACGATGTGGCCGTAGCCGCCCGCCCGCATCCCCGCGATCGCGTGCTGGCAGGCGAAGAAATACGACTTGAAGTTGATGTCGGTGGACCAGCGGTAGAAGTCCTCGTCGACATCGAGGCTGTCGTGGCGCTGGTCGTTGGCGGCATTGTTGACGAGGCGGGTGACGGGGCCGTGGGCCTCCGCGGCCCGGTCCATCGCGGCGCGCAGGCCGGCGATGTCGGTGATGTCGCCCTGGATGAAGAGTGGCGTGTTGCCCGTCGCCTCGGACATCTCCGATACGAAGGCCGAGGCATCCGAGCGGCCGATGAAGGCGACGCGCGCGCCCTGGCGCAGGAAGCCTTCGGTCAGGCTCGCGCCGATGCCGGAGCCGCCGCCGGTGATGAAGACGGAGGCGCCGTCGAGGTCGGGATAGGTGGGCATGTCGGTCATCGGGAGCCTCGGATGGGTCGTGGGCGCGCCACGGGGAATCTCGGTCGGGTGGGTGTCATGGGCGCGGACCGGGCGGCAGGGGTGTTTGGTGGCGCGTCCGGAGGGGGCGCTGCCCCCGCGCCTGCGGCGCCCCCCCGAGGTATTTCCGGCCAGAGGAAAAGGGCGGTCGCGTTAACCTTAATGCGAGATGAAGGTCGGGTCACAGCCGCGTCCCTTCGAGAACCCACATCGTCTCGGGGAAATGCCACGGCAGGGTAACGCCGTGATGCATGAGCCAAGTGCCCGAAACATCGATCGGGCCGTCCTTGAGGATCGGGTTGCCGCGCGACAGGGCGGGTGCAGAGGCACGGTTGATGAGCTCGATCCGGTAGGTGGCATCGGCCTCGAGCGCGGTCAGGCGCAGCGGGCGCGGCGCGATCTGGGTCGAGGTGGCGGCCTTGCCCGCGAAGACCACGAAGCGGTCGCCGGTGCGGTGCTGCTGCTGCTCGGCGAGGATGGCGGGGTCGGGGGCGTCGAGCCGGTGGATATCGGCCAGGGTCATCCAGTCGCGGTTCGCCTTCCACCAGGCGGTGACCTCGGTGAGGACGCGCGCCTCGTGGTCGTCGAGTTCGCGGGGATCCATCTCGAACCCCATATGCCGCTGGGCCGCGACCCATGCGCGGAACGAGATGTCGAGGATGCGCCCGGATGTGTGGCAGCGGCGGGGCCCGACATGGGAGCCGGTGACCGCGAGCGGCAGGAAGAGCGCCGCGTCGTGCTGGATGCGGAGGCGTTCCAGCGCGTCGTTCGAATCGGAGAGCCAGACGCGCTGGGTCCGCTTGAGGATCCCGAAATCGATGCGCCCGCCGCCCGAGGCACAGCTCTCGATCTCGACCTGCGGGAAGGCGGCGCGGAGCCGGTCGATCAGCGCGTAGGAGCCGCGGGTCTGGTCGGCATCTGGCATGGGTAGCACGCGGTTGTGGTCCCATTTGACGTAGTCGATCTCGTGCGCGGCGAGGATCGCGGCCATCCGATCGTAGATGAAGTCCCGCACCTCGGGCAGCGCCATGTTCAGCGCCTTCTGCTGGCGGCCCAGCGTCTGGTCGTCGCCGCCCAGCGCCCAATCGGGATGGGCACGGTGGATGTCGCTGTCGGGATTGATCATCTCGGGCTCGAACCAGATGCCGAAGGTCATGCCCAGCCCGTGGACATGGGAGATCAGCGGGCCCAGCCCGTCGGGATACTTGCGCGCGTCCACCGTCCAGTCCGAGAGCGAGCGGGTGTCGTCGTCGCGCTGGCCGAACCAGCCGTCGTCGAGCACGAAGCGCTCGGCCCCGAGGGCGGCGGCGCGGCTGGCGATGTCGGTCAGGACCGGGAGCTTGTGGTCGAAATAGACGGCCTCCCAGCAGTTGTAATGCACAGGCCGGGGGCGGGCGTCGTCGGGCCAGGTCACGATACGGTCGCGGGCATGGCGCTGGAAGGCGACGGCGCAGCCGTTCAGGCCATAGGGCGAATAGGTGACGTAGAGCGTGGCGCTCTCGAACCGGGTGGCGGGCTTCGTCTCCATTCGGGCGGAATGGCCGAACTGGATCTGGCGGCGGCCGTCGGGCAGCTCCTCGGCGATCATGCGATGTCCGCCGGACCAGCCGTAGTGGAAGCCCCACGCTTCGCCTTGGGTGTTCGTGGCGCCGGTGGCCGGGACGATCAGGCCGGGGAAATGCTCGTGCCCTGTGCGCCCGGTCCGGTTCTCGCGGTAGCGGATGCCTGCGGACCAGGGCGTGCGGTTGAGCTGGAATTCGCCCGTCCAACGCCCGGCGACATCGATCATCTCGGAGGACTGCTGGGGCGCGGGCAGCACGGGCGCGGCGAGCCAGTGGAGATGGACGGGCCGCTCGGAGGTGAGGATGGTCTTGAGCTGGACGATCCGGGTCGAGGGGTCGGGCGTCAGGCGGAAGGTGAGGGCGAGGCCGTTGTCCGGATCCGTGTAGGTGAGGGCGAGGCCGTGGCTGCCGTCCTCGGAGGCGTAATGGAACTTGGGCAGGAGCGGCGTGCCGTCCTCGCCGCGCAGGATGAGGCCGGGCTGGCCGGGAAAGGAGCGCACCGCCTCGGGGCAGAGCGACAGGTCGGGATTGGCGTCGAGCATCCCGCCGGTCACGTCGATCGCGTGGGCCGCGGCGAGCGTCGCGAGATCGGCCTCGGGCGGCAGGGGCGCCCCCCAATAGACCACCTGCGGCAGGCGGTCGTGCTCGGCGGCGAGCACCATGGTCTGGCGCGTGCCGGTGCCGGGCGCGGTGTCGTCGAGACGCCAGGTGCGCGTCGTCACGGTTGCGGTGTCCTTCATCGCGCCGAGGTCACTTGACCGCGCCCAGGGTCAGGCCCGCGATGAAGTGGCGCTGCATCAGGAAGAACATTAACACCGGGGGCAGGGCGGCGACGATGCTGCCGGCGCTCATCAGGTGATAGGCCGCACGGTACTGGGCGTTGAAGGACGTGATGCCCGCGGTGACCGGCTGGCTGTCGGCGCCCTGGGTCAGCACGATGGCCCAGAAATAGTCGTTCCAGATGAAGGTGAAGATCAGCACGGCGAGCGCCGCCATGGCAGGCTTCATCAGCGGGATCACCACGTACCAGAAGATGCGCCATTCGGCGACGCCTTCGACCCGCGCCGCCTCGATCAGGGGGAAGGGCAGCGCGCGGATGAAGTTGCGCATGAAGAGCGTGCAGAACCCCGTCTGGAACGCGATGTGGAACAGCACGAGGCCCGTCTTGGTATCGTAGAGGTTCATGTCGATCGTCAGGTCGCGGACGGGGACCATCAGGATCTGGAAGGGCACGAAGTTGCCCGCGATGAACATGAAGAAGATCAGAAGGTTGCCCTTGAAGCGGTAGATCCCCAGCGCGAAGCCCGTCATGCAGGAGAGGATCAGGACGCCGATGACCGTGGGCACGGTGATCAGGACCGAATTCAGCAGGTAGCGGGGCATGTCACTTTCGAAGAACACGCGCCCGTAATTCTCGAAGCCTTTGAAGGCCGAGGGCCAGCCCCAGTAGTTGCCCGTCGTGAAATCCGTGTCCGGCTTGATCGAGAAAAGCATCACCGCGATCAGCGGCAGCAGCCACACGATCAGCGCTACGGGCAGCAGCGACTGGTAGGTGAGCTGCCACGCGCGAGAGGTCTTGGCGATCGGGGTGGGGAACATCAGTCGGACTCCCGTGGGGGCAGGTCGGCCTGGGCCTTCTTCGTCAGGCCCGCTCGGATGGTGTCGTAGCTGACGGCGACGCGGTGGGCGGCCTCGTCCGGGTCGAGATCGGGCAGGTCCAGCCGGACCCAGGCGCCGCGGAAATAGGCGGGCTTTCCGGCCGCGC
Source organism: uncultured Jannaschia sp. (assembly GCF_947503795.1). NCBI lineage: Bacteria > Pseudomonadati > Pseudomonadota > Alphaproteobacteria > Rhodobacterales > Roseobacteraceae > Jannaschia > uncultured Jannaschia sp. Next base: position 350,520 of record NZ_CANNEZ010000002.1, on the reverse strand, counting down.
CCGTCTCGATCAGCATCCGGGCCATATCGTTGTCGGCGCAGCGGACCACGACGTGGTCGTCATTGGTGGCCCGCGCGTCGACATGCCCGAAGCAGGCGAACATCTTGCCGCCGACCTTCCAGGCATCGAGCTCGCCGGGGCCGGAAAGGACCGCGCCGGGGTGGGGCGCGCAAAGGGCGTCGAACTCGGCGCGGGTCATTCAGACGCTTTTTGCACTACGCTAATGAGCGTGGTGCAGCTTTGCATGTCCGAGGCGATCATCGCGCCGATCTCGTCGGTCTGCGGCAAGCCCAGATAGGCTTCGGCGTACTCTTCAGACTCTGCCGCCACATCTCCGAAGGGTGGATCGCCATCGGAAAGACGCACCGCTTCACGCAGGAGGATCATCTGAGCGTTCAGCGCCTCCATGGAACTTGCCTGCTTAGCAATAATGCCGAGCAGCCCGGCGCACCTCAGCGCGACCGGGCGCGGTCCTTCGGACCAACCGGACTGCTCAATGCCTTCGTCGATCACGACTTCTGGAAATGCGGCGCTCGTCATGACTAGGAACGCGGACAATGTGGCTAGAAGAGGCTTCATCTCGGGGACCTTTCGTCGCGCCACATCGACCAGAGGAAATAGGCGATGAAGCAGAGCATGATGAGGAATAGGACGACCGCGATGGCCGCGCCGTAGCCCATGCGGAAGCCGAATTCGGCGAGCGCCTTCTCGAACATGTAGAACGACAGCACCCGCGTCGAACCGAACGGCCCGCCGTTGGTCATGATCGAGATCAGGTCGAAGGACCGGAGCGCGCCGATGATCGTGACGACGAAGGCGATGAAGGTCGCGGGCTTGAGCTGCGGGATGATGACGTACCAGAGCATCTTCCAGCCTTTCGCGCCGTCGAGCCGCGCGGCCTCGACCTGCTCGGGGTCCACGGCGTTGAGCCCGGTGAGATAGAGGATCATGCAATACGCCGTCTGCGGCCAGAGCCCGGCGGCGATGATGCCGTAGGTCGCGAGGTCGGGGTCGCCGAGGATGTTGATCGGCCCCAGCCCGAAGAGCGCCAGCGCCGCGTTCAGCAGGCCCTCCTTGGGGAGGTAGAACCACGAGAAGACGAGGCCCACGACGACCTGGCTGATGACGAAGGGAAAGAAGAAGAGCGATTTGTAGAGCCGGATGCCGGTCACGGTCTGGTTGAGGAAGAGCGCGATCCCGAGGCCCATCGGGATGGCCAGAAGATAGAGCAGGAGCCAGCGGAAGTTGTTCCAGAGCGAGATGTCGAACGCCCGGTCGGTCGCCAGTTCGCGGTAATTGTCGAGGCCGATGAAGGTGCCCGTTTCGGACAATTCGCCCAAGCCGTCCCAGCGGTAGAGGCTGACCTGGAAGGACTGGAAGATCGGCAGGATGACGTAGACGGCGAAGAACAGCAGGCCCGGCACGAGGAAGAGCCACGGGGTCACCGCGATCTGGTTGCGCGCATACCAGCCTCGGCGGGGCGGGGCGTCGGTCGGCGGAACGGCGGGGGCGGTGGTGGACATGATCGCTCCTCAGCAGGCGTCGCGCAGCGCGGCGAGCGCCGCACCCGAGCCGGTCAGGTGGAAGGGCCGCGTCTCGGTCGGCATGTCGAGCCGCGCGGTGCTGCCCGCGGCCAGCGCGTCGAGCGCCTCGGTGGGCACCGCGACGGCGGCGAGGCCGCGCGTGTCGGTCCGGTCGAAGGTGCGCCCGACGCCTTCCAGACGCCAGACGGTGCCGTCCACGGTCAGATCGACCGTGCCGCGCTGGTCCTCGGCGATGGGATAGGGGCTCTCGACGTTCATCACGACCGACCCGGCGTCGCAGCGGAGCCGGAAGAACCCCTCGCCGGGGCTTTCGCAGGGCCCGAGACCGGCATCGCCGGGGCCGCCCGTCCAGATGCTGCCGTCGGTACAGGCACCGGTCACGGTCTGCGCGGCGGCGGGGCCGGCGAGAAGGGCGAGTGCGATCGCGATGCGGATCATGGTCGGTCTCCCGTTCCGGCACATTCGGATGGCGGGGCCATGCGGATGGGTCGGGATGGCGGACCCCGGCCGCGGATGGCCGGGGTCGTCTGGGCGGGGGCGGAGGATGCCTCCGCCCGCGCGCCGGATCAGTTCGCGTAGATGCGCTCGCGGGCCTGCTCGAGGCGCTGGAGGATGTCCTCGAGATTGTCGGGGAACACCATGAACTCCTGCAGGCCTTCCATCCCGAGCGCGGCCATCTCGGCCGGGAAGTCCCGGTCGAAGAACTGCGCGATGCCGCCGGTGGCGTTCTCGGACAGCATGGTGAAGCCCTGGTTCAGGAACTCGTCGTCATCGACCGAGGAGTTGGCGTTGACCGGAAGCTGGCCGAGTTTGGCGCCCGAGTTGATGTCCGTCTGGACGTCCGCCGAGACGACGAACTTCAGGAATTCGCGCGCGGCTTCCTTGTTCTGAGCGCCCGAGGCGATGTGGAACGTGTCCGTCGGGGCGTCCTCGCCCATCTCCACATCGGGGTTGATCGCCGGGAACTGGTAGAAGTCGATCTGATCGTCGGTCAGGCCCGCCTCGCGCATCGGTGCGACGGCGAAGTTGCCCATCAGGTAGGCCGTGGCCTCGCCGTTGACCATCAGGGGCAGCGCCTCCTGCCAGGAGTAGTTCTGGTGGTCGTCGATATAGGCGCCCATGTCGATCAGCTGCCGCCAGTTGGCGAAGGTCTGGCGCACGCGGTCGTCGGTCCACGGGATCTCGCCCTGGGCGAGCTGCATGTGGAAGTCGAACCCGTTGGTCCGCATGTTGAGGTAGTCGAACCAGCCGCCGGCGGTCCACAGGAACTTGGTGCCGATCGTGTAGCACTTGCGGCCCGAATCGAGGATCGCCTGGCAGTTGGCGAGCTCCTCTTCCCAGGTCGTGGGCTCGGTCAGGCCAAGCTCGTTGAAGATGTCCTCGCGGTAGTAAACGCCCCACTGGTAGTAGGTGTAGGGGACGCCATACTGCTTGCCGTCGATGGTCAGCGCGCCCTTGACGGAATCGAGCCCCTCGATCTCTCCCCAGACGTCGGACACATCCTCGAAGAGACCCGCGTTCACGTAGGGCATCATGCGGTTGGCCGCGTACCAGTTCACGACGTCGGGCGGGTTCGCGGACAGCACGTTGCGGATCTGGGACTTCCAGGCCTCGCGGTCGATGACCTCCAGCTCGATGTTGAGATCGGGATGCATCTCGCCGAACTCGGCGACGAGGCCTTCCATCACCGCGCGAGGCGCCGGGTTGGACATGTCGGAGATGATCCGCAGATCGCCCGACAGCGCGTGGGCGTCGGCGAAGGCGGTCCCGGTGAGCATGGTGGTGGCGGCCAGGGCCGTCAGAATGGATCGCATGATATCCTCCCAGATTGTGCGGTCGCATTATTCTTGAAGCTCCCGCGGTTCCAAATAGTGAAACGCGGTTTCTTATGTTGAAAACTGTCGGACGTTCCGGCTAGCCTGTCAAGCATCCACCGGGGGAGGCCGCGTGAACATTCGACATGACAGCGGCGACGGGACCGTGGGCAAGGCGCTGGGCGTGCTCGACCATGTCGCGTCGATCGGGCGGCCGGTGCGGTTCTCGGAGCTGCTCGAGACGTCGCCGCATCCGAAGGCCACGCTCTACCGCCTGCTCCAGACGCTCGTGAGCCAGGGGATGCTGTCGCTCGATCCCGAGACGGGGACCTATACGCCGGGCCTGCGGCTGGTCCGGCTGGCCCATGCGGCGTGGTCGCAATCGAACCTCGCCCCGATCGCCCGTCCGCATCTCGAGGCGCTGGCCGCCGAAATCGGGCAGACGGTGCATCTCGCACAGCTCGACAGCGGGCAGGTTCTCTATCTCGACAAGCGCGGCCCGGCGCGCGCGGTGCCGATGTATTCCGAGGCGGGCAAGGTCGGACCGGCCTATTGCACCGGGGTCGGCAAGGTGATGCTCGCCTATCTGCCCGAGCCCGAACTGGCCGCCGCGCTGGACCGCCAGTCCTGGCACCGCTTCACGCCCTCGACCATCACCGACGCCGACGCGATGCGCGCCGAGCTGGCCGCCATTCGGGCCGCCGGCCACGCCTTCGACCGCGAGGAGCACGAACCGGGCATCGCCTGCATCGCGATGCCGGTCCTGTCGCCGGGCGGGCGGGTGCAGGGCGCGGTGTCGGTGACCGGCCAGGGCCTGGACGAGACGCGCCTGATGGCGCACCGCCCGGCGCTCGCCGCGGCGGTCGAACGGATTTCAGGGGCCCTGCGCGACTGGCGCTTCCCCGATCAGAGGGAGGGCTGACCCATGGCGGGCGTGCAACTGACTGACGTGATCAAGCGCTACGGCGAGACGCAGGTGATCCACGGCGTGGATCTCGGGATCGAGGAGGGCGAGTTCTGCGTCTTCGTCGGGCCGTCGGGCTGCGGCAAGTCCACGCTCCTGCGGATGATCGCCGGGCTGGAGGAGACGACGGCCGGCAAGATCGAGATCGGCGCGCGAGACGTTACCCGCGAAGACCCGGCCCAGCGCGGCGTCGCGATGGTGTTCCAGACCTACGCGCTCTACCCGCACATGACGGTGGGCGAGAATATGGGGTTCGGCCTGAAGATGAACGGCCACGCGAAATCCGAGATCGACGCAAAGGTCGGCGAGGCGAGCCGGGTCCTGAAGCTCGACCCTTACCTCAAGCGCAAGCCCGCCGCGCTCTCCGGCGGGCAGCGCCAGCGGGTCGCCATCGGCCGGGCCATCGTGCGCGGGCCGGAGGTGTTCCTCTTCGACGAGCCCTTGTCCAATCTCGATGCCGAACTCAGGGTCGAGATGCGGGTCGAGATCGCACGGCTCCACAAGGAGATCGGGGCGACGATGATCTACGTCACCCATGACCAGGTCGAGGCGATGACCATGGCCGACAAGATCGTCGTTCTGCGCGACGGCCGGATCGAGCAGGTGGGCGCGCCGCTGGAGCTGTACCGCAACCCCGACAACCGCTTCGTGGCGGGCTTCATCGGCTCGCCCTCGATGAACTTCGTGCCGGGGACGGTGCGGGGCGGCGCGGTCGAGATGCCGAGCGTCGGTCTGACGCTGACCCCGCCGGTGGCGCTGCCGCCCGAGGGAACGGAGGTGGTCGTTGGGCTGCGGCCCGAACACCTTGAGATCGGGCCCGGCGACGTGCTGGACGTCGAGCTGACCGAGGCGCTGGGCGGCGTCAGCTACGCGTATCTGATGGCCCGCGACGGCGAACGGCTGATCGTCGAGGAACGCGGCGACGTGCGGTCGTCGGACGGCGACAGGGTCGGGCTTTCGATCGATCCGGCGCGTTTGATGCTGTTCGACGCCGAAAGCGGCGCGCGGCTGCGCTGACCGCGCTCAGAAGCGGCGGTGGAAGCCGATCGAGACGTGGGTGTAGCTCAGGTCCGTCTCGATGAACCGGTTGCCCGCCGGGTTGGACGACCGGTCGAACCGCACGGTACCGAGGTCGACGCGCGACACCTCGGAGCGGAGCGACCAGCGGTCGGGCATCGGCACCTCGATCCCGAAGCCCACGGTATATCCCGTCTCGATGCCATCGACCGTGCAAGGCGTGGCGCCACATCGCCCGATGCTGGCCGTCGCCGACACGTCGGCCACCGCGAGCCCGCCCGTCACGTAAGGCAGGATGCCGTTCTCGAGCGCGAAGCCGAGCCGTCCCTGCACCGTGGCGAGCGCGTTCACCGCGTGGTCGCAGCCGCCGCGTCCCCGGCCACAGGGCGCGTTGCCGCCGCCCCGACGCACCGTGCGGCCCGCGGCATCCGACACGGCGAGATCGCCGTCGATCCCGAAGATCAGCCGGCCGCGTTGCCAGGTGTGACCGTAGGACAGACCGACGGTCATACCGTCGGTCGAGACCTCGTGACCCTGCCGCCCCGCGGGGAGGACGCGGGTATGCGCGGGTGAGCCCGACACATGGCCCAGTTGCAGGCCGATCGTCCGCCCCGCCCAATCCTGCGCGGTCGCGGGGCCGGCCGCGGTGATTGCGATGACGAGCGCGGTGACGAGGTGCTTGAGTGACATATCCGGCGGTTCGCGTGAAAATTAATGGGTTGTTAACACTTTATTCGAATGGCCGCTGCAGCCCGTTGGGTCAACTCGCGATCCGGCCCGCACGCGGGAACTGCCGCCACGTGTGGTTTCGGGATCATCGCGGTTGACGGAAACCGCCGTGGCTGCGTTCATCGCTCCAGGCATCGCCGGGGAGGGCGTATGGGAGGGATCGTCGCAGCCGTACGGGCGCTGGGCACCATAAACGCGGGCGCGCTGGCCGTGGGCCGCTGGGTCGGCGTGCTCTGCATGGCGCTGATGGTCGGCTTCATCCTGATCCAGGTCTTCTGGCGCTACATCCTCTCGAACCCGCTTCCCTGGCCGGAAGAAGCCGCGCGCTTTCTCATGCTGTGGCTGATGGTCGTCGCACCGACGGCGCTGCGGCGGGGCGGGTTCGTGGCGATCGACATGATCCAGCTCGTGCTGCCGCGCGTGGTCGGCGGCCTTCTGATGCTGGTGCTGTCGCTCCTGTCGCTTCTGGTGCTGGTCGTGGCCGCCAAGATCGGCTGGGACGAGGTCACGGGCTTCTCGGGGCGCTTCAAGACGTCTGCGCTCTACTACCCGACCGGCGAGGGCTGGGAGAAGATGCCGCGCAGTTGGATGATGGCGTCGCTGGTCGTGGGCCTCGTGATGATGGTCTCGGTCATGGTCGAGCTGATCCTGCGACAGATCGCGGCGCTGGGCGGGGCGGCGGATCGCCTGCCCGTCATTCCCGAGACCGACACGGTGGGGGCGGAATAGATGCTCGTCTGGTTCCTGCCGCTCTTCCTGCTCCTCCTCATGGTCGGCTTGCCGGTGTTCTTCGCGCTCTTGGCGGCGCCTGGCGTGATGCTCTGGCTCAACGGCGACGCCAAGGATCTCGTCCTGCTCTACCGCAACACGTATAACGGGATGGACAGCTTCCCGCTGATGGCGATCCCGTTCTTCATGCTCGCCGGCGAGATGATGAACCGCGGCGGCATCACGCTGCGGCTGGTCGAATTCGCGCAGGCGCTGGTCGGCCATTTCCGCGCCGGTCTCGCGCAGGTGAACATCCTGTCGTCCATGCTCTTCGCGGGACTGTCGGGCTCGGCGGTCGCCGACACCTCGGCGCTGGGCTCGATGCTGATCCCGGCGATGGAGAAGGAAGGCTACACCCGCAAGTTCGCTGCCGCAGTCACCGCCGCCTCGTCGGTGATCGGCCCGATCATCCCGCCCTCGGGGATCATGATCATCTACGCCTACGTCATGGAGCAGTCGGTGGCCGCGCTGTTCCTCGCCGGGATCGTGCCCGGCGCGCTGGTGGGGATCGGGCTGATGCTCGTCACCAACCTGATCGCGCGGCGCGACCCGGCGGCGATGCCCGCCCTGAAGCGTCGCGCCACATGGCCAGAGAAGGGGCGCGCATCGCTCAAGGCCTTCTTCCCGCTCCTGACGCCCGTCATCATCCTGGGCGGCATCCTCGGCGGGGCATTCACACCGACCGAGGCCAGCGCCGTCGCGGTCGGCTACGCGGTGATCGTGTCGCTCTTCATCCTGCGCGAGATGACGTGGCGCGACCTGCCGGACGTGCTCGGCAAGGCGGCGCTGATCTCGTCGGTCGTGCTGCTGCTGGTGGGCGCGGCGATGGCGTTCAAGACGGTCGTGGCGTTGAGCCACGCGCCCGAGGCGCTGGCCGACTTCATCCTGTCGCTGTCGCAGAACCCCCTGATCCTGCTGCTGCTCATCAACCTTCTGCTGTTCATCATCGGGATGTTCCTCGATGCGGGCCCCGCGATCATCATTCTCGGCCCGATCCTCGGGCCGATCTTCACCGATCTGGGCGTCGATCCGGTGCATTTCGCGATCATCATGTCGGTGAACCTCACCGTGGGCCTCGCGACGCCGCCGATGGGGCTCGTGCTCTTCGTGGCGTCCTCGGTGTCGGGCGAACGGGTGGAATCCATCGCGCGCGCGATCCTGCCCTTCCTCGCGGTCGAGGTGCTGGTGATCTTCCTCATCACCTACATCCCTGCCATCTCGCTCGCGGTGCCGCGCTTCTTCGGCTTCCTCTGACCATCGGCGGCAAAGCGCCTTTGATTTCAGCGCGATTGACAGAACTTGACCCTGCGTAAATCATCAAGGGTCCGGTCCCCGCCCTGTCTGGGAGGGCGTGGTGGGCGGCCGGTTCACAGGGAGAGAGACTCATGACAACCGCGAAGACCCTCGTCGCGCTGATCGCGACGACCATCTTGGCCGGCCCCGTGCTGGCCCAGTCCAACCTCGAGAAACTCGGCAACATGCAGGCCACCGGGGCCACCCATACCGAGATCGCGCAAGACGGCGAGCGGGCCGATGCGCTGCGCGACATCCTCCAGCACATCAACGTGCCGGACGGGTTCGAGGTCAGTCTCTATGCCGTGGTGCCCGACGCCCGTTCGATGGCCGTCGCACCCCAGGGGACGGTGGTGTTCGCGGGCACGCGCAAGGACAAGGTCTGGTCGATCGTCGACCGCGACCGCAATCGCGTCGCCGACCAGGTCTTCGACTTCGCGCCGTCCATCACCTTCGACATCCCGAACGGGCCGTGCTTCTCGCCCGACGGGTTTCTCTACATCGCCGAGCGCAACCGCATCCTGCAATTCCCGGCCGCCGAGTTCTTCTTCGAGGGCCCCGACCCCGCGGTCGGCGTGGTCGTGGCACAGGGCGAGCTGATCCCGCCCGAGGAGGAGAGCTTCAACCACACCGCGCGGGTCTGCCGCATCGGGCCGGACGGCAAGCTTTACGTCTCGCTGGGCCAGCCCTTCAACGTGCAGCCGGTCGAGAAGCTGGAAATGTATGACGAGATCGGCATCGGCGGCATCGTCCGGATGAACACCGATGGCTCGGAGCGCGAGGTCTATACCCGCGGCGTGCGCAACTCGGTGGGTCATGACTTCAACCCCGAGACGGGCGAGCTCTGGTGGACCGATAACCAGGTCGACGGCATGGGGGACGACATCCCGCCCGGCGAGCTGAACCGCCAGACGGAAGCCGGTCAGCATTTCGGCTTCCCGTGGACGAATAGCCGGGTCGAGATCCCCGAATACCAGGGCGTCCCCCGTCCCGAGGGCGTCTCCTTCGTCGAGCCGCAGCTGGAACTGACCGCCCATGCCGCCGATCTGGGCATGAGCTTCTATCGCGGTGACAGCTTCCCCGAACAGTATCAGGGCGGCATCTTCTGGGCGCAGCACGGCTCGTGGAACCGCACCACGCCGGTGGGCGCACGGGTGATGTTCACCGCGCTCGACGAGGAGGGGAACGCCGCGGGCGCCGAGGTCTTCGCCGACGGCTGGCTCGACGAGTCGACGGGCGAGTATCGCGGACGGCCGATGGACATCGCCTTCCTCCGCGACGGCTCGATGCTGGTCTCCGACGACTTCGCCGGGGCGATCTGGCGCATCGCGCACGTACCTTCGACCGAATGAGGCACATCTGCCTTCTGGCTCTCGGCGGGCTCATGCTCGCCGGGGGCTCACCCGCCTTCGCCGCCGATCCCGCCGCCGGGCGGCAGGTCGCCAACATGTGCCGGACGTGCCACGGGCTCGACGGCTACGCGCAGATCCCCATCGCGCCCCATATCGGGGGCGAGCCGCTCGACTACCTCGAGGCGCAGCTCAACGCCTTCAAGGACGGCACGCGCGAGCACGAGATGATGTCCATCGTCGCCCGCGGCCTGTCGGAGACGCAGATCGCGGACGTCTCGGCGTGGTACGCCGCCCACGAGGTCACGGCGACGCTGCCCGAGGGGGTCGGGGCCGAGGACGCGCCCGAGGATTGCGTCGCCTGCCACGGCGCGGACGGCCTGTCGCTGGTGCCCGACGCGCCGAACCTCGCGGGCGAGGTGAACATCTATATCGACAACCAGCTCAAGGCGTTCCGCACGGGCAAGCGCACCCACGAGATCATGACCGACATCGCGGCCGACCTGACCGACGCCGAAATCCGTGCCTATGCCGACTGGTATGCCGCCGTCACGCTGGAGATCGCGCCCGTGCCCTGACGCCCGGCTTTGCGAATCTGGTGGTGGACTAAGGCCGCATCATCCCGTCAGATGCCCCCATCGCCCGTCATCGGCGCCGAGACCCTCGGCCCCGGCGGCGGAGATCGATGCCGGGAGGAGGGATCGCCTGCGGCCGGCAAGAGAACGGGGGCACGCACATGAGGCCCCGACAGGGAGGACAGAAATGAAATTCGCATCCATGCTGAAGGCCGGTGCGCTGGCCGCGCTCGTGACGCTTCCGGGCGTCGCGGCCTGGGCCGACGGCCACGCCATCAACATCCGCGCCACGGCGAACTCGAACGAGAACGATGAGGATTACGACGGGCTCGTGGTCTTCAAGAACTACGTCGAGAACGCGTCCAACGGCGCGATCACGGTCGAGCTCTTCATCGGGACGCAGCTCTGCTCGAACGGGGCCGAGTGCCTGCAAGGCGTGGCCGACGGGTCGATCGACATCTTCGTGACCACGAGCGGAGGCGCCGCGGGCATCTTCCCCTACGTGCAGATCTTCGACCTGCCCTACCTCATGGCCGATGACCGCATCGCCGAGGAGGTGCTGACGAACACCGACCTCGTCAGCCAGCTCCGCTCGAAGGCGCTGGAGGATTCCGGCGACGCGATCCGCATCATGACCGTGGGCAACACCGGCGGCTGGCGCAACTTCGCCAACACGCAGCGCCGCGTGGCCGCGCCCGCCGACATGGAAGGCCTGAAGATCCGCACCGTGGTCGCCGACCTCCCGCAGGAGCTGGTGCGCGCGCTGGGTGCTTCGCCGACACCGATTCCGTGGCCCGAGCTCTTCACCTCGTTCCAGACGGGCGTGGTCGAAGGCTCGAAGAACGGCATCACCGACATCATGGGCATGAAGTTCCCCGATGCCGGCCTGCAATACGTCACGCTGGACGGGCACGCCTACATGGCCGCCATCTGGGTGATGAACAACGCCAAGTTCCAGGAGATGGACGACGCCATGAAGCGCGTCATCGTCGACGGGTTCTCGGCACTGCAGCAGGCGACCTTCGCCTCGCCGAAGCGCAAGTCGATCCAGGCCTACGAGGAGTTCGTGGCCGGGGGCGGCGATCTCTACGTGCTGACGCCGGACGAGAAGCAGGCGTTCCAGGACGCCGCGGCGCCGGTCTATGACTGGTTCGCGTCGAATGTGGATGGCGGCGAGGAGATGCTGGCTAACTTCCGCGCGGCCATCGCCACCGCCGAGGAAAGTGTCGGCGCCCGCCGCGACATGGACATGCAATGATCGCACCCGGACGGGTGTGACCACCGGGGCGGCCTTCGGGCCGCCCCGTTTTTCGTCGTGGGGACGGGGCTACCAGTCCGGCGCGCGCAGGGCCGCGGCGATGTGATCGACGAAGGCGCGCACACGGGCGGGCAGGGTGCGGTCGGGCAGGAAGACCGCGTGCACCGCGCCATCATCGGCCTCGGTATACGCTTCGAGCAGGGGGACGAGGCGACCCTCGCGAATGGCGGGACGCGCCAGATGCTCGGCGCAGCGCATGATGCCGAACCCCGCCTCGCACATCTGCACCAGCGATAACCCTTCGTTCGAGCGGAACCGCCCGCGCGCCTGGAACGTCCAGCGCTGGCCGTCGATCGTGAAGGGCCAGGCGTTCAGATGCTCGCGCGCGCCCGCCCAGGCGAGGACGGGCAGCGCGTCGAGGTCTCGCGGCGTCTCGGGCGCGGGGTGGCGGGCCAGGAAGGCGGGGGCGGCGACCACGACGCGGCGCAGATCGCAGAGGCGGCGTACCGTCAGGCCGCTATCGGGCAGACGACCCATGCGGATGGCCACGTCGATCCCGTCGGCCACGAGGTCGACGCTGTCATCGGTCAGCACCAGCGACAGGTCGAGCGCGGGATGGCTGTCGAGAAAGCCGGGCAGGAGCGGCGCGATCCGGTCGAGCCCGAACGCCAGCGGTGCCGAGACGCGCAGGGTTCCCGCGATGCGGGCCGCGCCGTCGCGGGTCTCGCCCTCCGCCCGCTCGACGGCGTCGAGGGCCGTGCGCGCGCCTTCGGCATAGCGCAGGCCCTCGTCCGTGGGGCGGATCCCGCGCGTGGTCCGGTGCAGGAGCTTCGTCCCGAGCCGATCCTCCAGGCGCCGCACGGATTGCGACACGAAAGGCTGCCCGGTGCCCAGCCGATGCGCGGCGGCGGTGAAGCCCCCCGCCTCGATCACGGCCACGAAGATCCGCATCTGGAGGAGGCGGTCGTCCTTCACGCGTGCACCATAACTGTCATCACGGCGGCGGCGTTGCGCGACGCGGCACCGCGCGGCATCGTCCGGCCACCCATTCCGTCACCCCATGCGGCGCCCGCGCGCCCGGAGGACCCACGATGCTCGATCTCGGCAACCGCGTCTCGATCTACCAGCCGGAACAGACCGGCCTCGAATTTCCCTACGAGCCCCATTTCGACAGCGTCGACGAGGAACGGCGACATCGCAAGGAGCGTCTGGTCGCCGCCTGCCGCGCCTTCGCGGCCGAGGGGTTCGATTACGGCTTCGCGGGTCACCTGACCATCCGCGACCCCGAGCGTCCGGAGCTCTACTGGACGAACCCGATGTGCATCCATTTCGACAAGGTGAAGATGTCGAACCTGATCCTCGTCGATCACGAGGGCACCGTCATCGAGGGCACCCATGCGGTAAACCGCGCGGGCTTCGTGCTCCATGCCAATGTCCACGAGGCGCATCCCGACATCATCGCGATGTGCCACGCGCACACGACCTACGGCACCGCGTGGTGCGCGACGGGACGCCCGATCGACCCGGTGACGCAGGATGCCTGTGCGTTCTTCGAGGACCATGTCGTAATCGGCGACCAGGCGGGCGCGGTCGCCGTCGAGAACCATGCGGGTTCGGACGTGGCGGTGGCGTTCAAGGGTGTGAAGGCGGCGCTGCACCAGAACCACGGGCTGCTGACGGCGTCGCGTCATTCGATCGATTCGGCGGCCTTCTGGTTCATCGCGCTCGAGCGGTGCTGCCAGCAGCAGCTCGCGCTGGCGGCGACCGGCATCGACCCGATCCGCATCCCCGAGGACCGGGCCCGCTATTCGCGCGAGCATGTCGGCTCGGACTATATCGGCTGGCTGCATTTCCAGACCATCTGGAACCAGCTGGCGCAGGACGCCCCGGACATGTTCGACTGACCGGGGCCGCGCGCCCGACCGTGGGAGGCGGTCGGGCGCACCCTCAGCGGAACGGATACATCCAGACCTTGTAGTCCTCGACCAGCACGAGGGCGTGGGCGATCTGCTCGGGGGTCATCTTCTTGACGACCTCCTCCTGGCTGATGGCGGCATCGGGATCTCCGCCGATGGCCGAAAGCACGTACCACAGATAGGCGCGGACGAGGTCCGGCGCGGGCATGCCCAGGCCGACCTCGTAATACCAGCCGACGCCCGATTGCGCGCCGGGATGGCCCTTCATCGCCGAGCGGAGATACCAGTCGAAGGCGCGGACCGGGTCGCGCTCGACCCCGAGGCCCAGCGCGTACATGACGCCGATCAGCTCCTCGGCATCGGCGTTGCCGGACCGCGCAGCGGGCCAGAGCGCGGCGCGGGCCTCGGCGAAGCGGCCGGCTTCCATCAGGTCGCGCGCCTCCTCGATATCGGCGCGGGCGGGGCTGGACACCACCAGCAGGGTGGCCAAGATCGCGGCATGGCAGTTCATCGTCTTCTCCTCGCGCTGACCCTAGCGGCGGCGCCCGCCCTGGCGGAAGAGGTGACCTTCCATCCCTTCGATCCTGCGCGGGCCGAGATCGGGCGGCTCCTGTTCTACGACCCCATCCTGTCGGGCAACCGCAACATCTCCTGCGGGACCTGCCACCACCACGAGACGTTCTCGGGCGACGGGCTGTCGCTGGGCATCGGCGAGGGCGGCGAGGGGCTGGGGCCGAAGCGCACCGCCGGGGCGGGGGCGGCGGCCATCCGCAAGCGCGTGCCGCGCCATGCGCCCGCACTCTGGAACGTCGGCGCGACCGAGTTCGAGCGGTTCTTCCATGACGGGCGGGTCTCGCTCTCGGAGGCCTATGGCAACGGCTACGACACACCCGCCGAGGAATGGCTGCCCGACGGCTTGCCGACGCTCTTGGCGGTGCAGGCGCTGTTCCCGATGACGGCGCAGTTCGAGATGGCGGGCAACGTGGGCGAGAACGAGGTGACGGGCGCCGTCGGCGACCGCATCGACCTCGGCTGGCCGATCCTGGCGAAGCGGGTGCGGGGCATTCCGGCCTATGGCGACGCCTTCGTGGCCGCCTTCGACGACGTGACCGCCGCCGAGGATGTGACGATCACGCATATCGCCATCGCGCTGGCGGATTTCATGGGCTCGGAATGGCGCTCGCTCGATGCGCAGTGGGACGCGTATCTCGACGGCACCCCGCTTGCCCCGGCGCAGGAGCGGGGCCGTGCGCTGTTCTTCGGGGCGGCCAATTGCGCGTCGTGCCATTCGGGACCGCTCTTTACCGATCACGACTTTCATGCGCTGGCGCTGCCGCCCTTCGGCCCCGGTCGCACCCGGCGCTTCGATCCCCTGCCGCGCGACACCGGACGGATGGCCGAGACCGACGACCTCGAGGATGCCTACCGCTTCCGTACGCCGTCTTTGCGCAACGTGACGCTGACCGCGCCCTACGGCCACAACGGGGCCTATCCGACGCTCGAGGGGATCATCCGGCACCACGCCGATCCGCTCGGCGCGCTGACCGCCTGGACGCCCGACCTCGCCAAGCTGCCCGACGCCCCGTGGCTGGCCGCGGTCGATTTCGCGATACGGGACGACCGCCGCGAGATGGCGCGGGTGGCGGCGCGGGTCGATATCGTGCCGGTCGAACTCAGCGACGGCGACATCGCCGACCTGGTCGCGTTCCTTGGCGCGCTGGAGGGCGGGGCAAGTCGGCACGGGCGGCTCGGTCGACCCGACGCCGTGCCCAGCGGATTGCCGGTCGATTGATGCGCGATCATTTTCTCATCGTAGAAAATGGGGAAAAATCTTCCGGCAGATTTTTCCCCGGCGGCGTGGCGCGATGACCCGGCTTCTCGTCTGCGGCATCGCCGTGATGGATTACGTCCACCGGATGGACGTGCTGCCCGAGGGCGAGGGCAAGCACCGATCCCACAGCTTCGAGCGGATCGGCGGCGGCTGTGCTGCGAACGCGGCGGTGGGTGCTGCGCGGCTGGGCGCGCGCGTGACGCTCTTGTCGCGCGCGGGTCGCGACGGCGCGGGCGACGAGCTCGCGGCGCTTCTCGACGGGCAAGGCGTGACGCCGATGCTGGTGCGCGGCGGGCGGACACCGCTGTCGTCGGTGATGGTGGACGCATCGGGCGAACGGATGATCGTCAACTTCCCCGGTGCGGACCTGCCGACCGTGCCGCCGCCCTTGCCGAATTTCGACGCGGTGCTGGCCGATTGCCGTTGGCCCGAGGCAGCCGAGGCGGCGCTTGGCGCGGCGCGGGCGGCGGGCCGACCGGGCGTGCTTGATGGCGAGAAATACACACCCGCCACGCTGGCCGCGCAGGCGTCGCATGTCGTCTTCAGCGCGCCAGGCCTGCGGGACTTCACCGGGATCGACGCGCTCGACCGGGCGCTGGCGGATGCGGCGTCGCGGCTTCCGGGCGCGGTGGCCTATACCGACGGGCCGGACGGCGTGCGCTGGGCCGACGGACTCCATGTGCCGGCGCCCGAGGTCGATCCGGTCGACACGCTCGGGGCGGGCGATCTATGGCACGGGGCGTTTACGTTGGCGCTCGGACGCGGGGAAGCACTGGACGCCGCGTCGGATTTCGCCAACCGTGCGGCGGCGATCAAATGCACGCGCGCCGGGGGGTGGGAGGTCTATCCCGTGGCGCGCGACCTGGAGGGTTCATGACCATCACGCTCACCCCCGGCAAACAGCTGGGCTTCCGCCGCATGTCCGACGCGGCCGGTCTCTTCAAGATGACCGCCGTCGACCAGCGCCCGCCGATCAAGGGTCCGATCGCGGAGCATCATGGCGGCGAGGCGCCGTGGGAGGACGTGGCGCGCGTCAAGACGATGCTGCTGGAGGCGCTGCAGCCCTCGTCGACGGCGATGCTGCTCGACCCGCATTTCGCGATCCCGCATGGCTGGGAGGTGTTCGACCCCAGGAAGGGCCTGATCGTGACGCTGGAGGACAGCCTCTTTGTCGAGACCGGCCAGGGCCGCCGGTCCGCCGAGATCGACGATTGGTCGGTGGGCAAGATCAAGCGGATGGGCGGCGACGCGGTGAAGGTGCTGGCGTGGTATCGGCCCGACATCTCCGAGGAGATCGCGCAGGCGCAGCATGATTTCGTCAAGCGCATCGGTCAGGCCTGCGCGCGGTTCGATATCCCGTTCCTCTTCGAGCTGCTGGTCCACCCGATCGAGAGCGATGCCGAGCAGACCTCCGACTACACCGAGATGGCGACGAAGCATTCCGATCACGTCCTGAAATCGGTCGAGGCCTTCGCCGGCCCTGATTACGGCGTCGATGTCTTCAAGCTGGAAAGCCCGGTCCCCGCCAAGGGGATCACGCCGGGCGACGACGCGGTGCAGGCGCTCTTCAGCGAGCTTGGGCGCGCGGCGGGGCGCCCTTGGGTGATGCTGTCGGCGGGGGCCGACAAGCCGGACTTCAAGACGGTGCTCGACTATGCCTACGCGGCCGGCGCCTCGGGCTATCTCGCGGGACGGGCGATCTGGCTCGACGCGTTCAGATCCTATCCCGACTGGGAGGCGATGGGCGAGGGGCTGGTGCGCGACTCGGTGCCCTACATGGACGAGCTGAACCTTCTGACCGACGAGAAGGCGACGCCCTGGCATCGCCACGACGTCTATGGCGGCCAGGGCCTCGCGTTCTGCGACCCGACCGAGACCTTCCGCCGGAGCTACGGAGACATCTCGTGAAGATCGGCATCCTTCCTCTGGCGCGACCGACCTTCGACGTCGCCTTCGCCGAGGAGAAGCTGGCCGCGATGCTGGCCGCGCTCGACGCGAGCGGGCACGAGGTGGTCGGGTCGCGCGCGCTCCTGATGGGGCCGGACGAAGGTGCGCTCGACGCCGTGGCCGGGGCGGACGTGCTCCTGATCCTGCAGGTCACCTTCACCGATGCGGCCTTCGCCACGCGGGCCGCGACGGGGTTCGACGGGCGGGTCGCGATCTGGGCCGTGCCCGAGCCGCGGGTCGGCGGGCGGCTGCGGCTGAACGCGTTCTGCGGCCTCAACCTCCTGAGCCATGCGCTCGGTCTCAACGACCGGCGCTTCGCCTGGGCTTACGGCGACACGGTCGATCTCGACGCGCTGCTGACCGGGCCCGAGGTGGCGCCGGTCCTTGGCATGGCGACGGATGCGGCCCCGCGCGCCATCCGGCGCGACCTGCGGATCGCGCGCATCGGCGAGCGGCCCGAGGGGTTCGACACCTGCGCCTACGATGCCGCCGCTCTTCGGGGCCTGACGGGCGCGGAGGTGACGGAACTGACCCTCCCGGACCTCTTCGATCGCGCGCGCGCCACGCCCGCCCGGCCCGAACATGTCGCGCAGGCCGAGGCGCTGGACGGCGTGGCGGAACTGGACGCGGGCGAGCTCGACCGGTCGCTGCGGCTGGCGGGCGCGCTCGACGACCTGCGGGCCGAGCATCGGTTCGACGCCATGGCGATCCGCTGCTGGCCTGAGACCTTCACCGAATACGGCGGCGCGGTCTGCGGGCCCGTGGCCATGCTGGGCGAGGCGCGCACCCCCTGCGCCTGCGAGGCGGATGTCTACGGCGCGGTGACCCAGGCCATCCTGCAGGACGTGGCCGACGCCCCGGTCTTCCTTGCCGATCTGGTGGACATGGACGGCGAGACCGGCGTCGTCTGGCATTGCGGGCAGGCGCCCGCATCGATGGCGGCGGGCGCGCGGGGTGCCACGGTCCATACCAACCGCAAGCAGGCGCTCCTGATGGAATTCGCGTTGAAGCCGGGGCGCGTGACGCTCTTCCGGCTGAGCCAGGCCCATGGCCGCCCGCAGGTCGTGATCGCCACGGGCGAGGTGACGGACGCGCCGATGGCCTTCACGGGCACAAGCGGAACGGTGCGCTTCGACCGCGGCGCGGACGCGGTCTGCCGCGACGTGATGGCCAGCGGTCTGGAGCACCACATGGCGCTGGCCTACGGCGACCATGCGGCCACGCTGGCCGGGGTCGCGGCGGGCCTGGGCGTCCCGGTCCTGGAGCTCGGTGCGGCACGGGAGGCCGCGCGATGATCCGATACGGCCTGATCGGCGCGGGCATGATGGGGCAGGAGCATATCCGCAACATCAACCTTCTGGACGATGCGCGCGTGACCGCCGTGGCCGATCCCGACGAGGCGATGCGCCGCCTCTCGATGGCCACCGCCGAAAGCGCCAGGGGCTTCCTGACGGCCGACGACCTGATCGCGGAAGGCGAGTGCGACGTCTATCTGGTGGCCGCGCCCAACGACCTCCATGCCGGGCTGCTGCAGCGGTTGATGGCGACGGACAAGCCGATCCTCGTCGAGAAGCCGCTCGCGACCACGACGGCCGCCTGTCGCGACCTTCTCAACATGGCCAAGGGCCGCCGCGCGCCGATCTGGGTGGCGATGGAATACCGCTACATGCCGCCGATCCAGAGGCTGTTGCAGGCGATCGAACAGGGCGCGGTGGGCGACCCGCGCATGGTCTCGATCCGCGAGCATCGCTTCCCGTTCCTTCCAAAGGTCGACGACTGGAACCGCTTCAACGCGCGGACCGGCGGCACGCTGGTCGAGAAATGCTGCCATTTCTGGGACCTGATGCGGTTGATCGTGAAATCCGACCCGGTGCGCGTCTATGCCAGCGGCGGCGTCGACGTGAACCATCGCGACGAGCGCTATGCGGGAGGTGTGCCGGATATCGTGGACAACGCCTATGTCATCGTCGATTTCGCCAACGGGACGCGCGGGATGCTGGATCTGTGCATGTTCGCGGAAGGCTCGCATTGGCAGGAATTCGTCGCGGTCACCGGCCCGAAGGCCCGCTGCGACGCGCTGATCCCCGGACCCGCACGCTTCGCGCCCGACGGCGCGCCGCGCGAGGCGGAATTCGTCACCAGCGTCCGCGCCCTGAAGGAAGAGGTGCGCGAGGTCATCCACACGCCGCCCGAGCTTCTGATCGCGGGCGATCATCACGGCTCGACCTTCTACCAGCACCAGCGGTTCCTGGAGCTGGTGCGCCGGGGCGGGAACGTGCCCGAGGTGACGCTGGAGGACGGCTACTGGTCCGTGCTGGTGGGCGAGGCGGCCGAGGAATCCGCGCGTTCGGGCGAGGCGATCTCGCTTCTGGGGCGGGGCCCGTGAGCGGACCTCGCGCGGGGAGGGGGCGCTGCCCCCGCCGCCTTCGGCGGCCCCCCGAGGTATTTCAGGCCAGAGGACCGGGCGGGCGCGTGTTAACCTTGATGGCATGTGAAGGGGCGACCGGCCGATGATCCTGATCACCGAATTCATGGACGAGGCCTGGGTCGACTGGCTGCGGGCGCGCGCCGAGGTGACCTACGAGCCGGATCTGTCCGACCGGCCGGACGATCTGGCGCGGTTGGCGGCCGAGGCGCAGGGCCTGATCGTGCGCAACCGGACGCAGGTGCGGGGGGGGCTTCTGGATGCCGGGTTCACTTGTGTCGGGCGGCTTGGTGTCGGCCTCGACAATATCGATCTCGACGGCTGCCGCCTGCGGGGGATCTCGGTTCACCCGGCAACGGGGGCCAACACGCTTTCGGTCGCGGAATACGTCGTGACGACGGCGGCGGTCCTGTTGCGCGGCGCCTACATGATGCGCCCGGCGATGGAGGCCGGCGACTGGCCGCGCGGGGTCGCGGGGCGGGGGCGCGAGATCGCGGGCAAGGTGCTGGGGCTGCTCGGCTACGGCGAGATCGCGCGGAAGACGGGCGAGCTCGGCCGGGCGCTCGGGATGGAGGTCGTGGCCGCCGACCCATACGCGACGGATTTCGACGGCGCGCGGAAGGCGAGCGTCGCGGAGGTTCTGGCGGCGGCCGACGTCGTCTCGCTGCACGTGCCGCTGACCGAGGAGACGCGCGAGATGATCGACGCCGCCGCGCTGGCGGCGATGAAGCCGGGTGCGGTGCTGGTTAATGCAGCGCGGGGAGGCATCGTCGACGAGGCGGCGGTCTGCGACGCGCTCCGCTCCGGGCATCTCGCGGGAGCGGCGCTCGATACCTTCGCGACGGAACCGCTGGGTGCGGAGAACGACTTCGCGGGCGTGCCGAACCTGATCCTGACGCCCCATATCGGCGGCGTGACCGCCGAGGCGAACACCCGCGTCTCGGAGATGACGGCGCGCACCGTCGCCGCGGAACTGGGCCTCGCATGAGCCGCC
Source organism: uncultured Jannaschia sp. (assembly GCF_947503795.1). Lineage (NCBI taxonomy): Bacteria > Pseudomonadati > Pseudomonadota > Alphaproteobacteria > Rhodobacterales > Roseobacteraceae > Jannaschia > uncultured Jannaschia sp. The sequence goes on along the minus strand of NZ_CANNEZ010000002.1, from coordinate 330,096 downwards.
CCGCCTACACGATCCGCGGCCACGGCCTGACCGCGACATTCACCGATCTGGGTGCCGTCCTGCACGATCTCCGGCTCGACGGGATCGACCATCCGCTGGTGCTGGGGCTGGCCGATCTGGACCATTACCCGGAGTTCTCGAACTACATGGGTGCGACGGCCGGGCGGGTGGCGAACCGGATCGGGGGCGCGCGGTTCGAGCTCGACGGCGCGACGCACCGGACCGATCCCAACTTCAAGGAGCGCCATACGCTGCACGGCGGATCGGCCGGGATCGGAAAGCGGATCTGGGACGTGGCCCAACACGGCGATGACGCGATCACCTTCGCCATCGACCTCGCCGACGGCGAGATGGGGTTTCCCGGCGCGATGCGGATCGAGGCGCGCTACGTCTGCGCGCCTGACGCCGCTCTGCGGGTGGAATACCGCGCGACCTGCGACGCACCGACGCTCTGCAACCTGGCGCATCACACCTATTGGAACCTCGACGGGGCGGCGACGGTCGCGGACCACGTCCTGACCGTCGCCGCCGATCGTTACGTGCCGGTGGATGACGACCTGATCCCGACCGGCATCGCGCCGGTGGACGGCACCGCCTTCGACTTCCGCCGGGGCCGCGCGCTGCCCGCCGAGGGCCTGCTCGACCACAACCTCTGTCTCTCGGACGAACGCGTGGCGTTGCGCGAGGTGGCGTGGCTGCGCACGGGCGGGCTGGAGATGGCGGTGGCCACGACCGAGCCGGGGTTGCAGGTCTATGACGGCGCCAAGCTGAACACGCAGGTGCCGGGGCTGGAGGGGCGCGTTTATCGCGCCCATGCCGGTGTCGCGCTGGAGCCGCAGGTCTGGCCCGACGCGCCCAACCAGGCGGGCTTCCCGAGCGCGGTTCTGCGCCCCGGCGAGACCTATGAGCAGATAACGGAATTTCGATTTTCGAGGAGGTGAGGACGATGGCGTTCCAGGACTGGATGAAGCAGGCGAACCTGATCGGCGGCGACTGGGTCGGCGCGGACGGGGGCGAGACCATCGACGTGACGAACCCGGTGGATGGGTCGGTGATCGGGACGGTTCCGAAGGGCGGTCGCGCCGAGACCTCGCGCGCCATCGACGCGGCAGCGGCGGCCTTCCCGGCCTTCCGCGACATGTCTCTGATGGAGCGCTGCAACTTGCTCTGGAAGCTGCATGATGCGCTGATGGACCACCAGAAAGACCTGGCCGAGCTCTTGACCGTCGAGATGGGCAAGCCCCTTGCCGAGTCGATGGGCGAGATCGCCATCGGCGCACAGTATGTCCGCTGGTTCGCCGAAGAAGCGCGCCGCGCCAAGGGCGAGATCGTGCCCGCGGGCGTGAATGGTCGCCGCATCCTCGTGACCAAGCACGCGATCGGCGTGGTGGGCATGATCACGCCTTGGAACTTCCCCAGCTCGATGCTGGCCCGAAAGGTCGCGCCCGCGCTGGCCGTCGGCTGCACGGTCGTCGCCAAACCCGCGACGGCGACGCCCTATAGCGGCCTCGCTTGGGGCGCGTTGGCCGAGGAGGTCGGGTATCCGGCGGGCGTGATGAACATCGTGACCGGGTCGGCGCGCGAGATCGCGGGTGCCATCATGGACGACCCGCGGGTGCGCAAGGTGACGTTCACCGGGTCGACCGAGGTCGGCAAGGAACTGATCCGGCAGTCGGCGGATACCGTGAAGAAGGTCTCGATGGAGCTGGGCGGCAACGCGCCGTTCCTCGTCTTCGACGACGCCCATCTGGACGCGGCCGTCGAGGGCGCGATGGTCTCGAAGTTCCGCAATGCGGGCCAGACCTGTGTCTGCGCGAACCGAATCTACGTCCAATCGGGCATTCACGACGCCTTCGTCGAACGGCTGGTCGAGAAGACCCGCGCGATGAAGGTGGGCGACGGTCTGGAGACGGGCGTCGAGCAGGGGCCGATGATCGACATGGACGCGGTCGAGAAGGTCGAGGCCTTCGTCGAGGACGCCACGTCGAAGGGGGCCGAGGTCGTGATCGGCGGCGGACGGCACGGCAACGGCGGCACCTTCTTCGAGCCGACGGTGATGACCGGCGCGACGCAAGCGATGCGCTTCGCCACCGAGGAGATCTTCGGCCCGCTGGCCCCGATCTTCCGCTTCGAGACCGAGGAGGAGGCGATCGAGATGGCCAACGACACGGTCTACGGCCTCGCCTGCTATGCCTATACCGCCGATCTGGGCCGTGCGTTCCGGCTCAACGAAGGGCTGCAATACGGGATGATCGGCATCAATTCGGGCCTTATCACCACCGTCGAAGCGCCATTCGGCGGCGTAAAGGAAAGCGGGCTCGGCAAGGAAGGCGGCAGTCAGGGTCTAGAGGATTATCTGGAGACGAAATACGTCTGCGTCGACGGAATCTGACGGGCGCGGCCGGGTCGTGCGACGTCCGGGCGTTCGCGCTCTAGAGAAGCCGTGGCTGCTCGGCCTCGAACGGCGCACCCTCATGGGCGAGCAGCCGCCGCTTGATGTCGAGCCCGCCCGAGAACCCGCCGATCCCGCCGTCATTGGCGACGACGCGGTGGCAGGGGATCACGATGGGGATCGGGTTGGCGCCGTTGGCCTGCCCGACGGCCTGCGCGCCCTTCGGCCGGCCGATGGCGGCGGCGATCTCGCCGTAGCTGCGGGTCCGGCCCTGCGGGATGTCGCGGAGCGCGCGCCAGACCTCCTGCTGAAACGGCGTGCCACCGGGGGCCAGCGCGAGGTCGAAGCGCGTCAGGCGCCCGTCAAAATAGGCGGCGAGCTGGGCGCGGACCTCGGGCAGCGCGTCCGGGTCGAGCGGCAGGTCCGGGGGCGCGTCGGGCCAGTGGATCGCGGCCAGCGCGCCGCTGTCGGCCACGAGATGCAGTTGGCCGAGCGGCGTGTCGAGCGGGGTGCGCGTGCCCGTCACACCGGGTTCGGCGGATCGCGGCCTTCGGCGATGGCGATCGCGTTGTCGAGCGCCATCCGGCCCATCGCCTCGCGCACTTCCAGCGCCGCCGTTCCGAGATGCGGCAAGAGAACCGCGTTTTCCAGCGCGCGGAGTGCTGCGGGGACGTGGGGTTCGTCTTCGTAGACGTCGAGCCCGGCGCCCGCGATGCGACCGGCCTGCAACGTCTCGATCAGCGCCGTTTCGTCCACGAGGTCGCCGCGCGCGATGTTCACGAGGATCGCATGGGGCCGCATCGCCGCAAGCGCGTCCGGCCCGATGATGTGCCGCGTCTCGGGCGTGGCGGCGGCGGCGGTGACCACGATGTCCGCGGCGGCGCAGACCTCGGCGACGGAGCCCAGTTGCCGCGCGCCCTCGACCGTCTTCTCGGAGCGGTTGTAGAACACCACCTCCATCCCGAAGCCAGCGCGGCATCGCTCTGCGATGGCCTGCCCGATGCGACCCATCCCGACGATGCCCACGGTCTTGCCGGTGACGTGCATGCCCAGCATCTGCACTGGGTGCCAGCCATGCCAGTCGCCTGCGCGCACGAGCCGTTCGCCCTCGCCCGCACGCCGCGCCGTCATCAGGATCAGCGTCATGGCCGTGTCGGCGGTCGCGTCGGTGACGGCACCGGGCGTGTTGGTCACCACGAGGCCCGCGCGGTGCGCTCCGGCCACGTCGATATGGTTATAGCCGACACCGAAATTCGCGAGGCCCTTCGCCCGGATCGCGCCATCGAACACGCCCGAAAAGGCGTCACCCAGCGTCGGCAGGACGACATCGTACCCGGCCAGCGCCGCGCGGCATTCGTCCGCATCCATCGGTTGCGTTGTGTCGCGCACGGTGAGGTCGAAGCGGTCGCGCGCGGCTTCCATGATGCTGTCGGGCAGCGCGCGGGAGACGAGGAGGGCGGGACGTTCGGCCATCAGTGCATCCGCCCGCCATCGGGGACCGCCTGGTCCGGGGTCAGCAGGACGACCTCGCCATCCGGATCGGGCAGCCCGAGCACCAGCACCTCCGACATGAAGGGCCCGATCTGGCGGGGCGGGAAGTTCACGACGGCCACGACCTGTCGCCCGACAAGGGCCTCGGGCGTGTAGTGCCGCGTGACCTGCGCCGAGGTCTTGCGTTCGCCCAGCTCGGCGCCGAAATCGACCCACATCTTGATCGCGGGCTTGCGGGCCTCGGGGAAAGGCTCGGCGCGCGTGACGCGCCCGACGCGGATATCGACCTTGAGGAAGTCGTCGAAGTCGATCTCGCTCATGCGCGCAGCTCCCGCGAGCGGTCTGCGGCGGCGGCGACCGTCCGCGCCATCAGGTCCGGCAGTTCCGGCATCAGCACCTCGAGCCCGGCCTGCGTCGTGCCGTTCGGCGATGTGACGTTGATCCGGAGCTGGGCCGGGTCCTCGCCCGTCATGGCCAGCTCGCCCGCCCCCGCGACCGTCGCGCGTGCCAGCCGCATCGCAAGGTCGGGGGCGAGGCCCTGCGCTTCGCCCGCCGCGGCCATCGCCTCGATCATGTGAAAGACATAGGCCGGGCCCGATCCCGACAGGCCCGTCACCGCGTCCATCTGATCCTCGTGTTCCAGCCGCACGACCTCTCCGACCGCCGCGAGGAAGGTTTCGGCGGTGTCGAGATCGGCGGCCGTGGCGGCCGCGTTTCCGACGATCGCGGTGATGCCGCGGCCGACGGCGGCCGGCGTGTTGGGCATGGCCCGCACGAGGCGGATGTCGCCCAGCGCGGCCTCGTAGGCGGCGATGGGCGTCCCCGCCGCGACCGTCACGAAGAGCGTGTTCGTCAGCGCCCGGAGGGCGGGTAGGGCCGCGTCCATCATCTGCGGCTTGACGGCGATGAGCGCGATGGCGGGCGCATCGGGTAGTGCGGTGTTCAGCGCCACACCCGTGCCCTGCAGCCAGTCCGAGGGGGCCGGATCGATTGCCGTCACCGCGGCGGGCGACAGACCGCGGTCCAGCCACCCGGCCAGCATCGCCGATCCCATCTTGCCGCAGCCCAGCAGCACCAGACCGCGCGCATTGACGTCCTCGAAATCCATGAACCCACCTCCGGGGCGCGAGAGTAGCCGCGCCGGGGCCGCGCGCAAGTCAGGCGTGGCCGTAGGCTTCGGCCATCGCGACCTGCATCGCGTCCGACGGGCGGCGACCGCCCCAGCACACGAGCTGGAACGCCGGGTAGTAGCGCTCGCCCGCGAGGATCGCCTCGGCAACCATCTGGTTGATCTGCTCGACCTGCGCGCAGGCGCCCCCGGCCAGCACGAGCCCGTAGCGATAAACCATCATCTTCTGTTCCAGCCAGTAGCTGAATGCCCCCGCCCAGCACTGGTCGTTGGCGAGGTTCAGCGTCTCGTAGAGACGCGGCAGGCTGTCGGCGGGCGGCTCCATCTCGAAGCAGCAGATCAGGCGCAGCGTCTCGTCGGGCTCGGACCAGGCGAGGGTGACGGAATAGCTGCGCCACTGGCCCTCGACCACCATGGCGATCTGATCCTCGCCGACGCGGTCGAAATCCCATTCATGGGTCTCGGCCACGGTCTCGACGAGGTCGATCGGGTGGAGGTCGCCTGTTTCGGAGAACTGATCGCGTTGATGGAGCATGGTCGAAGCCTTCCGCTCTGGCCGCTAGGTCTGGGGTGGGGGGGCGAACCTTATGATTGGGTCGTCCCGTCCCACACAAGATATGGTGGAGCGGGGCGCACGGTCTGTAAAGAGCGGGTTTCGCCTTCTCCACAGCTAATCGCGCCCCTCGCGCGGGGCGTGCGACTTGCGCCCGCCCCCGCCTCCGCTACCGTTCGGGCCGGAACATCGGAGGGGACGGGATGGAGTTGAAGGGATGCGTGGCGGCGATCACCGGCGGGGCCGGCGGGCTGGGGGCCGCGGTCGCGCGACACGTGGCGGCCTCAGGCGGATCGGTCGCGATCCTAGACCGCGATGCGGGCGGCGCGGCGCTGGCCGAGGAGATCGGTGGTCGGTTCTTCGCGCTCGACGTGACGGATGCCGCGGCCTGTGCCGCCGTGCTGGCCGAGGTCGCGGGCGCGGGGCGGCTCGACCTGATGGTCAACTGCGCGGGCATCGCGCCTGCCGCCAAGACCGTCGGGCGGGACGGCGCGCATGATCCGGAGCTTTTCGCGCGCGTCATCGCGATCAACTTGGTCGGCACGTTCAACTGTGCCTCTGCCGCCGCCGCGATCATGTCGGCGCAGGACGGGCAGGGGCCCGACGGGGAGCGGGGCGTGATCGTGAACACCGCCTCGGTCGCGGCCTACGAGGGTCAGATCGGGCAGGCGGCCTATGCGGCGTCCAAGGGCGGGGTCGCGTCGCTGACGCTGCCGATGGCGCGGGACCTGGCGTCGCGGGGCGTCCGGGTGGTCGCGGTGGCGCCGGGCCTCTTCCTGACGCCGATGCTGCAGGGTCTGCCGCAGGAGGTGCAGGATAGCCTCGGGGCGCAGGTCCCGTACCCGTCGCGGCTGGGTCAGCCGTCGGAATTCGCGTCGCTCGTGGCCGAGATCGCGCGCAACCCGATGCTCAACGGCGAGGTCATCCGGCTGGACGGCGCGATCCGGATGACGCCGCGATGACCCTGGCCGACTGGACCCCGCTGACCTTCGAGCCCGCGCCCGTTCTGGAGGGGACGGCGACGCGGTTGGAGCGCTTGTCCGGGGACCATGCCGATGCACTCGATGCGGCGAACCGCGCCGATGACGCGATGTGGGCCTATCTGCCCTACGGGCCCTTCGCCGATCGGGAGGCCTATCGGGACTGGGTGGCGGAGGCCGCCGCGTCGAGCGATCCGATCTTTTATGCCATCCGGGGCGAAGACGGCTGGGCGGGGGTGGCTTCCTATCTGCGGGTGGACCGCGCGAACGGCGTGATCGAGATCGGCCATATCGCGATGTCGGCGGCGCTTCAGCGGACGCGGGCGGCCACCGAGGCGATCCACTTGATGATCGCGCAGGCCTTCGCGGCAGGGTTCCGGCGGGTGGAATGGAAATGCGACGCCGCGAACGGCCCCAGCCTCGCGGCGGCGCGGCGCTACGGGTTCGGCTATGACGGGACGTTCCGGCAGCACATGGTCGTGAAGGGGCGCAACCGCGACACGGCGTGGTTCGCCATTCTCGACGGCGATTGGCCGCGCCTTTGCAAGGTGCACCGTGCGTGGCTCGATGCCGACAATTTCGATGCTGCAGGCCGACAGGCCCGGTCGCTGTCGGTGATGGTCGCTGAGGCGGCGGGCGCCACCGTCGCCTAGACCACCCGCGGCTCGGCCAGACGTTCGGTGATGAGTGCGTGGAGCGCGGGCCGGATGTCGTCGACCGCGCGCCGGGCCAGCATGTCGGATTGCGACAGCAGGGCCGCGTCATGGCCCGTGCGGGCGACGCCGCGCAGGAAATCGGCGACGAAGCCCGGCGGCACCGAGCCGTCGCCCAGCAGCCGTTCGGCGTGCAACAGGTCTTCGGACAGCGCGAGGCGGTCGGGCTCGACCGTTTCGGCGCCGACCACACGCAGGCCCCTGGGGCGCTGGTCGTCGGGCAGCGCGCCCAGGATGACAGCCTGGAAGGCGGCCAGGCTCTCGATCGGCTTGGGAAGGAACGCGTCGGCCCCGGCCTTGAGCGCCGCCGCCTCGACTTCGGATGCGTCGCGGCCCGAGGTGGCCAGCACCACGTCCGGCCGCTGCGTCGCCGTGCGCAGACGGGCGATCAGGTCGAGCCCGTCGCCATCGGGCAGGCCCAGATCGACGATCGCGATCCCGGCGCGATAGGTGTTGAGATGCCGCTCTGCGGCGGCGAGGCTGTCGGCGCGGCGGATGCGCGCCCCGGACCGGAGCGCCAACAGGCGGACCGCCTCGGAGGCGAAGCGACTGTCCTCGACCAGAAGGACCGTCTGGCCGAGAAGCGGTCGGGCGGGCGTCGGAACGGGGCGGGCCATGAGGGCGATTTCATCCATCGTCGTCTTCTCCGAATCCAGAGGTGTCTGCGCCCCGCCAGAATTGCGCCGTCAGTCCTAACAAAGCGTGAACATGCACGCGGCACGGCTTGCGGTGCCGGGCCGTCCTGCCCATAACGCCCCCCGAATGCGGACCAAGGGGGCGGCTGCCATGATCGGACGACTGAACCACGTGGCCATCGCGGTGCCGGACCTGGAGGCGGCCGCGGCGCAATATCGCGATACGCTGGGTGCCCATGTGAATCCGCCGCAGGACGAACCGGATCACGGCGTGACGGTGGTCTTCATCGAGCTTCCGAACACGAAGATCGAGCTTCTCCATCCGCTGGGCGACGGCTCGCCCATCGCGGGCTTTCTCGAGAAGAACCCTTCGGGCGGCATCCATCACATCTGCTACGAGGTCGAGGACATCCTCGCCGCGCGGGATGCGCTGACGGCGGCGGGCGCGCGCGTGCTCGGGACCGGCGAGCCGAAGATCGGGGCTCATGGCAACCCGGTGCTGTTCCTGCATCCGAAGGATTTCACCGGCACGCTGGTCGAGCTGGAGCAGGTTCCCGCTGCGGAGGCCGTCTGATGTCCATCTTCTCGGCCTTCGTGGTCTTCGCGATGATCTGGGCGATGGTCTTCATGATCGGGCTTCAGATCGGCCAGCGCACCCAGGGCGACGCGGGCGAGGTCACGCGCGGTACCCACGCCTCGACCCCCGAGCGCCCGATCGGGGTCTATCGGCGGATGGCGTGGGCGACGGCGATCGCCCTGGCGATCTGGGTGCCGATGATCTGGCTGATCACCTCGGGGCACATCACGATCGACGGGATTCGCGCAGTGACGGGGCGGCCGATCCGCGATTGATGCGGTGGAAGAGGTGGGTGAAGGTCGCGGCCCCCACCACCGGCACCAGAAGGTTCAGGATCGGCACCGACAGCGGGATGGCCATCAGGATGCCCGTGGCCCAGATCTGCGCGCGGTGGCGGGTGCGGAAGGCCGCGGCCTCGTCCCGGCTGAGATGACGGAGTGCCACGAGCTGCGCGTATTCGCGGCCGAGCAGGAAGCCGTTGACCCCCCAGAAGATCAGGAGCGCGAAGGGCGCCAGCACGAGATAGGCGATCAGCGCCAGAAGATTGGCGCCGACGACGAGGCCGAGAAAGCCCGCGCTCTCGCGCGCCATTTCGAGCCAGCCCTGCGCGCGGGCGGGGGGCAGGCCGGGATAGTGCTTGTCCTCAACGGCCTGCGCGATCCGGTCAAGGAAGAGACCCGTGAAGGCCGAGGCCACGGGCACCATCAGGAACACCGACGCGATGAGCGTGAAGGGCACGACCGCCCAGCCGGCCGCGTTGTCGAGCCAGGTCACCTCGCCCAGCCACGGCAGCGTCACGGTCGGACCGACCAGCCATTGCGCCCCCCAGACGAGAAGCACGGAGAAGCCGATCAGAAGCGCCGCCGACAGGCCGATCCCGGCCAACAGGACGCCGCGAAAGCGCGGATCGGTCAGTTGGCCGAGCGCCAGCGTCAGGTTGCGGATCATGCGTCGACCCAGGCGATCTTGGCCTGCGGATCGGGGCGGGGTCATTCGGGCGGGACGACCGTCTCGGTTCCCAGCACGACCAGCCCGGCCAGGAATGCGGGCGGCTCGATATCGAAGCCGTCGCGCAGGAAGTCGGGATCCGTGGCCATCCAGCCCGAGAGCCAGTTGGCCCCCCAGCCCGCCGCCTGCGCCGCGCAGACAAGGTTGTGGCAGAGCGCCCCGGCGCTGAGGATCTGCTCGACCTGCGGGATCTTCTCGGACGGCACCGGGTCCGAAATCACGCCCACCATGCAGGGGGCCGCGTCGAACATCGCGCGGGCCTTCGCCGTCCGCTCCGGGTCGAGCCCGCGCGCGCGGCCCAGCCGTTCGGTCAGGGCGGCCAGCCGGTCGAGCGCCGCGCCCGACAGCACCACCAGCCGCCAGGGTTCGAGCTTGCCGTGATCGGGCACGCGAAGCGCGGTCTCGAGGATGGCCGACAAGGCGGCACGATCGGGCGCCGGTTCCGCGAGCGTCTTGGCCGGGCGGGAGCGGCGGGCCGCGAGGAAGGCGGCGGCCTCGGCATTGGGGGCGAGGGGGGGAATGCTGTGCGTCATGGTCGCTATGTCAGCCCCGCGCGCGCCGGATTCAAGCGCGCAGGCGCTGTGCGCGGATGGCCCGTTCCGGCGGCGCCCGCGAATGCGGGCCTGTGCGACCCGGAGGGCCAACGACGCGAGACACTGGTTGCGCGCTGAACGGGCCGTCAGCTCGCCTTCTTGGCCGCCGGCTTCTTCTTGGCGGCGGGCTTCTTCGCCGCAGCCTTCCGGGCGGGCTTCTTCGTCTTGGCGGCCTTCGCGTCGATCAACTCGACCGCCTGTGCCACCGTCAACTCCTCGGGCGAGACGTCCTTCGGGAGCGTCGCGTTCACCTTCTCCCACTTCACGTAAGGCCCGAACCGACCTTCCATCACGGCCATCGCGCCGCCGTTCTCGGGATGCTCGCCCAGATCGCGCAGCGCCTTGGCCGCCTGCCGCCCGCCGCCGCGCGGATTGGCGCGCTTGTCGGCCAGCACCTCGACGGCGCGGTTCATGCCGATGGTGAAGACCTCCTCCTCGTCGGCGAGGTTGGCGTAGATGGGCTTGGCGTCCTCGGGGCGCTTGTGCATCACGTAGGGGCCGTAGCGGCCGAGATTGGTCTCGATGGGCTGGCCATCCTCGGGATGCATGCCGACTTGCCGGGGCAGCGACAGAAGCTGCAGGCCCCGGTCGAGGTCCAGCGCCTCGGGGGCCCACATCTTGGGCAGGCTGGAACGCTTGGGCTTGGGGTTCTCGTCGGTCTTCTCGCCGAGCTGGACATAGGGCCCGAAGCGGCCCGATTTCAGCCAGACCTCCAGCCCGCTCTCGGGCTCGACCCCCAGCATCCGGTCCTCGCCGGTCTGCTCGCCCTCCATGCCCGGCGGGCCGAAGGGGCGGGTGTAGTTGCATTCGGGATAGCGGCCGCAACCGATGAACGCGCCGCCCGAGCGGGCCGTACGCATCGACAGGCGCCCCTGTTCGCAGCGCGGGCAGAGCCGCGGATCGGTGCCGTCGCCCTTGTCGGGGAAGAGATGCGGCTCGAGCACCTCGTTGATCTTCTCGAGCACGTCGGTGATCCGCAGCTCCGCCGTCTCGTCCACCGCGGCCTTGAAGTCGCGCCAGAACCGCCCGAGCACGTCCTTGTAATCCGCGTCCCCCGCCGAGACCTGGTCGAGCTCGTCCTCGAGGCCGGCGGTGAAGTCGTAGCCCACGTAGCGGCGGAAATAGTTCGACAGGAACGCGGTCACGAGCCGTCCCTGGTCCTCGGGGAAGAGCCGGTTGCCCTCCTTGCGGACATAGCCCCTGTCAACGATCGTCCCGAGGATGCTGGCATAGGTCGAGGGCCGCCCGATGCCGAGCTCCTCCATCTTCTTGACCAGCGTCGCCTCGGTGTAGCGGGGCGGCGGCTGGGTGAAGGACTGCTGGCCGAGGACCGCGTTCGACGGCGCCTTCACGAGCTGGTTCTCCGAGGTTTCGTCCGCGTAGGCTGCGACCTTCTTGGCCGCGTCGCCCTCGTGGATGGCGGGCAGGCGCTTGTCGTCGTCCGACGCCTCGGCATCGTCGTCGCGCCCTTCGGTATAGACCTTCATGAAGCCGTCGAAGGCCACGACCTGGCCGGTCGCCCGCAGTTCGACCTGTTCGTCGCGGTCGGCGATGGTCACGGTCGTCCGCTCCAGTCGCGCGGCCTCCATCTGGCTGGCCAGCGTGCGCTTCCAGATCAGGTCGTAGAGCTTCTTCTGATCCGCCTCGAGCCTCAGGTCGCCCGCGGCCTTGGCCATGTCGGTGGGCCGGATGCACTCATGCGCCTCCTGCGCGTTCTTGGCCTTGTTCTTGTACATCCGGGGGCTGCCCGGCACGTAGTCCTTGCCGTAGCGGTCGGCGATGGCGTCGCGGGCGGCGTGGACGGCCTCGGGGGCCATGTCGATGCCGTCGGTCCGCATGTAGGTGATATGCCCGGCCTCATAGAGTCGCTGGGCCGTCGACATCGCCGCCTTGGCGCCCATGCCGAACTTGCGGCTGGCTTCCTGTTGCAGGGTCGAGGTCATGAAGGGCGGGCTGGGGTTGCGGGTGCCGGGCTTGGCCTCGACGCGCGTGACCGTGAGATTGCGGCTCTCGACGGCCTGAACGGCCAGCTCGGCCTGGGTCGCGTCGGCGAGGTCGAACCGGTCGAGCTTCTTGCCCGCGAGCGACACCAGACGGGCCTCGAACTGCTGCCCACGCGGCGTCTCGAGCATGGCGCGGACGGACCAGTATTCACGCGGATCGAAGGCTTCGATCTCCATCTCGCGCTCGACGATGAGGCGCAGGCTGACCGACTGGACGCGCCCCGCCGACTTGGCGCCCGGCAGCTTGCGCCAGAGCACGGGGCTCAGGTTGAAGCCCACGAGGTAGTCGAGCGCGCGGCGCGCCAGGTAGGCATGGACCAGAGGGGTGTCGATCTCGCGCGGGTTGGCGATGGCCTCCTGCACGGCGGTCTTGGTGATGGCGTTGAAGGCGACCCGGCTGACGGGCATGTCCTTCTTGATGCCGCGCCGGTTGAGCAGCGCCTCCTGCAGGTGCCAGGAGATGGCCTCGCCCTCGCGGTCGGGGTCCGTGGCGAGGATCAGGTTCGGATCGTCGGCCAGCGCGTCGGCGATGTCCTTGATCCGCTTCTTCGAATCCGCCGGAACCTCCCAGGTCATGCCCCAGTCGTCGGTGTCGACCGACCCGTCCTTGCCCACCAGATCGCGGACATGGCCGTAGCTGGCCAGCACAGTGTAATCGGACCCCAGATAGCCGTTGATGGTCTTGGCCTTGGCCGGGGATTCGACGACGACGACGGGCATGGGGCGGAACCTCGGGCTGGGGTCGGACGGGGGTATGCGGTGGCGATCCCCCTTGGGCGGCGGACCATGTGGGGGGTCCCGGCGGATTGTCAATGGGAGGGCCGGTCGGGCGATCGGGCGCCGCGCGCGCCCGCGGGACGGGGCACCGGAGCGCCGGGTTTCGGCCCGGGCGCCGACCGATCGGACCGGGGTCGGGCGCCTTCGCCGGGGTGTGCCATGCGGGCGGGCGCAGCCGCCGCCGTCGCGGTTTTGGACCGGCTAGAGGCGGACGAGCGACCCGCCGGGCCGGCGCGCGATCTCGCCTGCGAGTTCCAGCTCCGAGAGCTGTGCCGCGACCGCCCGCGCATCGGCCTCGCCGCCCGGCGCGAGGTCGCGGCGAAGCTGGTCCTCGCCCACGGGAACCGGCGACAGGAGCGACAGGATGCGGGCGCGCAGGACCGTCGCGTCGCCATCGGTTGGGGCGGGTGCGGTCGCCTCGGCGACGGGTTCGGGCGCGGGGCGCGGGGGTGCGTCGCGCATCAACCCGTCGAGCAGGTCCAGAACGTCCTCGGCCCCGCGCACCAGCGTCGCACCGTCGCGCAGCAGAAGGTTGCAGCCGGACGCGCGGGTGTCGAACGGGTGGCCAGGCACGGCCATCACCTCGCGCCCCTGGTCGAGCGCGTCGCGCGCCGTGATCATCGAGCCCGAGCGCGCGGCCGCCTCGACCACGACGACGGCCTGCGCCACGCCCGACACGATGCGGTTGCGGCGCGGGAAGTCGCGCGCCGTCGGGTGCAGGCCGAAGGGGCGTTCGGACAGCGCGCAGCCGGTCGCGGCGATCGCGGTGCCGAGTTCGGCGTTCTCGGCGGGGTAGACCCGGTCGAGCCCGCCCGCGTGGACGGCGACCGTCCCGCCGTCCAGCGCGGCGGTGTGGGCGGCGGTGTCGACCCCGCGCGCAAGCCCCGAGACCACGGTCACCCCCGCCTCGGACAGGGCGCGGCCCAACGCGCGGGCCATGCGGAGCGCCAGGGACGAGGCGTTCCGCGTGCCGACGACCGCCACGCTGCGCCGGGTCAGAAGCTTCGGGTCGCCCTGGCACCAGAGCACAGGCGGCGCATCGCCCACCTGCGCCAGGCGATGGGGATAGCCCGGCGCGCCCAAGGTCAGGAGCCGCGCGCCCGCGGCCTTGGCCGCCCGGATCTCGCGGCGGATCTCGGCCTCGGTCGCGGGGGCGTAGGACGTGTCGCCCGCCGCCGCGGCCAGACCCGGGAGGGCGGTCAGTGCGGCGACGGCATCGCCATGCGCGGCGATCAGGCGCCGGAAGGTGGCCGGGCCGACCCGCCGCGACCGCGCCAGCCGAAGCCGCGCGAACAGCTCCTCCTGCGGCGGGGGCGCATCGAAGAGCGGCAGCGGCGCCTCGGAGAAGCCGGGCCCATGGTCCAGAAGCTCGGGAATCGCGTCATCCATATGCCCGAGCTTCGCCACGGGGGCGTTGCGAAACGGTTAACGCCGCGCGATGTCGCGCGTCAGGCCGCCGAGCCGCCCACCGTCAGCCCGCCGATCAGGAGCGTCGGTTGGCCCACGCCCACCGGCACCCATTGGCCCGCCTTGCCGCAATTCCCCATCCCCGGGTCCAGCGCCATGTCATTGCCGATGGCGCGGATGCCCTTGAGCGCCGTCGCGCCGTCGCCGATCAGGGTCGCGCCCTTGACGGGGGCGCCGACGACGCCGTTCGTCACGCGGTAGGCCTCGGTGCAGGAGAAGACGAACTTGCCGTTGGTGATGTCGACCTGACCGCCGCCGAAGCCCACGGCATAGATGCCGTCCTTGACGTCGGCCACGATGCCGGCCGGGTCGGCGTCGCCGCCCAGCATGTAGGTGTTGGTCATTCGCGTCATGGGCGCGTGGGCATAGCTTTCGCGTCGCCCGTTTCCGGTCGGCGCCACGCCCACCAGCCGCGCGCTCTGGCGGTCCTGCATATAGCCCACGAGGATGCCGTCCTCGATCAGGGTATTCTTCCCCGACGGCGTGCCCTCGTCATCGACGCTGATGGACCCGCGCCGGTCGGGGATCGTGCCGTCGTCGAGCACAGTGACGCCCGGCGACGCGACGCGCTGGCCCATGAGGCCCGCGAAGGCCGATTGGCCCTTGCGGTTGAAATCGCCTTCCAGCCCGTGGCCCACCGCCTCGTGCAGAAGGATTCCGGGCCAGCCCGCGCCCAGTGCGACATCCATCACGCCCGCGGGGGCGGGGATGGCCGAGAGGTTCACGACGGCGATCCGAAGCGCCTCGCGCGCGACGCCCTCCCAATGATCGCGGGTCATCAGCCCGGTCAGCCCGACGCGCCCGCCGCCGCCGGCGCTTCCGCTCTCGCGGCGGCCCCCCTCCTCGACGATGATCGAGACGTTGAGCCGGACCATCGGGCGCACATCGGTGACCGACAGGCCCTCGGGGCGCAGGATCTCGACCTCCTGGTGAGAGGCGGCCATGGAGGCGCTGACCTGCACGACGCGGGGGTCAAGCGCACGCGCGAAGTCATCGATCTCGCGCAGCGTGTCGAGCTTGACGGCGAAGGCAGTGCCCGCGATCGGATCGTCGTCGCCATAGAGTCGCCGGTTGGTGCGCGCGGGCGCGTCCGAAAGCGTGCCGCCGCCGTCGCCCACGGCGAGCCGCACGGTCTCGGAGGCGCGGGTCAGCGCCTGTTCGGAGATTTCGGTCGAATGGGTGTAGCCCGCCGTCTCGCCCCGCACGGCGCGCAGGCCGAAGCCTTCGGAGGCGTCGTAGCTGGCCGTCTTCACGCGGCCATCATCGTACACCACCACCTCGGAGCGGCGCCGCTCGAGGAAGAGCTCGCCGTCATCGGCCCCGGCCGTGGCGGCGCGCAGTGTGGCCAGTGCGGCCTCGCGGTCGAGCAGGGTCTCGAAGGGGCGGAAAGGGGCATCGGTCATGGGGCGTCTCCGGTCACTGTTGCCGCATAGATAGGGCGTCGGCGCGCCGGACCCCAGACGCTGTCGCCGGATTGGGCACCGGGGGGGCGGGCCCCAGGTGTGCCGTGGTCGCCAGACGCGGGATTCGCCGCTAGGCTCGGGCGCGGGAGAGGATTGGGGAGGCGGCGATGAACTTTCAGCTTCAGGGCGAGGGGCCGCAGATCTACGAGACGGTGCTGGTGCCGCTCTGGTTCGGGCGCTGGGCCGAGGCGCTGGTCGGGACGCTGGACCTCGCGGCGGATGCGCGGGTGCTCGATATCGCCTGCGGCACGGGCGTCACGACCCGGATGGTCCATGACGCGCTGGGGCCAAAGGGGCACGTCGCGGGGCTCGACAACAACGAAGGGATGCTGGCCACGGCGGCGGAGCTGGCCGAGGGGCGCGACATCCGCTGGATCCTCGCCGACGTCAACGGCAGCGGGCTGCCCTCGGGAAGCGTCGACGTGACCCTGTCGCAGCACGGCTATCATTACTTCCCCGACAAGCCCGCCGCCCTGCGCGAGTTTCGGCGGCTGCTGGCGCCCGGCGGCGCGATGGCGTTCTCGATCTGGGCGGGGCACAGCGCCTATACCGAGGCGCTCTGCGATGCCGTCGCCACGCATATCTCGGCCGAGGCCGCGGCGATGCAGCGGGCCCAGCGCGAGACCCCGACCGCCGAGGCCCTGGAGCGCGCGGCGCGCGATGCGGGATTCGATGCGGTGTCGGTCACGCGGCAGGAGCTGGAGATCGACGTGCCCGCGCCCGAGGTCTTCGTGCCGCAGCATTTGCAGTCGATGCCGATCGCCGGGGCCTTTCTGGCCCTGCCCGAGGACGCGCGGGCGGCGCTGGTGGCGAATGTCGCGGCGGCGATGGCCGACCAGATCGAGGGCGACCGCATGACCTATGCCGACGCGGTACACGTGGTGGCCGGGCGCGCCTGAGGCCCGACGGGCGCGGCGCGGATTGAACCGGATCGCGGGCGGGATTCGGCGGATCGGCGGCCCGTGCCGGGGCCGCGCGACGGGGGCACCCGAAGGCCGGCCCGCCCGGCATGTCGCGGGTGCGACACAGGGCCACCGGGGCCTTGCATCCGACCCGTCCGATATGGTCTTACCCCGGCCTAGGACGCAGGGGGGCGGAATCCGAACCGCCCCGATTCCGACAGACAGGACGTAAGAGAATGATCCACGCCCCGAAGGCCGCGCTCGCCGCCGTCACGCTCGCGCTTACCGCCATTCCCGCCGCCGCGCAGGGCTTCCTCGGCGAGTTGCCGATCATCGGCACCCCGCAGGAGGGCGGCATCGGCTTTCAGCCCGCGACCACGTCGCTGGCCGCCGAGATCCACTGGCTCGACGCCTTCCTTCTGGTGATCATCACGGTGATCGCGCTCTTCGTGACGGGCCTGCTGGCCTGGGTCGTGATCCGCTACAACCGCAAGTCCAACCCCGAGCCCGCGCGCTTCACGCACAATTCGCCGCTCGAGGTGACGTGGACCGTGGTGCCGATCGTGATCCTCGTGGTCATCGGCGCGTTCTCCCTGCCGGTGCTCTTCGACCAGCAGCGCATCCCCGAGGGCGACGTGGTCGTGAAGGTCACGGGCTACCAGTGGTACTGGGATTACGAATACCCCGAAGAGGACGGCATCCAGTTCTCCAGCTACATGATCGGCGCGGATTCCGGGAACATGATGACCGAAGAGGTCTCGGCCCAGCTGCAGGAGGCCGGTTACTCGGACGACCAGTTCCTGCTGGCCACCGACACGTCGGTCGTCGTGCCCGTGGGTGCGACGGTCGTGATGCAGGTCACCGGCGGCGACGTCATCCACTCCTGGACAATCCCGTCCTTCGGCGTGAAGCAGGATGGCATCCCCGGTCGCCTGGCGCAGCTGTGGTTCCGCGCCGAGCAGGAGGGCGTCTATTTCGGCCAGTGCTCGGAGCTCTGCGGCATCGCGCATGCCTACATGCCGATCACGGTCAAGGTCGTCTCGGACGAGGCGTATCAGGCGTGGCTCACGGCGATGAAGGCCGACGAGCTGGTCACCTGGTAAGCACTTGACCGACGCCAGCCTCCATATCGCGACCCCGCGGCCCGCTTCCGACGAGGCGGGTCTGCGCGACTATTGGCTGCTTCTGAAGCCGCGCCTGATGTCGCTGTCGGTCTTCACCGCGCTGGTGGGCCTGCTCGTGGCGCCGGGCAGCGTGCATCCGGTGCTGGGCGCGACCTCGATCCTCTGGATCGCGATCGGGGCGGGCGCGTCGGCCGCGCTGAACATGTGGTTCGATGCCGATATCGACCGGGTGATGAAGCGGACGCGCAAGCGCCCCATCCCCTCGGGCCGGGTCGCACCCGGCGACGCGCTGGCGCTGGGCCTGTTCCTGACGGGCGTGTCGGTTGTCATGCTGGGCCTGACGGCCAACTGGGTCGCCGCCGGCTGGCTGGCCTTCACGATCTTCTTCTATGCGGTGATCTACTCGATGTGGCTCAAGCGAACGACGTCGTGGAACACGGTGATCGGTGGGCTGGCGGGCGCCTTCCCCCCGATGATCGGCTGGGCCGCGGCGACGGGCGGCACCCCGCTCGAGGCATGGCTTCTGGTTGCGCTGATCTTCATGTGGACGCCGCCGCATTTCTGGGCGCTCGCGCTCTTCGTCAAGCTCGACTACCACGCCGCGCGCATCCCGATGCTGACCGTGACCCACGGCCGGACCGAGACGCGCCGTCAGACCTGGCTCTGGGCGCTGGGGCTTGCCGTGGTGTCGGTGTTCACGGCGACGACCGGTGTCGGCGGGCCGCTGACGCTGGCGGTGGCGCTGGGGCTGAACGCGGTGTTCCTGCGGTATGCCTTCGCCGTCTGGCGCCGCACCGATGCCGACAGCGAGGCCGATGGCCACGCCGCCGAGAAGCGCCTTTTCAAGTGGTCGCTCGTCTATCTCTTCGTGCATTTCGCCGTGTTCGTGGCCGAGGCCGCGCTGCCCTTCGGAGGCTGGTGATGCAGGTCGAGCACGAGGTCCACAAGCGCAAGCGGACGAGCAATTTCGGCATTCTGGGCGTGCTCCTGGCGTTCATCCTGATCGTCTTCGGTATCACCGTGGCCAAGATCCAGACCGGCGGCTTCAGCGAGGGGTTCGACCACGTCGCGCGCCCGCAGATGCTGCCCGCCGAGACGGAGGCGTCGGAATGATGCGCTGGTGGCGGGACCTGACGGCCAATGGCCGCGTCGTGGCGCTGACGCTGGCGACGGTTCTCGGCATGGGCTCGCTCGGATGGGCGGCGGTGCCGCTCTACGACCTGTTCTGCCGCGTCACCGGATATGGCGGCACGACCGCGCGGGCCGAGGCCGGTTCGGACGTGGTGCTGGACCAGACCGTCCTCGTGCGCTTCGACGCCTCACGCGAGCGGGACATGCCGTGGGAGTTCCGGCCCGAGCAGACCTCGATGGAGGTCCGCATCGGCGAGACCCATCTTGCCTTCTACGAGGCGACGAACCCGACCGACGAACCCGTCGCGGGCACGGCCAGCTACAACGTGGCGCCCTATGCGGCCGGTCTCCATTTCGTGAAGATCGACTGCTTCTGCTTCGAGGAGCAGGTGCTGATGCCGGGCGAGACGATCTCGATGCCCGTCACCTTCTATGTCGACCCGGCGATCGTCGACGACCCGGAGGCGAAGGGTATCCCGGAGATCACGCTGTCCTACACGTTCCACGTCACGGACTTGCCAGATGAATACGCCGCGTTGCAGGACGACGACGCGGTACGAACGACCAACTAGAGGGACGACCATGGCCCACGCCAAGAACCACGACTACCACATCCTGCCGCCCTCGATCTGGCCGTTCATCGGCGCTGTCTCGGGCTTCTTCATGCTCATCGGCGCGGTGCTGTGGATGAAGGGCTCGGGCCCGTGGCTCTTCGCGGCCGGGTTTGTCGGCGTCCTCGGCGTGATGTTCGCCTGGTGGTCCGACGTGGTGAAGGAATCGAACGCGGGCGACCACACGCCCGTCGTCCGCATCGGCCTGCGCTACGGCTTCATCTTCTTCATCATGTCCGAGGTCATGTTCTTCGCGGCGTGGTTCTGGTCGTTCTTCAAGCACGCGATCTACCCGATGGGCCCCGAAAGCCCCGGCATCGACGGCGTCTGGCCGCCCGTGGGGATCGAGACCTTCGACCCCTGGCACCTGCCCCTGATCAACACGCTGATCCTGCTCTGCTCGGGGGCCGCGGCGACCTGGGCGCACCACGCGCTGGTCCACGAGAACAACCGACAGGACATGAAGTGGGGCCTGATCCTCGCCATCGCGCTGGGCGCGCTGTTCACCGCGTTCCAGATCTACGAGTACAGCCACGCGGCCTTCGGCTTCTCGGGCAACATCTACGGCGCCAACTTCTTCATGGCGACGGGCTTCCACGGCGCCCACGTCCTGATCGGAACCGTCTTCCTCGCCGTGTGCCTCCTGCGGCTCCAGCAGGGGCATTTCACCCCGGCCAAGCATATCGGCTTCGAGGCGGCGGCCTGGTACTGGCACTTCGTCGACGTCGTCTGGCTTTTCCTCTTCGCGGCCGTCTACGTCTGGGGCGGCTGACTCCCCGCCACATCTGGCCATGCGCGGCGCGGGTCCTCCCGCGCCGCCTTTCGTTGGAGACCCCGTGATGCGTCTGATCTTTCCCCTCGCGCTCGGCCTAATCGGCGGCGCGGTGCTGGTGGCGCTGGGCGTCTGGCAGCTCAACCGTGCCGAGGAGAAGGCCGCGACCATCGCAGCCATCGAGACGCGGCTCACCGAGGCGCCCGTCGCCCTGCCGATTGCGCCCCGCACCCCGGCGGACCTCTACCTGCCCGTGGCGGTCGAAGGCGTCGTGGACGGGCCTGCGTTCGTGGTATTCGACACATGGCGCGGCTTTGGGGCGGGGGTGCGGGCCGTCGTGCGGCTGCAGGTCGGGGCGGCGTCGATCCCGGTCGATCTGGGTGCGCGCACCTGGGCGCCGGGCACCGACCCGCAGGACGCCGCCGCCGAAGCCCCCGCACCCGGCACGCGGCTTGCGGTCGAAGGCAATCTCGACTGGCCCGAAGACGGGCGCGCGGCCCTTTCGACACCGCTGATCGTCGCCCGGAGCGTGACGCCTGCGACCGCCTTCACACCGATCCCCGTCTCGACCGAGGGCATTCCCGACAACCATCTCGGATACGCAATCCAGTGGTTCGGCCTGGCGCTCGTCTGGCTGGGGATGACAGCGTTCCTGCTGTGGCGTATCACGCGCCGCACCGACTAAGAGAGCCACCGATGCGCTATGTCTCCACCCGTGGCGAGGCCCCCGTTCTGGGCTTCGAGGATACCATGCTGACCGGGCTCGCCCGCGACGGCGGCCTTTACGTGCCCGAGGATCTGCCGGTGCTGTCCCAAGGCGACATCGCCGCGCTGGCGGGCAAGTCCTACGAGGAGGTTGCGCACCGGATCATGTGGCCCTTCGTCTCCGAGGCGTTCACCGAGTCCGACTTCGCCGACATGATTGCCCGCGCCTATGAGGGGTTCGGCCACGACGCCCGCGCGCCGCTGGTCCAGCTGGGGCCGAACCATCACCTGCTGGAGCTGTTCCACGGGCCGACGCTGGCCTTCAAGGACTTCGCGATGCAGCTCATCGGCCAGATGTTCGAGCATACGCTGACCCGCCGCGGCGACCGCGTCACCATCGTGGGCGCCACGAGCGGCGACACGGGATCCGCGGCGATCGAGGCGTTCCGCGGCCTCGACGCGGTGGACGTCTTCATCATGTATCCCCATGGCCGCGTCTCCGAGGTGCAGCGCCGCCAGATGACCACGCCGACCGAGGGCAACGTCCACGCGCTGGCGCTGACCGGGCATTTCGACGACTGCCAGGCGCGCGTGAAGGACATGTTCAACGACTTTCCGTTTCGTGATCGGGTCGCGCTGGCCGGGGTCAACTCGATCAACTTCGCCCGCGTGCTGGCGCAGGTTGTCTATTACTTCACCGCCGCCACGACGCTGGGCGCGCCGCACCGGCCCGTGTCCTTCACCGTGCCCACGGGCAATTTCGGCGACATCTTCGCGGGCCATATCGCCAAGCGGATGGGCCTGCCGATCGAGCAGCTGGTCGTGGCGACGAACCAGAACGACATCCTGCACCGCTGCCTGACGACGGGCGAGTATCGCCCCGGCACGGTCGAGCCGTCGATCTCGCCCTCGATGGACATCCAGGTCAGCAGCAATTTCGAACGCGCGCTGCACGTCGCCTATGGTGGCGACGGCGCGGCCATCGCGCAGCTCATGGACGAGTTGAAGGATGGCGGGTTCTCGGTGAGCCAGGGCGCGCTCGAGGCACTGCGCGAGACGTATGTCTCGGGCCGCGTCTCCGAGGCGGAGACCTCGCGCGCCATCTCGGATTACCTCGCGCGGACGGGCGAACTCCTCTGTCCGCACACCGCCGTCGGCGTCGCGGTCGCCGAAGATCACCTCGGCCCCGCCCCGATGATCACGCTCGCCACCGCGCATCCCGCGAAGTTCCCCGACGCGGTCGAGGCCGCCACGGGGATCCGGCCCGCCCTGCCGCCCCGCATGGGCGATCTCTTCGAGCGCGACGAGCGCGTCACCCGCGTCGAGAACGACCTCGCCGCCGTCGAGGCCGTGATCGAGGAGCGCCGCGCCGCATGACCGCCCGCCTGCATCGCCTGCCCAACGGCGTCCGCGTCGTCACCGAGCACATGCCCGGCCTGCAATCGGCCAGCGTCGGCATCTGGGTCGGCGCGGGCGGCCGCCACGAGACCCCCGATCAGAACGGCATCGCGCATTTCCTCGAACACATGGCCTTCAAGGGCACATCCCGGCGCTCGGCCCTGCAGATCGCCGAGGAGATCGAGGATGTCGGCGGCTACATCAACGCCTACACCTCGCGCGAGGTGACGGCCTATTACGCGCGGGTGCTGGCAAGCGACGTGCCGCTCGCCGTGGACCTGATCGCGGATATCGTGCTGAACCCGATCTTCGATGCCGGCGAGATCGAGACCGAGCGCAACGTCATCCTGCAGGAGATCGGGCAAGCGCTCGATACGCCCGACGACATCATCTTCGACTGGCTGCAGGAGGCCGCCTATCCCGAGCAGCCCATCGGCCGCACGATCCTCGGCCCGACCGAGCGTGTCTCGGCTTTCGACCGCGCCGATCTGGAGCGCTTCACGGCGCAGCATTACGGCCCCGAGCAGATGATCCTGTCGGCGGCGGGGGCGGTCGATCACGACGCGCTGGTGCGCATGGCCGAAGATCTCTTCGGTCATCTCGAACCCACGCGCCCCGGCCCGGTCGAGATCGCGCGTTTCACCGGTGGCGAGGCGCGGCATGTGCGCGACCTCGAACAGGCGCATATCGCGCTGGGCTTCGCGCAGCCGGGCTACCGCGACGACGACATCTACACGGCGCAGATCTTCGCGGGCGCGATGGGCGGCGGCATGTCCTCGCGGCTGTTCCAGGAGGCGCGCGAGAAGCGGGGTCTCTGCTACACGATCTTTGCCAGCGTCGGGGCCTATTCCGATACCGGCCTGCTGACCGTCTATGCCGGCACCGGCGAGGACGACGTGGCCGAACTGGCGCACCTTACCATGGACGAGCTCAAACGCGCCGCCGACGACATGACCGATGCCGAGATCGCGCGCGCGCGCGCCCAGATGAAGTCGGGGATGCTGATGGGGCTCGAGTCGCCGTCCAGCCGGGCCGAACGGCTCGCCCGCGTCGTCGCCGTCTGGGACCGCGTGCCGCCGCTGTCCGAGGCGATCGGGCGGATCGAGGCGGTGGATGTCCCGGCCGTCCGTGCCCACGCGGCGGCCCTGACGACGCAGGCCCCCGCGCTGGCGCTCTATGGCCCGGTCGAACGCGCGCCAGATGCGGGCACGCTGGCGCGCAGGCTCGCGGCGTGATGTTCGGGTCGTTCCGCAAGCCCCGGATCGAAACCGACCGCCTGATCATGCGCCTGCCCCAACATGGCGACTATCGCGCGTGGGTGGGTCTGCGCGATGGCTCGGCCGCCTTCCTGCAGCCGTGGGAGCCGGCCTGGGCGTCGGATCACCTGAGCCGCAAGTCCTTCACCAACCGCGTCTACTGGGCGCAGCGCAGCCAGTCGCAGGGCACCGCGCTGGCGCTCTTCGTGACCCGCAAGACGGACGGCCAGCTTCTGGGCGCCATCACGCTCGACAACATCCGGCGCGGACCCTCGCAGTCGGCGACGCTCGGCTACTGGATCGGCCAGCCCCACGCGAGGCAGGGCTACATGCGCGAGGCGATCGTGGCGCTGTCGCATCACGCGTTCCGCCGGCTCGACCTCAGCCGCCTCGAGGCCGCCTGCCTCGAGGAAAACGCGGCCTCCCGCGGGCTGCTGGAAAAGGCCGGGTTCAAATATGAAGGCGTCGCCCAGAGCTATCTCCAGATCGCGGGCCGGTGGCGCAACCACGTGCTCTACGCGATGCTGCGCTCGGACCGACGGGGCAAGGTCGAGGGCTGACCCTCCATCGATGTTCCCGAAATATGCCGGGGGTCCAAGGGGGCAGCGCCCCCGGCCTCGGCCCCGTCATCGCGCCGCATTGGGCACCGCGTGCCCGCGTGCTACCCTGTTCGCCATGCGCTGCCTTCTCGTGCTCCTTTTCCTTCTGCCGACGCTGGCCCAGGCCCAGGATCGTCGGGCCAGCCATTGCATCGCCGTCGCCGCGGCGCCGGGGATCGAATACCTGCACCGCGCGGCCTACCGCGCGCCGCTGCCAGACGACTTCACAGTGCGGCTGAATTACGTCGACCACGCGATGTTCCTGATCGAGACGGCGGGCGGTCTGCGCGCGATCACCGATTATTCGGGTTTCGCCGGGGCCATCGACACGCCCGATATCGTCACCATGAACCGCGCCCACATCACCCATTGGACGCCCGATCCCGACCCCGCGATTCGCCATGTTCTGCCCGGCTGGTCCGATCGCGTGGGCGAGCCGGTGGGCCATCACCTCGATCTCGGCGAGATGCTCGTGCGCTCCGTCTCGACCGACATCCGCAGCCGCGACGGCGGCTTCGAGGAGAACGGCAACTCGATCTTCGTCTTCGAGGTGGGCGGGCTCTGCATCGGCCATCTCGGGCATCTCCACCACGAACCGGACGCCGAGACCTATGCCGCGCTGGGGCGGCTTGACGTGGTGATGGCCCCGGTTGACGGGGGGCTGACGCTGGACCGGCCGACGCTCAAGCGGGTGCTCGACCGGCTCAGGTCCTCGGTCGTGATCCCGATGCATTGGTGGGGGCAGGGGTCGCTCGACCGGTTCCTCGCGGACATGTCCGACAGCTTCGATGTCGAGGTGCGGCCCGCGTCGCACATGGAGGTCTCGCTGCGCAGCCTTCCCTCGCGTCCGACCATCGTCGTGCTGCGCCCCGCCTTCCTGTCGGAGCCCGAATGACATCCAGTTTGGCCGATCTGGCCCCCGCGACCGGCGCCTTCGCCGACGCATTGCGCGCGCGCCTTCCGGCCGCGGTCTTCCGCGACCTCGAACCCCGCTACACCGAGGAGCCGCGGGGCCGTTACACCGGCCGCGGCGGCTTGCTTCTCGCGCCCTCATCCACCGCGGAGGTCGCGACCATCGTCGCCGCCGCCCAGGCCGCCCGCGTCGGCATCGTGCCTTATGGCGGCGGCACCGGGCTCGTCGGGGGACAGGTCTCCGAGGATCTGCCCGATCCTGTGATCCTGTCGCTGGAACGGCTGTCGGACATCCGGTCGGTCGATCCGTCCGAGAACGTCGCGGTGGTCGAGGCCGGAGCGATCCTGCAGCATGTGCAGGAGGTCGCCGAGGGCGTGGACCGCCTGTTCCCGCTCTCGATCGCATCGCAGGGCTCGGCCCGGATCGGGGGCATCCTCTCGACCAATGCAGGCGGCGTGAATGTCCTGCGCTACGGCAATGCCCGCGATCTCTGCCTCGGGATCGAGGCGGTGCTGCCGGATGGCTCGATCCTGCACGGTCTGTCGCCCCTGCGGAAGAACAACACCGGCTACGATCTGCGCCATCTCCTGATCGGGGCCGAGGGGACGCTGGGCATCATTACGGCGGCGTCGCTCAAGCTCTTGCCGCGCCCCGTCCAGACGGGGGCCGCGATCATCGTCGTGCCGGATCCCGACGCGGCCATCGCCCTTTTGAACCTCGCGCGGGACCGGATCGGCGAGGGTGTCTCCGCGTTCGAACTTCTGGGCGGCGAAGGCTTGCGCTTCGTGGCCGAACACATGCCGGATGTGCGCCGCCCGATGGGCGAGCCGGACTGGTCGGTCTTGATCGACCTCGGGCTAGGCGCCTCGGGCGATCCGCAGGCCGCGCTCGAGGGGCTGTTCGAGGCGGCGGCCGAGGCGGGGCTCGCGACCGACGGCACCATCGCGCAGTCCGAGGGGCAACGCGCCGATTTCTGGCATCTGCGCGAGACGATCCCGCAAGCCAACCGCGCGGTGGGCGCCGTCAGCAGCCACGACATCAGCGTGCCCATCGCCGCGATCCCCGCCTTCATCTCCGAGGGGCCCGGCGTTCTGGCTGCGATCGGTGACTTCCGCATCAACTGCTTCGGGCATGTCGGCGACGGCAACCTGCATTATAACGTGTTCCCTCGGCCGGGGCGCAGCCGTGCGGATCACACCCATCAACGCGACGACATCAAGCGCGCCGTCCACGACCTCGTTCATCGATTCGGCGGATCTGTCAGCGCCGAGCACGGGGTTGGTCGGCTGAAGGTCGACGACCTCGAACGCTATGTCGATCCGGTGAAGCTGGCGGCGATGCGTGCAATCAAGGACGCGCTGGATCCGGGGGGAATCATGAACCCCGGCGCGGTGTTACGCGTCCGCTCGAAGCGAGGATCACGCCCCTAGAACGAAGTACGCCTCGCCCTGGGGGAGGCGAGGCGCTGGGGGAATGGGTGGCCGTCTGCTAAGACCACACTCGAATATAGACAGCCAAAGGTTACCAAAAGGTTTACGCTTCGCGGCGCGAATGTGGCTATTCGCCGTCGAAATTGCAGAGCGTGTGCAGGTCCATGCCCATGCCTTCCAGCACGGCGCGCCCGCCGAGATCCGGCAGGTCGATCACGAAGGCGCAACCGACCACCTCGCATCCCAGCTTCTCCAGCAAGGCGATGCCCGCCCGCGCGGTGCCCCCGGTCGCCAGGAGATCGTCCACCAGAAGGACCCGTGCCCCCGCCGGCAGCGCGTCCTGGTGCACCTCGACCGTCGCTTGCCCGTATTCCAGCGTGTAGTCCTGCGCGAAGACCGGTCCCGGCAGCTTGCCCTTCTTGCGGATCGGCACGAAGCCGGTCCCGAGCTGGTGCGCCACAGCGCCGCCGAGGATGAAGCCGCGCGCTTCGAGTCCCGCCACGGCGTCGATCCGCGTGCCCGCATAGGGCGCCAGCATCTGATCGACGCAGAGCCGCATGCCGCGTGCATCCGCGAACAGGGTCGTCACGTCCCGGAACATGATCCCTTCATGCGGAAAGTCGGGGATGGTCCGGATGTAGTCCCGGACGGTCTTCTGGTCTGGCATTCAGCTTCCTTCCGACGTGTCGGTGCCCGCGGGCGGGTAGTGGCGGCGCAGCGCCATGGCGTCCTGGCCTTCGAGGCGCACGACGGAATTGCTGTCTTCGGAGAAGAGCGAGCGGCCATAGGCGGGCCCGCTGATATCCGTCATCAGACCGAGGCCCTGGGTGATCTCCTCGAGGAGGACGGATGCGATCTCGCGGCGGCGCGCCTCGGCCGAGACGGCGATCAGCGCGTCGCGGATTTCGCCGCCCTTGGCGCGCAGCGCCACCCGGCCCAGCGGCAGCATCGCTCCGTCGAGCGCGGGGACGCCGGTGTCGCGCATCACCTCGCCCGGCGGGGTCAGGACGATGTGAATGTCGATATCGGCGGGCCCGGCATCGGCGCGCGCCAGCCGCAGGTCGATCCCCAGACCGTTGATCTGAGCGATCGCGGCCTCGAGCCCCTGATCGAAGAGGGCCAGGCGCCATGGGGGCAGGCCGGGCGGCACAGAGGCGAGCGCGATCGTGACGGCGCCGCGCTTGGCCTCGGGCCAGCGCAGGAAGGGCTTGCGACACTCGCCCCCCGGCGCGGCGGCGCAGGCCACGGCGCGGTAGAATTCCGTGTCGGTCATCGGTCCGGGCGCGGTGACGAATTCCTGCGCGCCCGCGGGCAGGGCGAGGCAGCAGGCCAGAAGGGCGGCGCGGATCACAACACGCGCCCCGCCACCGTGCGGAGCCGATCGACCATGTCCGGATCGCGCGCCTCGGGCGCGGTCATGATCGCGTGGTCGAGCGCCCGGTCGCAGCCGGTGTCGCAGCCCGCGCGCAGGTGCTCCTGCAGGGCCGCGACCATCGCGGCGGCGCGGTCCACGTTGCCGTGCAGCGTCTCGAGGATATCGGTGATCCGGACCGAGCCATGATCGGGATGCCAGCTGTCGTAATCCGTCACCATGGCGACCGAGGCGTAATGCAGCTCGGCCTCGCGGGCGAGTTTGGCTTCGGGCATGTTCGTCATTCCGATCACGTCGCAGCCCCAGTCGCGATAGAGCCGCGATTCGGCAAGCGTCGAGAATTGCGGGCCTTCCATGGCCAGATACGTGCCGCCCTCGTGGACCGTCGCGCCGCCCGCCCGCGCGGCGGCCGCACAGGCCGAGGACAGCGCCGCGCAGACCGGATGCGCCGCGCTGACATGGGCGACGAGACCGGGGCCGAAGAAGCTCTTGTCGCGGGCGAAGGTGCGGTCGACGAACTGGTCCACGACGACGAAATCGCCGGGCGCCATCGCCTCGCGGAACGAGCCCACCGCCGAGACCGACACCAGATGCGTGACGCCCGCCTCTTTCAGCGCCGCGATATTGGCGCGGTAGGGCACGGAGGTCGGGCTGTGGACATGGCCGCGCCCGTGGCGGGGCAGGAAAACGGCCGGCACGTCGCCCAGCGCGCCGTGCAACAGCGCGTCGGATGGCGGCCCCCACGGCGTGTCCGCCGCGCGCCATTCGCCATCCGCGAGACCCGGCACGCCATAGAGACCCGAGCCGCCGATAATCCCGATGGTGATGTCCGCCATGGTGGCTCTCCGCTGGCCCGCGCCCGAGACTGCCCCGCACGCAACGGAATCGCAACGCGCCCGCGGCGCCCCCTGTTGCATCGCGTCCTCGCCTGCTAAGGCCGCGCCAACCCCCTTCCCCGAAAGCCCGACGTATGAGCCGATCCCTTCTGGCGCGCCTCGCCGACCGTTACGACGGCCCCGACCTGCGCGTGGCCCCGACCTCCGTCCTGTCCCTGCCCGTGCTGCGCGTCGAAGTGCTGGCCGGGTTGACCGTGGCCCTCGCCCTCGTGCCCGAGGCGGTGGCGTTCGCCTTCGTCGCCGGCGTGAACCCGTTGGTCGGGCTCTATGCCGCGTTCATCGTGGGTCTGATCACCGCGCTGATCGGCGGCCGGCCGGGGATGATCTCGGGCGCGACGGGCGCGCTGGCCGTCGTGATGGTCAGCCTCGTGGCCGTGCACGGGGTGGAATACCTCTTCGCGACCGTCGTCCTGATGGGGCTTCTGCAGATCTTCGCGGGGGTGATGCGCTGGGGCAAGTTCATCCGTCTCGTGCCGCATCCCGTCATGCTGGGCTTCGTCAACGGTCTGGCCATCGTGATCTTCCTTGCGCAGTTGACGCAGTTCCGCACGCCCGACGGCGCGTGGCTGCCCGCGGGCGACATCCTCCTGATGCTGGGTCTGATCGCGGTGACGATGGCGGTGATCTGGGGCCTGCCGAAGGTGACGAACCTGATCCCCGCGCCGCTGGCCGGGATCGGCATCACGGCGGCACTGGTGATCGGGCTTGGGCTGAGCACGCCGACGGTGGGCGACATGGCCTCCATCGCGGGCGGGCTGCCGGCCTTCCACATCCCGATGGTGCCGCTCAACTACGAGACGCTGACGATCATCCTGCCCTACGCGCTGATCCTCGCGGCGATCGGCCTGATCGAGAGCCTGCTGACGCTGAACCTCGTGGGCGAGATCACGGGCCAGCGCGGCGGCGCGTCGCAGGAATGCATCGCGCAGGGCGCGGCCAACACGGTGACCGGGTTCTTCGGCGGCATGGGCGGCTGCGCCATGATCGGCCAGTCGATGATCAACGTGAAATCCGGCGGGCGGACGCGGATCTCGGGCATCTCGGCAGCGCTGTTCCTTCTTGCGTTCATCCTCGTCGCCGCGCCGCTGATCGAACGTATCCCGCTGGCCGCGCTGGTGGGCGTCATGTTCATGGTCGTGATCGGGACCTTCGCGTGGAATTCGATCAAGATCCTGACCCGCGTGCCGCGCATCGACGCGGTGGTCA
>NZ_CANNEZ010000001.1:0-110000 GCF_947503795.1 uncultured Jannaschia sp. | reverse complement strand
TCGATGGCCTTGACAGGGTCGACGCCCAGCCCACCGGTGAACAGCGACCAGACCAGAAGCGCACCCGGTACCATACCCAGAAGATAGACGGGCCAGGTCGGGATCTTCCGAACGACCGAACTGATCGGCGGACCGATACGCGCCGCGAGGTTCAGAACTTCACCGACAGGTCCATGCCCTCGTAGAGGGACGCCACCTCGTCGGCATAGCCGTTGAACGGCAGCGTATCGACCCGCTTGGCAAACAGCCCGCTGCCGATCACCCGCTCGCTCGCCTGCGACCAGCGTGGATGGTCCACATCCGGGTTCACGTTGGCGTAGAAGCCGTATTCCTTCGGCGCGCTTTGCTGCCACGTGTTCAGCGGCTCTTCATCGATTAGGCTGATCCGGACGATCGACTTGATCGACTTGAAGCCGTATTTCCACGGCACGACCAGCCGCATCGGCGCGCCGTTCTGGTTGGGCAACGGCTCGCCATAGAGGCCCGTCGCCATCATCGTCAGCGGGTGCATCGCCTCGTCCAGCCGCAGCCCCTCGGTATAGGGCCAGTCGAGGATCGGTACGTTCACGCCAGGCATCACCTCGGGCAGGACGGCGGTCTCGAAAAGGACATGCGTCGCGCCGGACTGCACCCCGACCTTCGTCAGAAGCTTGTTCAGCTCGAACCCGTTCCAAGGGATCACCATCGACCATGCCTCGACGCAGCGGAACCGGTAGATCCGCTCCTCGGTCGGGATGTCGCCGATCAGGTCGGCGAGATCGTATTCGCCGGGATTGTCCACCAGGCCGTCAACCGCCACGGTCCACGGCTCGGTAACCATCGCACCGGCGTGCTTGGCGGGATCTTCCTTGCCAAGGCCGAACTCGTAGAAATTGTTATAGGTGGTGATCTCTTCCCAGGTGTTGGGCTCCAGCGCCTCCTGCGCACGCGCCGCGACCCCCAGCCCGCTGGCCACCGATCCCGCCCCCATCGCAGCAATCAGCTTGCGGCGGTTCAGCCAAATTCCCTTCGGGGTCACATCGGCGCGGGTCAGGTCGGACTTGAACATCGGGGCCTCCGGCTGTCGGTCGTATCGGTTGCCCTTCGTTACCCTATCGGGCGCGGGCGCGTCGCACTAACTAGCGCACCTCACGAAGAAGTAAGGATGTAGCCGCGGATTTGTTCCTATTCGGCAGCCATCCGCGCTTCGGCGGGTCCGCGCGGGTGCAGGATGTGCATCGGGATCGATGTGCCGTCGGGCTGGACGATCCGCACGTGCCGCCGCCGCATCTGTCGCGGTTCGGTGACGCCGACGGAATGGGCGATTATCTCGACTTCCTTGACGATGCCCGTGGCGTAGGCGGCGACGCGCGCCCACTTCTCCTCGGCCACGAGGCCCTTCTGGAACCTCGGGTCATGGGTGGTGATGCCCGTCGGGCAGGTGTTCTTGTTGCATTTCAGCGCCTGGATGCAGCCCAGCGCGAACATGAAGCCCCGCGCGCTGACGACGAAATCCGCGCCCGCGGCCAGCGCCCATGCGATGTCGCCCGGGTTGACCAGCTTGCCGCTCGCCACCAGCCGGATCCGATCCTTCAGCCCGGCCGCGTCGCGCAGGCCGCTGACCATCGGCAGCGCCTCGCGGATCGACATGCCCACGAGGTCGATCAGCGGCATGGGTGCGGCACCCGTGCCGCCCTCGCCGCCGTCGAGCGTGATGAAATCCGGCGCGCACTCGGCCCCGCGCGCGACGATCCGGTCGAACAGCTCGACGAAGCTCTCCTCGGCGCCGCCCACTGTCTTGATGCCCACAGGTTTGCCCGACACCTCGCGCAGCCGTCCGATCAGGTCGAGCAGCTCGTCCACGTTAGACGCCTCGGCATGGCGGTTGGGGCTGATCCCGGCCTGCCCCGGCTCGAGCCCACGGATCTTGGCGATCTCGGGTGTGACCTTGGCGGCCGGAAGGATGCCGCCCTTGCCGGGCTTCGCACCCTGCGCCAGCTTCAGCTCGAACATCTTCACCTGCGGGATGGCCGCCATCTCGCGCAGCTTTTCCTCCGAGAGGCTGCCCTCGATATCGCGGACGCCGAACTTCGCCGTCCCGATCTGGTAGACAAGGTCGCAGCCGCCCTCGAGATGATACTCCGACAACCCGCCTTCGCCGGTGTTCATCCAGATGTCCGCCTCGGCGCAGCCCCGCGACAGCGCCTGCACCGCGGGCTTCGAGATCGCGCCATAGCTCATGCCCGAGAGGTTGAAGATCGACCGCGCGACATAGGGATTGGGCGTCCCCGCCCCGATCACCATCGGTTCTGTCTTGGCGGCCTGCTGATCGAGCGGCGGGAAGGCCGCGTTCACGAAGAGCGGCGTGCCCGCGACGCGGATGTCCCGCGTCGAGCCGAAGGCCACCGTGTTCGGCATCCCCTCGCCCGCGCGCTTGATCCAGTCCCGCTGCGCGCGATTGAAGGGCAGCTCTTCGCGATCCATCGCGAAGAAATACTGCCGGAAAAACTCGCCCAGCTCGGTGAACAGATGCCGGAAGCGGCCGATCACTGGGTAGTTCCGCCGGATCGCGTCCTCGGTCTGGGTGCGGTCGATCACGAAGAGGACGGCTGCAATCAACACGCCGAGCCCGACGAGGAACACGAAGCTCAGGGCCAGAACCTCCAACACCCATGCGGTCCAGTCGATCATCGCGCGGCTCCTCCGTGACGGCGGCACCTTGCGGCCCGCGTCCCCGCATCGCAACCCGTCCCCCGATCACGAAGACGGGGCGGCCCCGTGAAGGACCGCCCCGCGAAGGTTCGTCCGGGTGCGGATCAGCTCGCGGGCAGGATCACGCCGTCGATCACGTGGATCACGCCGTTCGTGGCTTCGATGTCGGCCGTCACGACGGTCGCGTCGTTGACCGTCACGCCGTCATCGAGATCGATCGTCAGGGACTGGCCGTCCAGCGCCGTATCGGCCTGCATGTCGTCGGTCAGGTCGGTGGACATCACCTTCCCCGGCACGACGTGATAGAGCAGGATATCGGCAAGCTGCTGTTTGTTCTCGGGCAGGAGCAGCGTCTCGAGCGTGCCTTCGGGCAGGGCAGCGAACGCCTCGTCGGTCGGGGCGAATACGGTGAACGGGCCTTCGCCCGACAGCGTCTCGACGAGGCCCGCGGCCTCGGCGGCGGCGAGCAGGGTGGTGAAGCTGCCAGCCTCGGTCGCAGTCTCGACGATCGTCTTGGCATGGGCGTCGGCCAGCGCCGGCGCGGACAGCGCGGCGGTGGCGAGAAGGGCCGTCAGGGTCTTGCGGATCATGGGGTCTCTCCAGGTCTCGTTTGCAGGGGACCGCCCCGATCACGGGGCCGGCGAGAGACAGATAGGGGCCCGCTCGCGGGGGGCTTTCCGCCGATGCTGCGCGCGGCCGCATTGACGTGATCGTGCCCGCGCCTTAGCCGCGCCACGCCGGGCCGTTCAAGGCCACGGCGGGTGACGAAAACGTGATCCGCGGCCGCTCAGGCGAGGCTGTCGATCACCGCTTCGAGGTTCCGGATCCGACTTCGGGGTGCGGGATGGGTCGACAGGAATTCGGGACCCCGCGCGCCTTGGGCCGCCTCCATCCGCCGCCAAAGCTCGATGGCGCCTCGCGGGTCGAAATCGGCCTCGACCATCGAACGGACCCCCAGCGCGTCGGCCTCTTCTTCCTGCTCGCGACCATAGGGGCGCAGGATGCCGACCTCGACCCCGAGGCCCAGCGCCGCCGCGATCTCCTCGGCATATTCGATCTCGCCCCAGTTCAGCAGCCACGCGACCACGCGCACGCCCCAGCCGCTCGCGGCCTGCGCGCTCATCCGCTCCTTCGAATGCTCGGCGTCGATGTGGCCGATCTCGTGACCGATCACGGCGGCGAGCTGGTCCTCGGTCGCCGTCAGCCGCATCATCCCTTCGTGGATGCCGATCTTGCGGCCCGGCAGGGCGAAGGCGTTCGCGCTCCGGTCGGCGAAGACGGCGAATTCCCACTCGCCCGGTGCATGGCCCGCCGCGCGCAGCAGCCGCCCGGCCACCCGACCCACGACCTCCGCGTATTCAGCATTTGACGAGAGCGGCTTCTGCGCCGTCATGTCCCGCCACGCCGCCAGCCCCATCCGCTCGGCCTCCGCATCCGAGACGAGCGAGACGTCGCAGGCCGAGACGGTCGCGGCGAGGGGCATCACGGTCAGGAAGCGGCGGCGGGAGAGGCAGAGATCGCACATGCACCCGCAACCCGCCGGACCCGCCCCGCGTTCCGCGCAGCGAAAAGGGCGACCCGTCGGGCCGCCCTCCACACGTTCTGAATCGACAGGGTTTGCCGCAGATTGGGGCGTCAGTGGACCACCGCGTCCTCGGGCGGCTGCCGGTCCGAGGTCGCGACCCGGTCGCCGATCCTCAGCCCATCGGCCGAGGCGCTGACCGGAACGACCGCGTCGTCCCCGATCTCGCCGGCGAGGATCATCTCCGCCAGCGGGTTCTGCAGCGAACGCTGGATCACGCGCTTCAGTGGCCGCGCCCCGAACACCGGGTCGTAGCCTTCCTCGGCCAGCCAGCTCCGCGCCGCATCGTCCAGCTCCAGCCGGATCTTCCGCCCCGCCAGCCGCTCGGCCAGCCGTGCGATCTGGATGTCCACGATCCCGTCCATGTCCGACCGGGCCAGCCGATCGAAGATGATCGTCTCGTCCAGACGGTTCAGGAACTCCGGCCGGAAATGCGCCCGTACCGCGTCCATCACGTCCCGCTTCGCGTCCGAGGCGTCGGCCCCGTCCGGCAACTGGCTCAGGGCCTGCGCCCCGAGGTTCGACGTCAGGATGATCAGCGTCTGCTTGAAGTCGACCGTCCGGCCCTGACCGTCGGTCAGCACACCGTCGTCCAGCACCTGAAGCAGCACGTTGAACACGTCCGGATGCGCCTTCTCGACCTCGTCGAACAGCACGACCTGATAGGGCCGGCGCCGCACCGCCTCGGTCAGCACGCCGCCCTCGTCGTAGCCGACATAGCCCGGCGGCGCGCCGATCAGTCGGCTGACGGCGTGTTTCTCCATGAACTCGCTCATGTCGATGCGCACCATCGCCCCGTCATCGTCGAACAGGAACTCGGCCAGCGCCTTGGTCAGCTCCGTCTTGCCCACGCCGGTCGGCCCGAGCATCAGGAACGAGCCCAGCGGCCGTGCCTCGTCGTTCAGCCCCGCGCGCGCCCGGCGCACGGCGTTCGCCACCGCGGTGACGGCCGGACGCTGGCCGATGACCCGGCGGCCCAGTTCATCCTCCATCCGCAGAAGCTTCTCGCGCTCGCCTTCCAGCATCTTGGACACCGGCACGCCGGTCCAGCGCTCGACGACACTCGCGATCTGCTCGGGGCGCACGGCTTCCTCGACCATCAGGTCGTTCTCGCCCTCTTCGGCATCACCCAGTTGCTTTTCCAGCTCCGGGATGGTGCCGTATTGCAGCTCGCCGGCCCGCGCGAAATTGCCGTCCCGCTTGGCCTGATCCAGCTCGACCCGCAGGTGGTCCAGCCGCTCCTTCAGGTCACGCGCGGAATCGAGCTTGTCGCGCTCGGACTGCCATTGCGCGGTCAGTTCGGCCGACTGCTGCTGCACCTCGGCCAACTCCTTCTCGAGCGTCACCAGCCGATCCTTCGATGCCGCATCGTCCTCGAGGCGCAGCGCCTCGACCTCGATCTGCTTTTGCAGGATGTCGCGGTCCAGCGCGTCCAGCTCCTCGGGCTTGGAGTCGACCTCCATCCGCAGACGGCTCGCCGCCTCGTCCATCAGGTCGATCGCCTTGTCCGGAAGGAAGCGGTCGGTGATGTAGCGGTTCGACAGGTTCGCCGCCGCGACCAGCGCGCTGTCGCTGATGCGCACCCCGTGGTGCAACTCATACTTCTCCTTGATGCCCCGCAGGATCGAGATCGTGTCCGCGACCGTCGGTTCCTCGACCATGAGCGGTTGGAACCGCCGGGCCAGGGCCGCGTCCTTCTCGACATACTTGCGGTACTCGTCGAGCGTCGTGGCGCCGACGCAATGCAGCTCGCCCCGTGCCAGCGCCGGCTTGATGAGGTTCGCGGCATCCATCGCGCCATCGGCCTTGCCCGCGCCGACCAGGGTGTGCATCTCGTCGATGAACAGGATCACTTCGCCCGCCGCGGCGGTCACTTCGTTCAGCACGGCCTTGAGCCGCTCCTCGAACTCGCCGCGATATTTCGCGCCCGCGATCAGCGCACCCATGTCCAGCGCCATCAGCTTCTTGTTGCGCAGGCTCTCGGGCACGTCGCCGTCCACGATCCGCAGGGCCAGACCCTCGGCGATGGCGGTCTTTCCGACGCCCGGCTCGCCGATCAGGACGGGGTTGTTCTTGGTGCGACGGCTCAGAACCTGCATCGCGCGCCGGATCTCCTCGTCGCGCCCGATGATGGGGTCGATCTTGCCTTCGCGCGCCGCCTCGGTCAGGTCGCGGGCATATTTGTTCAGCGCGTCGTAGCTGTCCTCGGCGGATGCGGAATCCGCCGTCCGCCCCTTGCGCACATCGTTGATCGCGGCGTTCAGCGCCTGGGCGTTCACCGCGCCCGCGTCCAGCGCGTCCTTGGCCCGCGACTTCACCATCGCCAGCGCCATCAGCACCCGCTCGACCGGCACGAAGCTGTCGCCGGCCTTCTTGGCCACGCTCTCCGCCTCATCGAGGACCTTCGTCAGGTCGCGCGACAGATAGACCTGTCCGGCATCGCCCGACACCTTCGGCAGCTTGGCGACGGCCCCATCCACGGCCCGCCGCACGCGATCCGGCGCACCGCCCGCAGCGGCGATCAGGTTGGCGGCCATGCCCTGTTCATCATCCATGATCGCCTTGAGCAGATGCTCCGGCACCAGTTGCTGATGCCCCTCGCGCGTGGCGATCGTCTGGGCGGCCTGCAGGAAGCCGCGTGCGCGTTCGGTAAACGTCTCCAGGTTCATGACCCGTCTCCTTGCGTCAAAGCGTCCGCCGGCGGCCGCCCCGAATGGGCACGGCCAAGTCGCGGACCTCACGCGATGGAGATGGGAGCACTGTTGCCGATCTGCAACCCATGCGCCGGACGAAAATCGGGCGGCGCCCCGGCCAGGGCACCGCCCGTGTCTCGGACCCCGAGGGGCCCCGGATCGCGTCTTACTTGTAGACGCTTTCCTTCCCGAAATGCTTGGTCAGCATGTAGTAGATCACCGCGCGATACTTGTTGGTGTCCGAGCGGCCATAGGTCTCCATGACGCTGTCGATGGCCTCGTCCAGCTTGGCGCCGTCCGAGAGGCCGAGCTTCTTGATCAGGAAGTTGTTCTTCAACGTCGCCATCTCGCCAGCCTGGCTCGCCGCGATGGTCTCGCTGTCGGCGTTGTAGATCGAGGGTCCGCAACCGCGCGTGACCTTGCGCAGAAGATCCGTGTCCAGATCGATGCCCTTGTCCTTGACCACCTGAATATACTTGCCGACCTTCTCGTCCAGCTTGCTCATGACGTCCTTCTCCACTGTCCTGCGCGCGGCGCTCTGGCCCGCTCGGCCGAAGTCTTGCCGACCCTGCCCTGCAAAATAAAGGAAAACTTCAACGGCAGAGGCCCCAGCCCCGCGCCTGCAGGTGGAAGTGGTCGGCATGGGCGGCATTGTAGTCGGGCCCGAGAGTCGTGGCGAACCAGCGACATGCGCCGTCGCGCGCGGCCCGCCAGAAGGCGCCATCCGGCCCGGTCCAGCCCTGCGCGAGTTCCAGCCGGCGACCATCGACCAGCGTCACGGCCCGGATGTCGATGGCCTCGGCGGTGGCGTGGAGGCTCATGCGCGTGCCGCCACGGATCGGGCGGCAATTATAGCTGCCCTGATGATGGAGGCGCGCGACGGCCTGTCCGAGATGCACGGCGGCGGCGGGTTGAAGGGCGTGCCGTTCCCACATGGCGAGGCGCAGCGCGGTGGTGCAAGTCGTCTCGACGGGCGCGATGTCAGACGATCCGACCGCGGTCAGGGCAAGACGCGGATCAATGCCGCATTGCGCACCGCCATCGAGGGGCGGCATCGGCTCGAACCGCGCGCCCGTGCGGAGCGCCGCGTCGCACCGGTCGTCCGAAGACAGGGCCCGCCGAAGCTGCAATCCCGTAAGCGGTCCGGTCGCGGCGGTCACGTCGAGGGGGATCAGGGGGTTCCAGCCAGCGGGCAGCGGACTGCGTGCGTCCATCAGGAGCCACCAGCCGCCCCAGCACAGTAGGACCAGGATCGAGAGGCGTGCCGTGATGCGGGCGAGTATGCGGAACCGGTCGGACATGGCCTTTGGTCGCAAGAGGAAGCCTACAAGAAAAGGCCCCGCGCAATGCGCAGGGCCTTCGTCGTCAGAGTGTCGGAGCGAATTAGTAGGTTTCGCCGACGGTCATGCCGAGGGGCAGAACATTGCCGGTCTCGTCCCACTCGGGCATCGCCTCGAGTTCGGCTTCGGTCAAGGCGTTCAGGACGATCGCATCATCACCGATCACGAAACGGTCGAGCGGGATGGCGACGTCGTGCTCGCCGAGGCCGAGGAACCCGCCGACACCCACGATGGCCATCAGCTCGGTGCCGTTGGTGATCAGGCGGTCGACTTCACCGACGTCGTTGCCGGTCTCGCCGAGCACGTTCATGCCCACGAGGTCCGAGACGCGGTAGTCGGCGAACGCACCGTAGAGGCCGGCAGCCGCTTCGCTGTCAGCAAGCAGGATCGTGTCAGTCTCGGCCATCGCGGCCTGATCCGTGACGACGATGTTGGCGTCGCCCTGCTCTTCGAGCGTGACGTTGGCTTCGGCCTGATCCACGAGGATCTGCGCGTCATCGGCTTCTTCGATGTTCACGACCGGATCGGCCTGCGTCAGCTGAACGTTGCCTTCGCCTTCCGACTCGATCGTCACTTCGGCATCGGCCTGGGCGACGGAGACGGCGGCGGATTCGGCGCGGTTCACGTTGATCTGGGGCTCGGCCTGCGTGACCTGCACGTTCGGCTCGGATTCCTGGATCGTGATGCGCGGCTCGGGGCGCACGAAACGGACGATCGGCTGGGGCTGCTGCACCGAGATCTCGGGCTGCGCCGTGGCGACGTTCACGTCGGGCTCGGGCATGCGGACCGTGATGGTCGGCTCGGGGATCACGACGACGACTTCCGGCTGGGCCTGCTCGATCGTGATGATCGGGGCCTGCTGCTCGACCGTCACGGTCGGCTCGGCCACGGTCACGGTGATCTCGGGCTGGGCCTGCTCGACGAGGACTTCGGGCTGAGCCTGGTCGACGGTCACGACCGGGTCGGCGACGGTCACTTCGACGTCGGCATCACCTTGCTCGACGACGATCTGGCCGCCCATCGCACCGGCGACGGTCGACGTGGTGCCTTCCATCACGAAGCCTTCGGTCTCGGCCATGCGCGGCTGACCGTCGGCATCCAGCAGGCGAACACCTTCCGCATCGGTGATCATGCCTTCGGAATCGGCCATCAGGGCCGTGCCGTCTTCGTTCAGGGCGGCGTTGCCCTCGGTGTCGTAAATGGCGGTCTGGGCGACGATCGGCGTCGCGAACAGCGCAGCGGCAGCCACGCTGCTGAGAAGCAGCTTGTGCGTATTCATGGGAATCTCCCGGTTGGCGTTTGCAGTGTCCCTACAACCCGCCTCCCCCCCGATTCCGTTCCCGATCAGACCCCAATAATTATCATTGGAACCATAGGGCTGCCCCGCGCGTATTGACCTTTACGCGGGGCCAAGGACGCCAGATCGCGCCTAGTTTTCGGGCGCCGTGGTCTCCAGCTCGACCGCACCGGGCCGCGGCGCGGGCGCGCCGGCCACCGTCACGTCGAGCGGAAGCGCCTCGACCTCGGGCGTGGCCTCGAATGCGGGCATCGCCTCAAGCGTTTCGAGATCCATCTCCTGCAAAAGGACGACACCATCGGCCGGGGCCAATGCGGTCAGCGGGACGGCCACGTCGTGTTCGCCGAACCCGAGAAAGCCGCCGATCCCGAGAACGGCCTGCATGTCGGCGCCGGCCTTCAGGACCTGCTCGACCTCGCCGATGTTCTCACCGGTGCCGGTGACCACCGTCAGGCCCACGATATCGCGAACCGCGATGTCGGCGAAGGCGCCGTAAGCCCCGTCGGCCACCTCCTGCGCGCCCGCGGGCAGACCGGCGAGCAGAAGCGCCGCCCCCGCGACGCGGATGGAACTACGGAAATGCATGTCATCCTCCTCGTGTTGGGCCGGAGCGATCCCGGCTGTCCGAGGCTAGGGGCGGGCGAATGCGGGGCCGATGACCTGCGGCACGGGGCCCCGGATCGCGCGACGATCCGCCCGTTCGCGCCCGTGCGCCCGGCAGAAAAAGGCCGCATCCCCGACAGGCGGGAACGCGGCCATGATCCGCCGATAGACCTGCGTCAGTAGCGGTAATGCTCGGGCTTGTAGGGCCCGTCCTGCGGCACGCCGATATAGTCGGCCTGCTCTTTCGAGATCGGCGTCAGCTTCACGCCGATCCGGTCCAGATGCAGCCGGGCGACCTTTTCGTCCAGATGCTTGGGCAGGATGTAGACACCCGGCTGGTATTCCTCGCCCTTGGTCCAGAGCTCGATCTGCGCCAGCACCTGATTGGTGAAGCTGGCCGACATCACGAAGGAGGGGTGACCGGTCGCATTGCCGAGATTCAGAAGACGTCCTTCGGACAGAAGGATGATCCGGCTGCCCGAGGGCATCTCGATCATGTCCACCTGTTCCTTGATGTTGGTCCACTTGTGGTTCTTCAGGTTGGCGACCTGGATCTCGTTGTCGAAGTGGCCGATATTGCCGACGATCGCCATGTCCTTCATCTCGCGCATATGCTCGATGCGGATGACGTCCTTGTTGCCGGTGGTGGTGATGAAGATGTCGGCCGAGGACACGACGTCCTCCAGAAGCACCACCTCGAACCCGTCCATCGCGGCCTGCAACGCGCAGATCGGATCGACCTCGGTGACCTTCACGCGCGCGCCCGCGCCGCGCAAGCTGGCCGCCGAACCCTTGCCTACGTCGCCATAGCCCATCACGACCGCGACCTTGCCGGCCATCATGGTGTCGGTGGCACGACGGATGCCGTCGACCAGCGATTCCTTGCAGCCGTACTTGTTGTCGAACTTCGACTTGGTGACCGAGTCGTTCACGTTGATCGCCGGGAAGGGCAGCAGGCCCTTCTTGTGCAGGTCGTAAAGGCGATGCACGCCGGTCGTCGTCTCTTCCGAGACGCCCTTGATCGCGTCGCGTGTCTTGGTGAACCAGCCGGGGCTCGCCTCCATGCGCTTCTTGATCTGCGCGTGGATGGCCTCTTCCTCCTCGGAAGTCGGAACGCCGAGGTCCTCGCCCGCCTCGGCCTTGGCGCCCAGCAGGACGTAGAGCGTCGCGTCGCCGCCATCGTCGAGGATCATGTTCGCGCCCTCGGGGAACATGAAGGACCGGTCGAGGTAGTCCCAATGCTCGGTCAGGGTCTGGCCCTTGACCGCGAAGACCGGCGTGCCACCCGCGGCGATCGCGGCGGCGGCATGGTCCTGGGTCGAAAAGATGTTGCAGGACGCCCAGCGCACGTCGGCGCCCAGCGCGATGAGCGTCTCGATCAGGACGGCCGTCTGGATCGTCATGTGGAGCGAGCCGACGATACGCGCGCCCTTGAGAGGCTTCGTCTCGCCGTATTCCGCACGGCAGGCCATCAGGCCGGGCATTTCGGTCTCGGCGATGTCCAGTTCCTTGCGGCCGTATTCGGCCAGCGCGATGTCGCGGACGACGTAGTCTTCAGCCATGTCCCGGCTCCCGATATCAAGTTTCGGGCGGGGCGTATCAC
The DNA here is from genome assembly GCF_947503795.1 of uncultured Jannaschia sp. NCBI lineage: Bacteria > Pseudomonadati > Pseudomonadota > Alphaproteobacteria > Rhodobacterales > Roseobacteraceae > Jannaschia > uncultured Jannaschia sp. The sequence continues at coordinate 98,191 of NZ_CANNEZ010000001.1, read as the reverse complement.
CGTGGCGGCGTCACGGCAACGCGGCCGGTTCGCGCAACCTCAGGAGGGAATGCCTGCGACGTGATGGCGCGGAAGCGCCGGGAGCCAGTCGGTCCCCGCCGCCATGATGCAGGACTGTCCGTCGGGATGGGTCATGAGGATCGTCCAGGTGCCGTCGGCGTCGCTGATCCAGACCTCGAAGACGGCCGTGTCGTTCTGAAGGCCGCCGCCGCTGTAGCGCTCGCCATAGGTCATCGCCAGCTGGTCGATGACATGCTCGCGGGGGCCGCAATTGTGTGATTGGGCCACGCCCGCCGAGGGCAGCACGAGAGCGGCGATGAGGGTCAGGGCAAGGCGCGTCGTCATCGGGGAGATCTCCCGTCAAGCTGGGGGGCGGCACGTCATCCGCATGGGGATCAAACCGGATCGGCGGCGAAATGGTTGCATGGCGCCCGATCACGGCTATGCCATCAGGCATGAACACGAGGCGACCGAGGGCGTGGCAGCGGATGCTGTCGGGGCGCAGGCTGGACCTGCTGGACCCCACTCCGGTTGATATCGAGATCGCCGACATCGCCCATGGCCTCGCCTTCGTGGCACGCTGGAACGGACAGACGCGGGGCGACTGGCCTTATTCGGTGGCCGAGCATTCGCTGCTGGTCGACGACATCCTCTGCCGGACCGGCGCGGCCACGCCGCGGGAACGGATGACCGCACTTCTGCACGACGCGCCGGAATACGTGATCGGGGACATGATCTCGCCGGTGAAGGCGGCGGTGGGCCCCGGCTACGGCGCGCTGGACGAGCGGCTGCAGGCCGCGATCCATCTGCGCTTCGGGCTGCCGGCCGTGACCGCGCCGCGACTCAAATCCCGGATCAAGCGGGCCGACCGCGTGTCGGCCTGGCTGGAAGCGGTGCATGTCGCGGGCTTTTCGGAGCCCGAGGCGGACCGGTTCTTCCGCCGCCCCGACCCCGAACTAATCGCCGGGCTCTCGGTCCGGCTCCGCCCCCCGGCCGAGGCGCGCTCCGCATATCTGGAGCGTCACGCGGCGCTGTTGGCCGCGATGGACGCGCCGTGAGCGGGCTGCACGTGCGCCCGGCGCGGCCCTTCGACGGGGGCGCGATGGCCGATCTTCTGAACGAGATCATCCGCATCGGCGGCACGACCGCGATCGAAGGCCCGGTAACCGGCGACGAGCTGCGCGAGTGGCTGGCGGATGCCGCGGCCTGGCATGTCGCCGAGGACGCGGGCGAGATCGTCGGCTTCCAGTGGGTCGAGCATCGGCCCGACCTGCCCGCCGACGCCGTGTCCATCGCGACGTTCGCCCGGCCCGGACGGCAGGGTCTCGGGATCGGGTCGAAGCTTTTCGAGGCGACGCGCGCCGCCACGCGCGAGGCGGGCATCCGCGCCATCCATGCCGTCATCGCCGACTACAACGACAGCGGGCGCGCCTACTACCGCTCGCGGGGGTTCGAGCGGATCGCGGGCGCGCCCGAGGGCAAGGTCGTCAAGCTGTACCGCCTCCGCTGAGCGGAGGCGCGTCGGGTCACCAGGTGCCGACGCGGGCCATCCAGCCCAGATCGTCGTGGCGCGCGAACTCGCCACGCGGACGCGACGGGGTGCGCATGGTGCCGTGACCGATGCGGGGACGGCGCGACAGGGCGGCGCCAAGGAGAAAATCTGCGATGGAGGTGAACATGGGACGGCTCCGGGGGACGGGGTTCTGGTGTCAGCGGCATATGTGCGCGCAGCACCCGTCACGCCAATCTGGACCATTTCGCAGTTGTAAGTCAGACTGACATCCATGATCGACTGGAAGCACATGCCCTCGCTCGCCGCGCTTCGCGCCTTCGAGGCCGCCGCGCGCAACGGATCGCTGTCGGCGGCCGCGCGCGAGCTGAACGTGACGCACGCCGCGATCGCCGGGCATGTCCGCACGCTCGAGACCTTCTTTTCCATGCCCCTCCTGATCCGCGCGGGTCAGGGGATGGAGCCGACGGCGGACGGCGCACTCTTGGCCTACGGGCTGACCGAAGGGTTCACGACGCTCTCGGCGACGTGCCGTGACCTGACCGATCGGCACGAAGCCCGACCACTGTCAGTTTCCACGACACCCACCTTCGCCGAGCATTGGCTGATGCCGCGCATCTCGTCCTTCTGGGCCGAACATCCGGAGATCAACGTCACCATCGCGCCCTCCGTCGCGCCAACCGACCTGCGCCGCGACGGGCATGACCTCGCAATCCGCTACGGCGACGGCGACTGGCCGGGTTTGGAGGTGGAGCCGCTGCTGCGGGACGATTTCTGCGTCGTCTCGGCCCCCGCGCACGCCGCGCAGCTGGCGGGAGCCGACCGCGAGACCCTCCGGTCCCAGCGCTGGCTGATCGCCGACAACCGCGCCGACCTGCCGCATCTGGCGCAGGGGCTCGACGTCCAGCCCAAGGCGCTGGCGCTTCTGACCTTCGCCACGAACGGCCTCGTGCTCTCGGCGCTCCGTGCGGGGCTCGGGATCGGCCTCCAGAGCCGGACCCTGATCCAGCGCGACCTCGATCAAGGACGCCTGGTGGAGGTGGCGCCGCTGCATCTCGACGGCATCGGCTATTACGTGGTGACGCGGCCCGGTGCCACCTCGGACAACCTGCGGCTCTTCCGGCGCTGGCTGCGCCGCGCGGTCTGACGGGACGCGGGCAGCGGCCGCGCTAGATCGATCCGGACCACATCGTCCCGGAGGACCTCCATGCAGATCGCCGCGCTCTACGGCTCCGCCGTCGTGTTCTTTCTCGTCGTCGACGCCATCATGTTGACCAACGTCATGAAGCCCCTCTTCGAGCGGCATATCGGCCATCTGCTGCAATCGCCGATCAATCTCGCGCCGGCGGCGGTGTTCTACCTCTTCTACGTGGCGGGCGCCGTCTGGCTGGTCGCCCTGCCCGCGCTCCGCGACGGATCGGTCGGGCAGGCCTGGGTCAACGGCGCGATCCTCGGGGCGCTCGCCTACGGCACCTACGAATTCACCAGCATGTCGGTCATGAAAGACTGGCATTGGTCGATGGTCGCCGTCGACACGACCTGGGGCGCGGTGCTGACCGGCACGTCGCTGGCCGTCGGGACCTGGGTCGCGATGCGCTTCGCCTAAGCGCAGGTTCGGCCTGCCGCACCGGCGGCGCCCGACCAGCCGACGAAGCGGCGACCCTCGAACACGAGGGTCAGGTCGTCCGACGCCGCGAAGGCATCGCGCCCGCCACCGCATGCGACGGGCCGGGGCGCGCGGCCCTCGACCCGCGCGACGCTCTGCAGCACGCCGTCGCGGTCCCGCCCGAAGCCGATCTCGCGCCCGCCGGACCCCGCCACGTCGAGCCCGCCCGGCGCGGGCACGAGGCTGAATCGCGATGGGGCGTCCGGCTGGGATGCGGGGGCAGCCACACAGCCCGAGAGGATCAGGAGCGCGGCCAGCGGCCGGATCATTTGGGCGACCGCTTCGCGAGGATGCGCTGCAACGTCCGGCGATGCATGTTCAAGCGCCGCGCCGTCTCGGAGACGTTGCGATCGCAGAGCTCGTAGACCCGCTGGATATGCTCCCAGCGTACGCGATCGGCGCTCATCGGGTTCTCGGGCGGCGGCGGCAGATCGCCCTCGCGGCTCAGGAGGGCGTTGGTGATGTCGTTGGCATCGGCGGGCTTCGACAGGTAGTCGGTCGCCCCGATCTTCACCGCGGCCACGGCCGTCGCGATGGCCCCGTAGCCCGTCAGCACGACGATCCGGCAATCGGGCCGCCGTTCACGCAGGCGCTCGACCACGTCGAGCCCGTTGCCATCCTCCAGCCGCAGGTCGATCACCGCGTAAGCGCTGGGCGCGGACTGGGCCTTGGCGATGCCCTCGGCGACGCTGCCGACGGCGGAGACGTCGAAGCCGCGCTTCTCCATCGCCCGTTCCAGCCTGCGCAGGAACGGCTCGTCATCATCGACGAGCAGCAGGGAGCTGTCCGGTCCGATCTCCTGCAATGTTGCGGTCATCCTCGGTCCTCGCGGTCTGGGTCTCCTTGAGATATGTGCAATCCTGCACTGGTCAAATCCCGGACCCCCACGCGACATGCCCACACAGCCCACCCGCAGCCTTCTGCCGCCCGAAGCCCATCGCCACGGGGTGCGGCTCGAAACGCTCGTGAACCTGCGATGGTTCGCGCTTCTGGGACAGTCGGTGACGGTGATCGTGGCGGTGCTGGGCCTCGGTTTCGACGTGCCGCTCTACTATTGCGCGGGCGCCATCGCCGCCGGGGCGCTGGCCAATATCGTCGCCGCGATGCGCGCGCCCGCCAGCGGCCGACTGACCGAGCGGCAGGCCTTCGCGTTTCTGCTCTTCGACCAGGTCCAGTTGACGGCGCTGCTCTTCGTGACGGGCGGGCTGCACAACCCCTTCGCGCTTCTCTTCATCGCGCCGGTCACCATCTCCGCCACGGCGCTCGGGCTGCGGTCGACGCTGGCGCTGGGCGCGGTGGCCATCGCGTTCATCTCGCTTCTGGGCGGCTACCATCTGCCGCTGCGGCTGCAGGACGGAACGGTGCTCGGACTGGCGCCGATGCAGCTCGCCGGTTCCTGGGTGGCGATCGTCGTCGGCACCTTGTTCCTGTCGGGCTTTGCCTTCCGCCTGACACGCGAGACGGGCCAGCTCGCCAGCGCGCTGCTCGCGACGCAGACGGCGCTGGCACGCGAACAGAAGCTGCAGGATCTGGGCGGCGTCGTGGCCGCGGCGGCCCATGAGCTGAACACGCCGCTGGCCACCATCAAGCTGGTCTCCTCGGAGCTGGTCGAAGAGTTGGCCGACCGGCCCGACCTGCGCGACGACGCGGCGCTTGTCCGCAGCCAGGCCGATCGCTGCCGCGACATTCTCCGGTCGATGGGGCGCACCGGCAAGAGCGACCGGCACCTCGAAGCGGCCCCCATCGAAGCGGTCCTCCGGGAGGCGGCAGGCCCGCATCTCGACCGTGGCATCGACGTCGAATACGACCTCCAGTCCGAGTCCGGCCAGTCCGAGCGACAGCCCCAGATCCAGCGCCGACCCGAGGTCATCCACGGGATGCGAAACCTCATCCAGAACGCCGTGGACTTCGCCGAAACGTCCGTCTGGGTCGATGTGCTCTGGACACCCGAGATCCTGACCGTGCGCGTCACGGATGACGGCGCGGGGTTCATGCCCGAGGTCCTGCCGCGCCTCGGAAACCCCTTCCTGCGCAGCCGCAACCGGCCCGGCTACGAGGGCATGGGCCTGGGGCTCTTCATCTCGAAGACCCTGCTGGAGCGGACCGGCGCGCGGGTCGCCTTCGCTAATGCCACAAGGCCGGGACGCGCCCGTCCGCGCATCCGGGGCGGGGCCGTGGCCGAGGTGACCTGGCCCCGCAACGCCATCGAGGCCCCCGTCGGCCCGCCCCTTGGCGACAACGCGCCGCTCGCAAGTTGACGTAAAGGTCATGTTAACCCGCCCTTAACCAGAATCGTTCACCGTCGCGGCCAGATTGCGAGAGGTGATGCGATGTCGGTCGCCCTACAAATGCTCCTGCCCGCCATGGGCGGCATGATCGCCGGGATCGGCGCATTGGGGGCCGTTCTGTGGCTGGCCCCGCGTTCCGTCGGTCGCGCCAAGGTCGCGCTCGGCTCCGATGCCGGAGACATCCTGTCGGAGCCGCGCCAGTTCCGCTTTCGCCATGGCTACCTTCTCGATCATTCCGACAATGTGGGCTTCCTGCTGCCCGCTCCGATCAACCATCTGAAAGCCTGGGACGAGCTTTCGGACGCGCTGGCCGATATCGCCGAAGGCACGCAGGCCGCGTTCGACGGGCTGCGCGATGCGGGGCGACCGTTCCGCCTCGAGGGGCGGTTCGGGCGCGACCGGATCATCGTGCTGGGCCAGCGCGATGGAGACGATATCCGCGTCACCGTCTCCTCTGCCGATCGCGACCAGGCCGCCGTTCGGATCGACGTCGCCGCCCTGCAGGCCATCGAATCCGAGACGGCGCTCCTGACCCGCGCCAGCGACGCCTCGCCGGCACTCGGCTGGGCGACCGATCCCGACGGGCGCGTGATATGGGCCAACGCAAGCTACCTCGCGCTGGTGGATCGCTGCGTCGGGTCGGACGCGGCGCGGGGCTGGCCCATCGCGGCGCTGTTTCCCGACGATGCCAGCGCGCCTCCGGGCACAGTGCGCCGCAAGGTCGTCGACCGGCGGGGCCGCGACCTCTGGTTCGAGGTGACCACCGGCGCCCCCGATGCGGAGGGTTTGCGCCTCGTAAACGCGCTGTCGCTCGACGCGGTGATCCAGGCCGAGGACAGCCTGCGCACGTTTATCCAGACGCTCACCAAGACCTTCGCCCACCTTCCCACCGGGATCGCGATCTTCGACCGCGCGGGCCAACTTGCGCTGTTCAATCCCGCGCTGATGGACATGACGGGCCTCGACGGCACATTCCTGTCGCGTCGCCCCCGCCTCAACGAGGTGTTCGACGCGCTCCGTGACCATCAGCGCCTGCCCGAGCCGCGCGACTACAAGGCCTGGCGCGATGCGCTGTCGGATCCGGCGCGCACCGATGCCGGTGGCACCTATACCGAAACCTGGACCCTGCCATCGGGCGTCACCTACCGAGTCACCGGTCGCCCGCAGGCCGATGGCGCGGTCTCGCTCCTTCTCGAGGACGTGACCGCCGATGTCAGCGAGAGCCGACGCGCCCGTCTCGACCGCGACATGCTGAGCGACCTGATCGACAGCGTCGACGAGGCGCTCGTGGTCTTTGATTCCGATGGCAGCCGTCTGGCCGCCAACACGCTGGCGCGAACCGATCTGGGTGGCGGGCGGGGACCCGCGCTGCTGCCGCCGACGCTCGAAGGCTGCATCGACCGCTGGTCGGGCCGTTGCGCACCGAGCCCCGTCTGGGGCGAGATCCGCGCCCTGCCGCGCATGCCGGGGCCGGAACGGGCCGCATGGGCCGAAACCCTGCGCCAGAAGGACGGGACCGAGATGACGATCAAGGTCACGCCGCTTTCGGGGGACCGCCTGTCGCTCGGCTTCGTGGAATCAACGCCCCGGATCTCGATCCTGCCGGATGCGGGGGCGCTGGTGCGGTCCGTTCAGGCCTGAGCCGCAGCCGAGACGCTTGCGCCCGTGCGGCGCGGGCGGCACACCCGGAGGCGATGACGACCGACACCACGATCCTGTTGCCCGATGCCGCCGCGACCGACGCGCTGGCCAGCGCCGTCGCGCCACGGCTCGCGGCCGGGGACACCCTCCTGCTTGAAGGCCCGGTCGGGGCGGGCAAGACGGCCTTCGCCCGCGCGCTGATCGGGGCGCGGCGCGCCCGCGCGGGCCTGCCCCCCGAGGACGTGCCCTCGCCGACATTCACGCTGGTCCAGACCTACGACGCGGGCGAGGTCGAGATCTGGCACGCCGACCTCTACCGCCTGACCGATCCGTCAGAGGTACTCGAACTCGGGCTCGACGCCGCCTTCGAGGACGCGATCTGCCTGATCGAATGGCCCGACCGGCTGGGACCGGCCACGCCGCCCGAGGCGATCCGCCTGACCCTCGCGACGGAGGGCGAGGGCCGGATCGCGACCCTGCGCGCACCGGCGCGGACCCTCGCCCGGCTCCTGCCGGACAGGGTGACCGCATGACCGACCGGCACGCGCGCCTCGATGCGTTTCTCGACCGGGCCGGTTGGGGCATGGCCGAACGTGCGCCGCTCGCCGCCGATGCCTCACGCCGCAGCTACATCCGGCTGACCCGGCCGGATGGCACGCGTGCCATGGCCATGGATGCCCCGCCCGACGCGGGCGAGGACGTCCGCCCCTTCGTCGCCATGGCCCGCCACATGCGAGGTCTCGGCCTGTCGGTCCCCGAGATCCGCGCCGAGGACGTGGCGGACGGCTTCCTCCTCCTCGAAGATCTCGGCGACGACCTCCTGGCCCGGCATGTCGCGGCGCATCCCGGAGACGAGCCCGCCCTCTACGCCGCCGCCGCCGCGGCCCTCGCCCCGCTGCAGGACGCGCCGCCGCCCGACACAGTCGCCGACTACGCGCCGCTGATGCCCGAACTCGCGGCATTGGCGATCGACTGGTACGCCCCCGAGGCGGCGGCCCACCGTGCCGATCTTGTCGACGCGATGGCGGATGCGCTCGACGCACTGAGCGGCCAGCCCGTCCTGGTGCATCGCGACTATCACGCCGAAAACCTGCTCTGGCTGCCCGAGCGAACCGGGGTCGCGCGGATCGGGATGCTCGACTTCCAGGATGCCATGCGCGGCCCGGCGGCCTATGACCTCGCATCGCTGGTCCACGATCCCCGGCGACCGGTCTCGGGGGCCGCCCGCGCCGCCGGGATCGTGGCCTATGCCGAGGCGACGGGTGCGGGCGATCTCTCGGCCGCGCTCGCGACCTGTTCGGCCCAGCGCGCGCTGCGCATCCTCGGCGTCTTCGCGCGGCTCTGCCTGCGCGACGGCAAGCTGCGCTATCTCGACTTCATCATGCCGACCTGGGCCGTGCTCGTGCGCGATCTCGAGCACCCGGCCCTGGCCCGCCTGCAGCGCGTGGCGGTGCATTTGCCCGCGCCCGATCCCGCGCGGCTCGACGCCCTGCGCGCAAAGGCCGGGACCTATGCCGGACGGGACCGGGTCCCCTCATGATCGCCGCGATGGTCTTTGCCGCGGGCCTCGGCACACGGATGCGCCCGCTGACGAACGACCGCCCGAAGGCCATGGTCGAGGTGGCGGGCCGACCGCTGATCGATCACGCGCTGGAGCAGGTCGTCGGCGCCGCCCCCGTCGCGGTGAACGCGCATCACTTCGCCGACCGCCTCGCCGCGCATCTCGCCGGGCGCGACCTGACGCTCCTCCGCGAGGACCCGCTTCTGGAAACCGGGGGCGGGCTCAGGAACGCGCGACCGGTTCTCGGGGACGGCCCGGTCCTGACGATGAACGCCGATGCCGCCTGGACCGGACCCACGGCCATCGCCACCCTTCGCGCGGCCTGGGCGCCCGAGCGGATGGACGGGCTCCTCCTACTGGTGCCGCCTGACCGCGCGGCGGGCCGGATCGGCGCCGATTTCGGTCTGGAGGCGGACGGGCGCGTCACGCGGGACGCGCGGCCTTTTGGCTATACAGGCGCGGGCATCGTGAAGACGGGCGGGCTGGACGCGGTGCCCGACACCGTCTTCTCGCTCTGGAGCCTGTGGCAGCCGATGCTCGAGGCGGGGCGTCTCTTCGGGGTCGAGCATCCCGGAGGCTGGGCCGATGTCGGCTCGCCTGCCGGGATCGCAGAGGCCGAAGCGATGCTGGCGGCCGCAATATGAACCGGACGCCGATCTCGGGCCTGCATCACGAGCCGCCGGGCGTGGATTTCAGCCGGATGGTCGTCGCGGGACTGCGGCAGCGGCTGGGGGACGCGCCGCCCGAGGCGCTGGCCCGCGTCACGATCGTCGTCAACACGAGCCGCATGGCCCGCCGCATCGAAGCCGCGCTGGCCGAGACCGGTGCGACTCTCCTGCCACGGATCGGTCTGGTCTCGGACCTCGCCCCGCTCCTGCCGCCGGGCCGCGCGCCGCAGCCCGAGATCGGCGGGCTCGCGCTGCGGCTTCGGCTAACCACGCTGGTGGATGCGGCCCTGCGCCGGAGCCCCGACCTCTCGCCGCCCGCTGCAGCCTTCGACCTGGCCTCGAGCCTCGCCACGCTGCTGGGCGAGATGCAGGAGGAGGGGATGGACCCGGCCGCGTTCGAGGCGATCGACGCGGGCGACCTCTCCGATCACTGGGCGCGCAATCTCGAGTTCCTGCGGATCGTCGCCGACTGGCAGACCCGCGACGGCAGCCTGACCGAAGCGGGGGCGCAGGCCGTCGCCTTGGACCGGCTGCTCGATCACTGGCGCGGGGAACCGCCCGCCGACCCGGTCATCGTCGCGGGCTCGACCGCGTCGCGCACGCCGACGCGGCGACTGATCCGTGCTGTGCTGGACCTGCCGCAGGGGGCCGTGATCCTGCCCGGCCTCGACGGGGCGATGCCCGACCCGGCCTGGGCCGCGCTCACCGCCGAGGCGCCGGGAGAACAGGACCACCCGCAATATCGCCATGCGGCGCTTCTGGCCGAGCTTGGGCTCGCGCGCGGCGACGTGCCGCGCTGGGGCGATGCCGATCCCGTCGCGCCCGCGCGCAACGCCCTTCTGTCGCTGGCGCTGCGACCCGCGCCCGCCACCGACGCCTGGCGCACGGAAGGTCCAGAGCTTGCCGGTCTCGCGGAGGCCTGCGCGGGCATCACGCTTCTCGAGGCGCCCTCCCCCGCCGCTGAGGCCGCAGCGATCGCGCTTGGCCTGCGCGGCGCCGTGGCCGAGGGGCGGCGCGCGGCGCTGATCACGCCGGACCGGGTGCTGTCGCGGCAGGTGGCGGCCCAACTGGACCGCTGGGGCATCGAAGCAGACGATTCCGCCGGGCGTCCGCTGAACCAATCCGCGCCGGGCCGCCTGCTGCTGCATGTGGCCGAGATGCGGGGCCGCCCCGTCGAAGCCGAGGACCTCGCGATCCTGCTCAAGCACCCGTTGACGGCCACGGGCTCGGATCGTCTCGAACATCTTGCCCACGCGCGGCGGCTGGAGCTCGAGCTTCTTCGCCGCGACCAGACCGCGTTTCCCGACGCCGCCGCCCTTGCGGCCTGGAGCGGTGCGCCGGAGGCGTGGAGGGCCTGGCTCGGCGGTCTTCTGGACGATCTGGCCGCGCCGATGGGCGGCGGGGACCTATCGGATCACGCGCGCCGGCACCGTGCCCTCGTGGAGCGGGTCGGGGCAGGGCCCGGCGGCGCGCCCGGCGGCGCGATCTGGGACGGCACGGCGGGGCGTCTGGCCCGGCGCGTCGTCGACACCCTTGCCGAGGCGGCACCCGAACGCGGACCGGCGCCGGTCCCGGCGGCGGACCACGCTCGCATCCTCGGGACGCTTCTGGCCGCCGAGGAGGTGCGCGAAAGCTACGCGCCCCGACCCGACGTTATGATCTGGGGCGCGCTCGAGGCGCGCGTACGAACGGCGGAGCTCGTGATCCTCGGGGGGTTGAACGACGGCACCTGGCCCGACAGCCCCGGCGTCGATCCGTGGCTCAACCGGGCGATGCGGCGGCAGGCGGGGCTGCGGCTGCCGGAGCGGACGGTCGGGCTCTCGGCGCATGACTTCCAGCAGGCCGCCGCCGGGCCCGAGATCTGGCTCAGCCGCGCGGTGCGGGATGCCGAGACCGATACGGTCCCGTCGCGCTGGCTCAATCGCCTGACGGGGCTCTTGGCGGGGATCGGCCCCGAGGCCGGGACCGCGCTCGAGGCGATGCGTCGACGGGGCACAGATTGGCTGGCGCAGGCCGCAGGTCTCGAAACACCGGATCACCGTCACGCCGCCGCCCCCGCCCCGCGCCCGGCCCCGAAACCCCCTATCCGGGTTCGCCCCACCGAACTGGGTGTGACCGCGATCGAAACCCTGATCCGCGACCCTTACGCGATCTACGCCCGGCGCGTCCTGCGCCTGAGGCCGCTCGATCCGCTGCGGCTGGGGCCCGATGCCCGTGTCCGAGGGCGGGCGGTGCATGATGCCATGGAAGCTTTCTCGCGCGCCTATCCCGACGCCCTGCCACCCGAGGCCGACGCGCGGTTGCACGGGATGCTGACCACGAGCCTCGAGGAGGCGGCCCCCTGGCCCGGCGCGCGGCGGCTCTGGCTGGGCAAGTTCGCGCGCGTCCTGCCCGATCTCCTTGCGGCCGAGGCGGCGCGGCGCATCGAGGGCCGCCCGACCGCCCTCGAGGAACAGGGAAGGCTCGTCCTGACCGAGCCGCCTTTCACCCTGACCGCCCGCGCGGACCGCATGGATCTGCGTGGCGACGCCGTGGCGATCTACGACTACAAGACCGGCCCCGCGCCCAGCGAAAAGCAGCAGAAGGTCTTCGCCAAGCAACTCCTGCTCGAGGCGATGATGGTCCAGCGGGGCGCCTTCCCCGACCTGACCCAGCGCCGGGTGGACGAGGTCGCTTACCTGAGCATCGGGTCCGTCTATAAGGCGCAGCCCGTTTCGACAGAGGACGATCTGCTGGAGGCCACCTATCACGAGCTGGCAGATCTGCTGCTGCGCTATGCCGAGGGGCAGCCCTACATCGCCCGGCTCGCGCCCGATTTCATGACCTATGCGGGCGATTACGATCACCTCTCGCGGTTCGGCGAATGGGACGACACGGTTCCGGCCACCGTCATTCCCGTGGGTCGACCATGACGACGGCCCCGCCCGACGCCGCCACGCGCGCGCAGATCGCAGCCGCAGATCCCGCGGGATCGATCTGGCTCGCGGCGAATGCCGGCTCGGGCAAGACCCGTGTCCTGACCGACCGGGTGGCGTGGCTCCTGCTCGACGGGACACCGCCCGAGCGCATCCTTTGCCTGACCTACACCAAGGCCGCCGCGGGCGAGATGCAGAACCGGCTCTTCGGCACGCTGGGGACATGGGCGATGCTTCCGGATGATGCGCTCCGGGCCGCGATCACGCGCCTGGGCGCCGCGCGCGGCACCGTCTCGAGCGACCAGCTCCGGCGCGCACGCACGCTGTTTGCCCGCGCGATCGAGACGCCGGGCGGCCTGAAGATCCAGACGATCCACGCCTTCTGCGCGTCCCTTCTGCGGCGCTTCCCGCTCGAGGCCGGCGTCACGCCCGCCTTTGCCGAGATGGACGACACCGCCGCCGCGCGCCTTCATGCCGATGTGCTCGACGAGATGGCCGCCGACCCCAAGACGATGCCGCTGGTCGATGGGATCGCCCGCCGCCTCTCGGAGGAGCCGTCGGCCTTCCTCCGCGCCGTCATGGGCCACCGGGAGGATCTGGCCGACAGGCTTGATGACGCGGCGCTGCGCCGCGCGCTCGGGATCGCCGACACCTCGCCGGATGCCATACGCGACGCCGCGATCACGGCCGAAGACGTCGATCTGATCGAAGCCGTCCGCGCGGCCACGGCCGGGGAGTCCGCCGTCACGATGCTTCGCCTGAACACGGCCCTGTCGCAGGCGCTCCTGGCGGATGGCGCAACCCGGTTCGACCTTCTGGCAGACGCGCTTCTGACCAAGGAGGGCCAACCCCGCAAATCGCCGGTCACCAAACCCGTGGCGGCGCGAATCGGGGAGGCCGCCAGCGAGGATCTCTCGGCGCTCGCGCACCGCCTGGCCGCCGCCCTTGTCCGCATCTCCGCATTCGAGGCGCTGGCCCAATCGCAAGCTCTCCACGCCTTCGCGCCCGAATTCATCGCGCGCGTCGAGGCGCGCAAATCCGCGCGGGGCTGGCTCGATTTCGACGACCAGATCGCCCGTGCCCGCGCGCTCCTTTCGACCTCGGACATGGCGCAATGGGTCCTCTTCAAGCTCGACGGCGGGCTCGATCATATCCTCGTGGACGAAGCACAGGACACTTCGCCGCGGCAATGGGACGTGATCGCGGCGCTCGCCTCGGAGTTCGCCGCCGGCGCCGGGGCGCGGCCCGACGTGTCGCGGACGCTCTTCGTTGTCGGCGACCGGAAGCAATCGATCTACCGCTTCCAGGGCGCCGACCCGAACGCGTTCGACCGGATGCGCGACCTCTTCGGCGCGCGCCTGACCGATCCGCCGCTGGCCGATCACGCGCTGCGCCATTCCTTCCGCTCCGCACCCGCCATCCTCGATTTCGTGGATGCGGTGTTCGCCGGCGACAGCGGTCTCGGCGAGCGTCCCGAGCATATCGCCCACGATCCCGCCAAGCCCGGTCGCATCGATCTCTGGCCCGCGATCGAGCAACCACCGGAGGAGGACGATCCCGACCGCCACTGGTTCGATCCCGTCGACCGGCCCGCCGCCGATGATGCCGAGGTCGTGCTGGCCCGCCGGATCGCCGATGCCATCCGCCGGATGATCGACGACGGCACGCCGATCACCACCCGCGATGGCCGCCGCTCCGTGCGCGAAGGCGATATCCTGATCCTGCTGCAACGGCGCAAGTCGCTGTTCCACCACGTCATTCGCGAGTGCAAGGCGCGCAATCTTGACCTCGGCGGGGCGGACCGGCTGTCGCTGGCGGACGATCTGGCGGTGCGCGACCTGATCGCCGTGTTGACCTGGGTCGCCACGCCCGATGACGACCTGTCGCTGGCGACGATCCTGCGTTCCCCGCTGGGCGGGCTGGACGAGGCGGCGCTCTACGATCTGGCCCAGCCGCGGGACGGCACGCTCTGGCAGGCGCTGCGCGAGGGTGGTGCGCACCCGCGCGTCACGGCGATGCTGACGGATCTCCTGCGTGGTGCCGACACGCTCCGGCCCTACGAGCTTCTGCAGCGCGTCCTCGTCCGGCATGACGGCCGCCGCCTGATCCTCGCGCGGTTGGGGCCGGAGCGGGCCGAGGCGATCGACGCGCTGCTCGGCCAGGCGCTGGCCTATGAACAGTTGCAGGTCCCGAGCCTCACGGGCTTCCTCGGCTGGTTCGAGACGACGGATGTGGACGTCAAGCGGCAGCCCGGCGGCGGGTCGATCCGGGTCATGTCGGTGCACGGCGCCAAGGGGCTGGAGGCGCCAGTCGTCATCCTGCCCGAAACGCAGGTGCGGCGGGCGACGGCGCCATCGGGTCTTATGCGGCTCGACGACGGGACGGTCACCTGGCTGCCCGCCAAGGCGAACCGCGCCGCCCCGCAAACCGCGATGGCCGAGGCGCGTCAGACCGCCGATGCCGAGGAACGCGACCGCCTCCTCTACGTGGCGCTGACGCGGGCCGAGAGCTGGCTCATCGTGGCGGCGGCGGGCAAGATCGGCGATGCGCCCGAGGACAGCTGGCATGCGCGCGTCCGGGCCGGGCTGGAGACGCGGGGGGCGGCGCCGCTCGCCCTGCCCGAATTCGAGGAGACGGGTCTGAGGATCGAGGCCGGCGACTGGACGCCGCTCCCCCATACCGCACCGGCAGCGACCGCCGCCCCCGATGCCCCGCCCTGGCTCGAGGCGCTGCCCGATCCCGCGCCGCGCCCGGCCGGGCGGCTGACGCCCTCGGACCTGCCGGGCGCCAAGACGCTGCCGGGGGACGGCGATCCCGGCGATACCGACGCGGCCCTCCGGCGGGGGACGGCGATCCATGCGCTGCTCGAACATCTGCCGCGCCTCGCTCCGGCCGCGCGACCCGCAGCCATCCCCGCCATCCTCGCCCAATACGCCGAACTGCGCCCCGAGGACGATGCGGACGACATCGCGCGAGAGGCGTCGGGCGTGCTCGCCGCGCCCGATCTAGCCCATCTCTTCGCGCCGGACACGCTGGCGGAGCTGCCCTTCGCGCTGCCCGCCGATGGGCCGCGTCCGGCGATGTTCGGCACGATGGACCGCGTCCTCGTCGCGCCCGACCGCATCACGATCGTGGACTTCAAATCGAACCGCGCGGTGCCCGACACACCGAACGACACGCCCATGGGCCTTCTGGCGCAGATGGGGGCCTATGCGCATGCGGCGCAGGCGATCTGGCCGGGGCGCACCGTGGCCTGCGCGATCCTCTGGACCGCCACGCCGACGCTCATGCCGCTGCCGCACGATCTGGTGAAGGCCGGATGGGACGCCATTGACCCGGCCGCGGGGGGTGCCTAGCTTCGCCCTCCGCACGTGACCCATCCAACCGCCAGGAGAGCCCGCATGGCCACCGTTCCCGCCACCGACGCCGATTTCGATCAGGTCGTGAAGCAGTCCGACATCCCCGTCGTCGTCGATTTCTGGGCCGAATGGTGCGGCCCCTGCAAGCAGATCGGCCCCGCGCTCGAGGAGCTTTCGGCCGAGTATGACGGTCGGGTCAAGATCGTGAAGGTCAACGTGGACGAGAACCCCCAGTCGCCCGCCGCCATGGGCGTGCGCGGTATTCCGGCGCTGTTTCTCTTCAAGGATGGCCAGCCCGTGGATCAGAAGATCGGCGCCGCCCCCAAGGCCGCGCTGAAGGACTGGATCGAAAGCGCCGTCTGAGACCGGACGCCCGGTGCGGCCTGGGCCGCGTCGGGCACCCGATTATTGATCAGAGCGCAGGCGGCAGCATTGCGTCGAGTGCGTCCCACGTCCCGTGCAGCAAGATCGCCCGCGCCGCGCGGGAGTCCAACGCCGCCGCGATTGCCCCCGTCGCCAGCGCCAGCGGCGGTGCGAAATCCTCGGGCGCGCGATCCGTTCCGCGCGCCAGCTCGCCCAATACCTCCGACCATGCCGACTCGAACGCCGACCGCACGTTCGCGGGTTCAACGGCGGGCCGCTCCGTTGCGGCGGACGGCACGGCCCTCCTCATGATGCTGGGCGCCGCCGCGATCCTGCTCTGAGCTCCTCGCCCACGCAGAAAAGGCCCGGTCTTGCGACCGGGCCCTTCCCTCATGTCGGGTCGCGCGGGGCGTCAGCCGCGGGCGAATTCCGGATAGGCCTCCATCCCCAGCTCGGTCGTGTCGAGCCCGGCGATCTCGGCTTCCTCGCTGACGCGGATGCCCATGGTCGCCTTCAGGATGAACCAGACGACGATCGAGACCACGAAGACGAAGATGCCGATCGACGCGAAGCCGATGAACTGCGTCACGAAGCTGGTGCCGTCGGTGTAGAACGGAACCGCGAGCGTGCCCCAGAGACCGGCCAGCAGGTGGACCGGAATGGCGCCGACGACGTCGTCGATCTTCATCTTGTCCAGCATCGGGACCGCGAAGACCACGATCACGCCGCCGATCGCACCGATCCAGAGGGCCCCGAAGAGCGACGGGTCGAGCGGCCCGGCCGTGATCGACACGAGGCCGGCCAGCGCGCCGTTCAGCACCATTGTCAGGTCGACCTTCTTGTACATCACCTGCGTCAGGATCAGCGCGGCCACCGCACCGGCCGAGGCGGCCATGTTGGTGTTGGCGAAGATCCGGCCCACGTCGGTGATGTCGCCCACGGTGCCGGCCGCAAGCTGCGAGCCGCCGTTGAAGCCGAACCAGCCGAGCCACAGGATGAACGTACCCAGCGTCGCAAGGGCCAGGTTCGAGCCGGGCATCGGGATGACGCGGCCGTCCTTGGCATACTTGCCCAGGCGCGGGCCGAGCACGATGGCACCGGCCAGTGCGGCGAAGCCACCGGCGGCATGGACGAGGGTCGAGCCGGCGAAGTCGCTGAAGCCCATCTCGCTCAGCCAGCCGCCGCCCCACTGCCAGGACGCTTCGATCGGGTAGATGAAGCCCGTCAGCACGACGACGAAGATCAGGAACGGCCAGAGCTTGATGCGCTCGGCCAGCGTGCCCGAGACGATCGACGCGGTGGTGGCGCAGAACATCAGCTGGAAGAAGAAGTCCGACGCGACCGAGGCGTAACCCAGATCGGCATCCGCCGCCGCAAGACCGACCGGCTCAAGCTCGGTGAACCAGCCCTGTAGCGCGAAGTAGCCGTTGAAGTCGCCGGGATACATGATGCCATAGCCGATCAGCCAGTACATGATGCCCGCGATCGAGAAGAGCGCGATGTTCTTCGTCAGCTGCGTCGTGACGTTCTTCGACCGGACGAGGCCGGCCTCCAGCATGGCGAACCCGGCCGCCATCCAGAACACGAGGAAGCCGCCGATCAGGAACAGCAGCGTCGTCATCAGGTAGGGGCCGATTTCGTCGAAGGTCGGCGCGGCGGCCTCGGCGTCTTCGACCACGACGACCGTCTCTTGGGCGAAGCCCACGAGCGGCACCATGGCGAGTGCCAGGCCGAGGGTGAGTGTCTTGTTCAATTGCATGTCCGTTTTTCCCCTTGGCGGTCGTTCAGATGGCGTCGTCGTTCAGCTCGCCGGTCCGGACGCGGACCGCCTGCTGCACGTCGAGGACGAAAATCTTGCCGTCGCCGATCTTGTCGGTCTTGGCGGTGCTGGCGATCGTCTCGACCACCTGGTCGGCCATCGTCTCGGGCACGACGATCTCGAGCTTGACCTTCGGCACGAAGTTCACGGCGTATTCGGCGCCGCGATAGATCTCGGTATGGCCGGACTGGCTCCCGAACCCCTTGATCTCGGTGACCATCATGCCGCGCACGCCCAGAGTGGTGAGCGCCTCGCGCACCTCCTCGAGCTTGAACGGCTTGATCGCTGCGATGATGAGTTTCACATGCTTCCCCTTCTCTCATGGCCCGTGCGTCGGGGCCCGGATGGGGGCAGATCAGAGGCGAGAGGGCTGAAATCGCAACGAGTCGCCCACGGCGGATCGCCCTGTCTGGCGGCGGGGACGCGAATAAATGCGGAATCGCTAGGCAGTGCCTAATATTTGTGCATTGCACGGATGCTGCATTAGCGAAGGATTCACGCCTTCGGGTGCACAACCGGTCCGGCAATGTCTATCTTGACGGAAAATCCGCACTGGGCGGGCGGGGGCGGATCGATCCGCCGATGGCCGCGCCTCGAATGGGACGGGCAGCAGATGGCAAAATCCGGCAAGACGCGGCTCGTGGCCGACCGCAGGCGCAGCGCGCCCGCAGCCAAACCGGCGGCGACGACGCGCAAGGCATCGGCGCGACGCCGCAAGGCCGCGCCGAAGCGCCGTGGCCCGCTCGGCTGGCTGATCTGGCCGTTCCGGATGCTGATCCGCGTCGGCTGGGCGCTCTCGTGGCGCGGCGCGCTGGTGGTGCTGGCCATCCTCACGGCGGCGACCTTCTACAACTATGCCCGCATCCCCGACATGGCGACGCTGGCCGACGGGCGCGCACGCGGTTCGGTCACGCTGCAGGACCGCTCGGGCGAGACCTTCGCGTGGCGGGGCGACAATTTCGGCGGGCTGGTCACGACCGATAGCGTCTCGCCCTATCTGCGCGACGCGGTCATCGCGTCCGAGGACAAGCGCTTCTACCGCCATATCGGCGTCAGTCCGCGCGGCATCGCGGGCGCGATCCGGACCAATCTCGCCGCCGGGCGCGGGCCGCTCTCGGGCAATGGCGGCTCGACTATCACGCAGCAGGTCGCCAAGCTCCTCTGCCTCGGCAATGACTGGGACCAGACGCTCGGCATGACCGAGGCTGAATTCGAGGCCGATTGCCGCGCCGGATCCGTCTGGCGGAAGATGAAGGAGATCCCCTACGCGCTGGCACTCGAGGCGAAGTTCTCGAAGGACGAGATCCTGTCGATCTATCTCAACCGCGCCTACCTTGGCGCGGGGGCGCGGGGTTTCGCCGCCGCCAGCCAGCGCTATTTCGGCAAATCCGTCGCGCGGGTAAACGCCGCCGAGGCCGCGATGCTCTCGGGCCTTCTGCCGGCGCCCAGCTACTACGCGCCGACCAACGACCTGCAACGTGCGCGTGACCGCGCCGCGACCGTGCTGCGCCTGATGCGCGACCAGGGCCTTCTGACGACCGCCGAGTTCACGCAGGCCATGGAAACCCCCGCCAGCCTGTCGCCCGCCGCGCGGCAGGATACGGGCGGCTACTTCGCCGACTGGGTCATGTCCGACGCGCCCGATTTCCTGACTTCCGAGACGACCGAGGACGTGATCGTCCGCACGACGCTCGACAAGGACATCCAGGCCGCCGCCGAAGGCGCGCTGGAATGGGTCTTCGAGGAGAAGGTTCGCGCCGGCTCCGAGGCGCAGGCGGCCATCGTCGTGATGAGTGCTGACGGCGCCGTGCGCGCCATGGTCGGCGGACGCAATCTCCGCGGCGGCGGCCAGTTCAATCGCGCCACGCAGGCCGTCCGCCAGACCGGGTCGAGCTTCAAACCCTTCGTCTATGCCGCCGCGCTCGATCTTGGCTGGCGGTTCGATTCGACCGTCCTCGACAGCGAGCTTGCGATAGATGTGCCCGGATCGGGCACCTATTCGCCGTCGAACTACACCAACCAGTTCTATGGCGAAGTCAGCCTGACCGACGCGCTGGCCCGATCGCTCAACGCCGCAACCGTGCGATTGTCCGAGAATGTCGGGCGCGACGTGGTCCGCACGGTCGCCGAGCAGTTCGGCATCCGCAGCGACCTGGCGCAAGGCCCCGCGCTGGCCCTCGGCGTCAGCGAATCGACCCTGCTCGAGATGACAGGCGCCTATGCGGGGATCCTCAATGGCGGCACCAGCGTGACGCCCTACGGCCTGACGTCGCTTTCACTGCGCGGCGAGGATGGCTCGCTCCTGGATCACGAGGGCGGGCTGGGCGAGCGCGTCATCACCGAGGACGCCGCGCGCCAGCTCGTCTACATGATGTCCCGCGTCGTCGCGGCGGGCACCGGCACGCGGGCCGCCCTGCCCGGCGACCGGCCCGCCGCGGGCAAGACCGGCACAACGCAGGCCGCGCGGGATGCATGGTTCATCGGCTTTACCGGCGATTACGTCGCGGGCGTCTGGATGGGCTACGACGACAACACGCCCCTGACCGGCGTCACCGGCGGCGGCCTCCCGGCGGAGATCTGGCGGGAGACGATGGCCCGCGTCCATGACGGCGCCCCCGTCACGCCCCTGCCGATGATCGATCCCCCACGCGAGGCGCGGCCTGTTCCCCAACAGCCGCAGCCTGCGCCCCAGCAGCAGGCCCCCGCCCGTCAACCTGATATCGCGGAGCGCATCCTGATGGATGTGCTTGGCGGCATCTTCGGGCGCAACTGACAATGGCGGACGCCCGAGGATGAGGCCCCACCGGCGGGGCGGAGCGGTCGCCTTGCCGACCCTCCGCACCGTCGGGACACCCGCGTTAACCATGATCGCGATCTTCTCGGTCGCGGTGAACCTGCTGATGCTCACCGGCCCGCTCTATATGCTGCAGGTCTACGAGCGCGTGCTGACCTCGCGGTCCGAGGCCACGCTCGTCGCGCTGTCGATCCTCGCCGCGGCGCTGTTCGTCGCGATGGCCGTGCTCGACCACCTCCGCGCCCGGATCGCGCTGCGGCTCGGCGCGCGCCTGCAATCCGCGCTGGACGGGCATGTCGCGACCGCCACGGCTTCCGGGACCACACGCACCGAGGCCGACATCCGCGATGTGGCGCGGGCCATCGACGCGATCCGCGCGTTGCCCTCGGCCCCGGTCTTCCTCGCGCTCTTCGACCTGCCTTGGACGCCGGTTCTGATCCTCGCGATCGGGATCTTCCACCCAATGCTCGGCGCGGTCGCCCTCGCGGGCGCGCTGATCCTCGTGGGGCTGGATCAGCTGCAACGGATCGCCATTGCGACGCCCCGCGCCGAGATGGACGCCGCCGGCAGCGCCGCCGAAGAGGAGGGGGCTTCGCTGCGCGACCATCTCGCTACCGTGCGGCTCTTCGGCATGGCGGATGCCGCCGCAGCGCGGTGGCGCGGCGCGCGCGCGGCCGCGCTGGACCGGATCGTCGCGCTCTCCGACCGGGCCGGCGCCTTCACGACCGGTGCACGCACGCTCCGCCTCGGGCTGCAATCGGCGATGCTGGGCGCGGCCGCATTCCTGGTGATCCATGACAAGCTGACGGCGGGGGCGATGTTCGTCTCGGCCCTGATGCTCGGCCGCGCACTCGCGCCGCTGGAGCAGGCGATCGCGGGCGGGCCCGTGATCCGCGCGGCGCGCGACGCGCGGAGGAGCCTCGGCGCCCTCGACTTAACCGCCGACGCCCCGCCGATCGCCACGCCGGGCCGGATCACCGCGCGCCCACCCTTCGTGATCCGCCATCTCTGCGTGGCGCTCCTCGGCGCGACGCGGCCGATCCTGCGCCATATCGACCTGACGGTGCCCGCTGGGGCCGCATTGGGCGTGATCGGGCTCAGCGGGGCGGGCAAGAGCGCGCTGGCAGGGACCATCGCCGGAGCGCTCGATCCGTTCGATGGCACCCTGCGGCTCGGGGACGAGGACCTGACCGCGCAGCCTCCGGACATACGAGCCGCACTGATCGGTTACCTGCCGCAGTTGCCGCGCCTTCTGCCGGGTTCGATCGCCGAGAACATCGTCCGTTTCGACCCGTCGGCCGGTCTTGCCGAGGCCCGCGCCACGGCCCGCGCCGCCGGTGCGGATGCCGTGATCCGGGCCCTGCCCGACGGCTACGGGACGCGATGCGACGACGCGATGCCCGCCGGACTGGTGCAGCGGATCGCGTTCGCCCGCGCGCTTCATGGACGCCCGCCGCTTCTGGTTCTCGACGATCCCACCGCCGCGCTGGACGATCCGGGTCTGGCCGCATTCCAACACGCGATCCGCCAGGCAAAGGCGCGCGGCGCGGCGGTCGTCATCATGGCCCATCGCGCGTTCGCGCTGCGCGACTGCGAGACGGTGATCGTCCTGTCCGACGGCCGCGTCGCTGACCACGGGCCGCGCGACGCGGTGCTGCGGCGCCGCGCCGGACCGGAGGCGCAGCCCGCCCGTGCCGCGACGCCGCCATGAACGCCTTGAACACGCCCGTCCCGGCGACGCCTCGCTTCCCCGCACCAAAGGGAGCGACCGACGCCGCGACCCCGCCTGACCGGGATTGGCCGGTCCGGGCCTTCGTCCTGCCGGGGCTCATCGCGCTCGCGCTGCTCTGCGGCGGCCTCGTCGTCTGGGGTGCGACGGTCCCGATTTCGGGCGCGGTGATCGCAGCGGGCCGGATCGCGGTCGCGGGGGACGCGGTGACGGTGGCGCATCTCGACGGTGGACGGGTCGCGATGCGCGCCGTGTCCGAGCATGACCGCGTGGCGGCCGGCGACCTGCTGATCCGGCTCGAGGGCGACGGCCTGATCGAGGAGGCGGCACGGATCGCCCGGCGCCGATCCGAAATCGCGGTCCGCATGGCCCGCCTGGAGGCCGAGCGCGACGGGCGCGACGCCCTGCGCCCACCTGACACCTTCAGCGGCCCCGAAGCCCCGGAACAGGTCGCGATGCTGCGCGGCCAGCAGGACCTTCTGGCCGCGCATCGCCAGACCCTGGCGGACATGGACGCCCATCTGGCAGACCGGACCGCGCTCCATGCGCGCGAACGCGACGCGCTCGGGGCGCAGGACGCCGCCTTGGCCGACCAGATCCGCCTCGTGTCGGAGGAGCGGGATGCGCAGACGGCGTTGATGGAACGCGGCCTGACCCAGACCGCGCGCCTCTCGGGGCTCAACCGCGAGGTCGCGCGCCTTTCGGCGGCACGAGCGGCGATCCAGGCCGAAATGGCGCGCCTTGACGGGCGTGATGCCGATCTTGCGCAGGACGTGATCCGCCACCGGGCGGAGGCGCGAACGCGGGCCGTCGCGGAGCTGCGCGATCTCGCCTTGCAGGCGGCCGATCTTGCCGCGCGCGCCGCGGAATTGGACGGCCGGATCGCGCGGCTGGATATCCGCGCGCCCGTTTCGGGCACTCTCCACGAGGTCGAGCGTGTCGCCGCCGGCGCCGTGCTGATGCCCGGCGCGCCCGTGGCGCGGATCATACCGGGCGGGCGGATGGCTACGGTGCAGGCGTCGGTCGCGGCCGCCGATATCGAAGATGTGCGACCGGGCCAGCCGGCCATGCTGCGCTTTCCGACGTTGGACCCGACGCGTTCGGGAACAGTCGCGGGCCATGTGCGGGCTGTGGCGCCCGATGCCCATGAGGCGGCGCCGGGCGTGATGCGCTACCGGCTGGAGATCGAGATGGAGACCGGGGCCGCTACGCGCCTGACGTACCTGCTGCGGCCCGGCATCCCCGTCGATGCGTTCCTGCGCACCGGGGATCGCACCCTTCTGCGGTACCTGGTCCAGCCGCTTGAGCGGTATTTCGGGCGGGCCTTCCGCGAGCCCTGAGCCCGGCTTCACAATTCTGCGCCCCCGTGCCAGCGTCGCGCAACCACATCGCTCCGGAGCCCTAATGCCATGTCCATCGCCCAGCGCCTCGCCGACCTCGGGATCACATTGCCGGACGCACCGGCGCCGCAAGCCAACTACGTCCCGGCCGTGCGAACGGGCGACCTTCTGTTCGTCTCCGGTCAGATCAGTGCCGGACCCGACGGCCTGATCACGGGTCGGCTGGGCGACGACATGTCCGTCGAGGACGGCGCCGCCGCCGCACGGGCCTGCGCCATCAGCCTTCTGGCGCAGGTCCGCGCGGCCTGCGACGGGGATATCGAGCGGCTGCAGCAGGTCGTGAAGCTGACCGCCTTCGTCAACAGCACCCCCGACTTCACCGACCAGCCGAAGGTCGTGAACGGCGCGTCCGACGTGCTGGTCGAGATCCTCGGGGATGCCGGCCGCCACAGCCGCTCGGCCGTGGGCGCGGTCCTGCCCTTCGGCGTCGCGGTCGAGATCGAGGGCATTTTCCGGGTCGCATGATCCGGCTGCCCGTCCATATCGCCCATCGCGCGCTTCACGACCGACGCGACGGGCGCCCCGAGAACAGCCGCGCGGCGATCCGAGCGGCGCTGGACCGGGGCTACGCGATCGAGATCGACATCCAGCCCGCGTCGGACGGCGTGGCGATGGTGTTCCACGATGCCGTGCTCGACCGGCTGACCGATGCGACCGGGCCGGTCGCCGGGCATACCGCCGACGATCTGGGCCGGACCCGGCTGCGTGGCGGCGCGGACGGCATCCCGACGCTGGCCGAAGTGCTCGCGATGGTCGACGGCGCGGTTCCGCTGCTGATCGAGGTGAAGGACCAGGACGGCGAGATGGGCCCGAATGTCGGCCCCCTCGAGGACGCGGTGATCGACGCGCTGCACGGTTATGGTGGCGAAGTCGCGGTGATGTCGTTCAACCCGCACGCGGTGGCTCATTTGGCCGAACGCGCGCCCGACCTGCCGCGCGGCCTGACGACCTCGGCCTTCGACCCGGCGCACTGGCCCGAACTGGGCGCCGCGACCCGCGACCGGCTGCGCGCGATGCCCGATCTCGACCGGGTCGGCGCGCAATTCATCAGCCACGAGGCGGCCGCGCTCGACATGCCCGAGGTGGCGCGGGTCCGCGCCACGGGGCGTTCGATCCTCTGCTGGACGGTGCGCTCGGCGACGGCCGAGGCCACCGCCCTGCGCATCGCCGACGGTGTCACCTTCGAAGGCTACTTGCCCTGACGGGCGGGCACCCCAACTCTGGTCGATGACCGACACCGCCGTCGAACTCCACATCCTGCAAAGCCTCGACCAGATCGACGCCGTCGATTGGGATGCCTGTGCCTGCCCCGAGGCGGCCGATGGCGGCCCGCCCGACGATCCGTTCACGACATATCGCTTCCTGCGCGCCCTCGAAGAAAGCGGCAGCGTCGGGCCCGGCACCGGTTGGCAGCCGCACTACATGACCGCGCGTCGCGGCGACGACGTGATCGCGGTCGCGCCGATGTACGCCAAGGGTCACAGCCAGGGCGAATATATCTTCGACCACAACTGGGCCCACGCCTGGGAGCGTGCGGGCGGCGACTACTATCCCAAGCTTCAGGTCGCGGTACCGTTCACGCCCGCGACGGGGCGACGGTTCCTCGTGCATCCCGACCATGCGGAGGTTGGGTTCGATGCGCTGGTTCAGGGCATGGTGGCGGTGACCGAGCAGAACGACCTGTCGTCGCTCCACGTCACCTTCTGTACCGCGGCCGAGCGCGATGCGGGCGTGGCCAAAGGCCTGATGGCGCGGGCGAGCCAGCAATATCACTGGTTCAACGACGGCTACGCGGATTTCGATGCCTTCCTCGCCGCGCTCTCCAGCCGGAAGCGCAAGACGCTGCGCAAGGAGCGGGCCACGGCGCGGGGCTTCGGCGGCGTCATCCGGGCCTATACGGGCGACGATCTGAAGCCGCATCATTGGGACGCGTTCTGGCGCTTCTACCAGGACACGGGCGCGCGCAAATGGGGCCAACCCTACCTGACGCGCGCGTTCTTCGACCGCGTGCAGGAGACGATGCGGCACGACGTCCTTCTGGTGCTGGCCGAACGCGAGGGTGAGCCGGTCGCGGGCGCCCTGAACTTCATCGGACGCGACGTGCTCTACGGGCGCTACTGGGGCTGTGCCGAACACCACCCGGCCCTGCATTTCGAGCTGTGCTACTATCAGGCCATCGAGCATGCCATCGCGCGGGGCCTCGACCGGGTCGAGGCGGGGGCGCAGGGCGATCACAAGCTGGCGCGCGGCTACCTCCCCGTGGTCTGCCACTCGCTGCACCATATCCCGAACGAGGGCTTCCGCCGGGCCATCGCGCAATTCCTCGACGCCGAGGCCGATGCCATCGAGCAGGACATCGAGGTGCTGACCGCCTACGGTCCGTTCCGACGCGACCGGCAGGAGGAACAGGAATGACCGAAGGGGAATGGACGATACGCGAAGGCGGGCTGGAACGGCGCTTCGTCTTCGCCGACTTCGCGGAAGCCTGGGCCTTCATGTCGCGCGTCGCCCTGTTGGCCGAACGCCACGATCATCATCCCGACTGGACGAATGTCTGGAACCGCGTCGACATCCGGCTTACGAGCCATGATTCGGGCGGCATCACCGACAGGGATCACCGTCTGGCCGAGGCGATCGACGGACTGACCTGATGAACGAATTGCTCTCGACCGAGATCTATGCCGGCAGGACGCTGGGCGACTTCATCTCGTTCGATTTTCTCGCGGCGCTGCTGGGCGATATCCTGGCGGCGATCCTCGTCCTCTTCGTCGGCTTCCTGATTTCGGGTTGGGTCGGCCGCCGCATCAAGACGCTGGCCGACAGGCACGCGCGCCTGGACAAGACGCTGTTCGACTTCCTCGCCAACATCGCCCGCTACGTGGTGATCGGTCTGGCGTTCGTGATCGTGCTGAACACGTTCGGCATCCAGACCACATCGCTCATCGCCGTCATCGGTGCGGCGGGCCTCGCCATCGGACTGGCACTACAGGGCACGCTTTCGAACGTGGCGGCGGGCGTGATGCTGATCTTCTTCCGGCCCATCAAGCTGGGCGATTTCGTCTCCATCAACGGCGAGAGCGGGACGGTGAAATCGATCAACCTCAACTTCACGGAACTGGCCAGCATCGGGAACGTGCAGATCATCATCCCCAATTCCGAGGTCTGGGGGAACACGATCACCAATTACTCGGCCTACGATACGCGACAGGCCGAATGGATCTTCGGCGTGGCCTACGACGCCGACCTGGGTCTGGTGGAGCAGGTCATCCGCGACACGATCACGTCCGACGCGCGCTTCCTCGGCGAGCCGGAGCCGACGATCAAGGTCGACGCACTCGGCGCCTCGTCGGTCGATTTCCTCGTCCGGGCCTGGGTCAAGCGAACCGATTTCTTCGGCTACTGGAAGGACATGAACCGCGACGTGAAGCTGGCGCTGGACGCCGCGGGCGTGGACATCCCCTTCCCTAACCGCACGGTGCACATCGTCCGCGAGGACTGAGGCAGGCCAGCCCCGGTCACGCGGCAGCGGCGCGGCTTACCATCCCGAAGAGATCGCGCGGATCGTCCGGGTCGGCGAGCATGTCGAGATCGACATAGAACCCGGTCCGCTTCATCTCGCCGTGGATATGACGCAGGGCGCTGAAATCCTCGGTCGCGAAACCCACGCTGTCGAAGAGGGTGATCTGACCGTCCGAGGTTCGACCGGGCACCTCGCCCGAGAACACGCGCCAGAGCTCGGTCACCGGATGATCGGGGGCGAGCTGCTGGATCTCGCCTTCGATCCGGGTCTGCGGCGGATATTCGACGAAGATCTCGGCCCGGTGCAGGATGTCGGGATGCAGCTCGGTCTTGCCGGGGCAGTCGCCGCCGATGGCATTCAGATGCACGCCCGCGCCGACCATGTTGTCGCTGAGGATCGTGGCCTGCTTCTTGTCGGCGGTGCAGGTCGTGATGATCTGCGCGCCGGTGATCGCCTCCTCGGCGGAGGTGCAGGGCACGACCCGAAGGCCCGTGCCCTGAAGGTTGCGCGTCGCCTTTTCGGTCGCGGCCGGGTCGATGTCCCAGAGCCGCACCTCCTCGATCCCGAGAACGTGGTGGAAGCCCAGCGCCTGGAACTCGCACTGCGCGCCGTTTCCGATCATGGCCATGACGCGCGCACCCTTCGGCGCGAGATGCCGCGCCGCGACGACCGACATCGCCGCCGTCCGGAGCGCGGTCAGAACCGTCATCTCCGACAGCATCACGGGGTAGCCGGTGTCGACGCGGGCCAGCACGCCGAAGGCCGTCACCGTCTGGAAGCCCCGCGCCATGTTGGCGGGATGGCCGTTGACGTATTTGAAGCCGTAATGCTCGCCGTCCGAGGTCGGCATCAGCTCGATCACGCCCTCTTCGGAATGGCTCGGCACGCGCGCGACCTTGTCGAAATCCTCCCATCGGACGAAGTCGGCCTCGATCCGGTCGGCGATGGCCGCGATGGTCTCGGCCACGCCCGCATCGTTGACGATCCGCATCATGTCATCGACCGACACGAAGGGCACCATGGCCAGTTTGGAGGGGCTGAGATCGGTCATGTGCGGCTCCGGGTCGGGCGGTCGAGGACGGATTTTCCGAAGAGCGACGAGACGAGGTCCACGAGCAGCGTCGCGGTCCGGCCCCGGTCGTCGAGGAAGGGGTTGAGTTCGGCGAGATCGAGCGAGGTCACGAGATCGGCGTCGTGCAGCATCTCCATCACCAGATGCGCCTCGCGGAAGGTGGCTCCGCCGGGGACCGTGGTGCCGACGGCGGGCGCGATGGAGGGCTCGAGGAAGTCGACGTCGAAGCTGACATGCAGGTCGCCGCCCGCGTCGCGCACCCGGTCGAGGAACGCGCCCAGCGGGGCCGCGATGCCCCGCTCGTCGATGGCGCGCATGTCGGTCACGTCGATGCCCGCATCGGCCAGCGCGGCCTTCTCGAACGGGTCGACCGAGCGCAAGCCGATCATGCAGATGTTCGCCGGATCGACCGTGGCGCGCGGGGCCGGGAAGTGCGGCGTGAAGTCGGCGCGCCCGGTGTAATAGGCGACCGGCGTGCCATGCAGGTTGCCGCTGTCGGTCGAGGTCAGGTCGTGGATGTCGCTATGGGCGTCGAGCCAGAGCACGAAAAGCGGACGCTCGGATCGCGCCGCCATCGCGGGCACCGTGCCCGCCGCCATCAGGTGATCGCCGCCCATGAAGATCGGGACCGTCCCGGCGGGCACGTCGACCGACTGCAGCGCCTCGACCCAACCGGCGCAGAGGTCGAGATCGTGGATCGCGGGATTGGGCGCGGGCGGGCGCGGCGTGGTCTCGGAGACGAGGTTGCCGCGATCGGTGACGTCGTGGCCCAGCTCGGCCAGCGCGCGCGCCAACCCGGCGGTCCGCAGCGCGTCCGGCCCCATGACGCAGCCGCGCCGGCCAGCCCCGGATTCGACGGGGGCCCCGATCAGGGTGATCTCTTTGGTCATGGACGCGTCTCCTGTCTGTCGGCGGAGCATGACCCGCTGGACGCCGCCGTTACAGCCGCCTAATTGACCGAAACGGGCGACGGATCGCCCGGATCGGTCAAGAGGACTGCGCAGGATGGACGATCTGGACCGGCGGCTGCTGGCCGCACTTGCCGCCGACGGGCGGGCCGCGATCTCGACGCTGGCAGGGCGGCTGGGCGTGACCCGCGCGACGGTCCGCGCCCGGATGGAGCGGCTGGCCGAAGCGGGCGAGATCCTCGGCTACCGTGCCGTTCTCAAGAGCGATCTGGCCGACCGGCCGGTGCGCGGCATCATCCTGATCGAGATCGAGGGGCGCGGTGCTGCGCGCATCGCCCGTGGCATCGCCGCCATGCCCGAGGTCGAGGCGGTGCACTCGACCCACGGACGCTGGGACCTGATTGCGGAACTTGGCGCCGACACGCTCGAGGCGCTCGACGTCACGCTGAACCGCATCCGGTTGATCGAGGGCGTCAGCCGGTCCGAAACCAACCTCTACCTCTCGACCCGCCGGAGTTGAGTACGTCTAGACCGTGGCCAGCAGCGCCTCACCACCGGACGTCTCGCAAACGCCGGGGCTTTCTTCGGCATGAAGCGTCTTGACCACGCCGTCCTCGACGATCATCGCGTAGCGCCGCGAGCGGCCGTGGAACCCCGCGGGCGGCGCGTCGAAGCCCATGCCGACCGCGCGCGTGAAGGCCCCGTCGGCATCGCCCAGCATGTGGATGCCGGCCTCCGTCGCACCGGTATCGGCGCCCCAGGCCTTCATGACGAACGGGTCGTTCACCGCGATGCAGATCACCTCGGACACGCCCTTGTCGGCGAACTGGTCCTTGGTGCGGATGAAGCTGGGGACATGGGCCGTCGTGCAGACGCCGGTATAGGCCCCCGGCAGCGCGAAGAGCGCCACGGTCTTGCCCGAGACGAGCGAGGTGAGCGACACCGCTTCGGGCCCGCTATCGCCCATGCGCAGAAGCTCGGCGTCGGGGAGGCGGTCGCCTTCTTGGATTGCCATCGGTGCGGTCCTCGCGTTTGAAACTCTGACCAAGGGCATATAGCCCTGCCGAAGCAACGCGGCCAGTGAGGGGCGTCATGGATCATATCGCCATCATCGGCGCCGGACAGGCGGGGGCCACCTGCGCCGAGACGCTGCGCAAGCGCGGCTACGGCGGGCGCATTACGCTCTGGGGTGACGAGCCCGAAATCCCCTATCAGCGGCCACCCCTGTCGAAGGGGTATCTCCTTGGCGACATTACGCGCGAGCGGCTCTACCTGCGACCCGCATCCTTCTGGTCCGAACAGGACGTCGAGCTTCGGACCGACACGCGCGTCACCGCCATAGACCCGGAGGCGCGGACGTTGACTCATGCGGGCGGCACCGAAGGGTGGGACGCGCTGGTCCTCGCCACCGGATCGCGCGCCAATGTCCTGCCGGACCGCTGCACCGGCGGTCTGCCCGGCACCCATGTCGTGCGCACGCTCGCCGATATCGACCGGCTCGCCCCCGAAATGATGGAGGGCCGCCGGATGCTGGTGGTCGGGGGCGGGTATATCGGCCTCGAGGCCGCGGCGGTGGCCCGAAAGATCGGGATGGAGGTCGTTCTTGTCGAACTCAATGTGCGACTGCTCAAGCGCGTGGCCTGCAAGCCGACGGCGGACTGGTTCCGCGCGCTCCACCGCGATCAGGGCGTGGATATCCGCGAGGGCGTCGGCCTCGATACGCTTCTGGGCGACGGGCGCATCACGGGGGCGCGGCTGACCGACGGTGCGGAGCTGTCGGTCGATGTGGTCATCGCCGGGATCGGCGCGCAGCCCGAGACATCGCTGGCCGAGGCGGCGGGATTGACGCTCGATAACGGGATCGCCGTGGACGATCGTGGGCGCACATCGGCCGCGGGCATCTGGGCCGTGGGCGACTGCTGCTCCTTTCCGTACCGGGGCGACCGGGTCCGGCTGGAATCCGTGCCACATGCCATCGACCAGGCCGAGGCCGTCGCGGGCAACCTCATGGGCGACGACGCGCCTTACGTGGCCAAGCCGTGGTTCTGGTCCGATCAGTACGATGTGAAGCTTCAGATCGCGGGGCTGAACGCGGGCTTCGACGATATCGTGGCGCGCGATGGCGAGGGCCGGTCGCACTGGTACTACGCCGGGGACACCCTGCTGGCCGTCGATGCGATGAATGCCCCCCGCGCCTACATGGTCGGCAAGCGCCTGATCGAAGCCGGACGCTCGCCCGACAAGGCGGCGGTGGCGGATGCCGGGGTCGCGATCAAGTCGCTGCTGTGAGGATCGTCGGCGGTCTTTGGCGGGGGCGCAGGCTGACCGCGATCGGAGCCGGCGATGCCGCCGCGCATCTGCGCCCCACGACCGACCGGGTGCGCGAGTCGATCTTCAACCTCCTGCTCAACTCGCATGGTCTGGACCTCGATGGCGCCCGCGTCCTCGATGTGTTCGCGGGCACCGGCGCGCTGGGGCTCGAGGCGCTGAGCCGGGGGGCCGCCCATGCGACATTCGTCGAAAGCGGCCGCACGGCGCTGGCGATCCTGCGCGAGAACGTGGCCCTGCTGGAGGCACCCGCGACGATCCTCGCGCAGGATGTCCGGCGCATCGGCGCGGGCACGCCGCACGACCTGATCCTGCTCGATCCGCCCTACGGCAAGGGAATGGGCGAGGCCGTGCTCGACGCGCTCCGGGCGGGCGGTTGGCTGGCACCCGGCGCGACCATCATGTGGGAGGACGGCGCGGCGCCACGCTTGCCGTCCTTCCTGTCGCTCGCCGATCAGCGGAGCTATGGCGGCACGGTCGTGACCCTCGCCACGGCCTGACACGTCTCCTAGCGTGCCCCGGCCTTCGCCATCGCGGCGTGCGCGTCCTCGACCAGCGTCGAGCCGTCGAAGCCCTTGCCGTCCATCTCCACGATCCACGCGTCGATCACGTCGGCGCCGAGCGCTTCGATCTCGGTCGTGACCTCGGGCGTCAACTCGGCGATCTGGTTGCCCGAGGCCTCGATCACCGCGCGTCCCTCGGCATCGCCGGTGTCATGCGCGCGGCCCGCCCAGGCCGAGGCCATCGCCCCGGAATTGGCATCGATCACCGCGCGCAGGTCCTCGGGCAGGCCCTCGTAGACGTCGCGGTTCATGGCCCAGAGGAAGTAGAGGTTGTAGAGCGACCGGTCGCCGGCCACGTCCGTATGGCTGTCGGTCAGCTCGTCGAGCTTTAGGGACGGCGCCTGTTCCCAGGTGATGACACCCCCGTCGAGCACCCCCTTAGACAGCGCCTCGGGAAAGGCGGGCACGGGCATCCCGATCGGGTTGGCGCCCATCGCGTCGAGGAGGAGCGTCGCCGGGCGCGACGGGCCGCGCAGGTTCAGCCCCGCGAAATCGGCGACCCTCTCGGGGGCGGCGCCTTTCTTGTGGACGAGGCCCGGGCCGTGCATGTGCGCCGCGATGACATGGATGTCCGCGAAATCGTCCATCAGGTGCGCCTGCGTGAACTCCCATGCGGCGACCGAGGCGGCCTCCGCGGATTTGGGCGTCATGAAGGGCAGCTCCAGCGCCTCGGCCTCGGGGAAGCGTCCGGCCTGGTAGCCGGGAATGACCCAGCCGCCGTCGACCGCGCCGTCGGCGATCAGGTCGTACATGTTGGGTGCCGCCCCGCCGAGTTGCATGAACGGGTAGAGTTGCACCTCGATGCGACCCTCGGACTGTTCCTCGATCGCGTCGGCCCAGGGCTGCATGAAATGCGTGGGGTTGGCCGAAGCCGGGTTCACGAAATGCTGGAATCGCAACGTCACCTCGGCGGCGGCAACGGGCAGAGCCGCGACCGAAAGAGCCGTGGACAGGGCGAAGAGACGAAGGCTGGTCATGGTTGCGACCCCCATATTTTGCGTCAGGGTCTCTTACCTATCTGAAAGAACGCCCGAGGGGAAGCGAAAACTTGCGAACGATTCTCAATCAGGAATCGAGCGCGCGGCCATATGCGATCACGTCCTGCTCGCGCTCGATCCTGTGCAGCCCGGCCCGCGCGAGTGTTTCCGTGATCGCATCGACCCCGGCCTCGCCATAGCCATAGACAGCCGGATGCACCTCGAGGACGACCGCGTCGCAGCGCCGGAGGGTCTCCACCTCGGCGGCGATCATCGCCGTCTCGGCGCCCTCGATGTCGGAGACCAGCGCGAACCGGCCCTGCAGGCGCGCCGCGAGGTCGGCCAGCGTCACAGCGGGCGCGTCGAACCCGTCCTCGTCGCCGCGCGCGACGTGGCCCACATGCTGATTGTGGCCGCGGGCGAAGCGCACATGGCTCGCACCTGAATAATCCACCGCCGCCTGCACCAGCTCGGTGCGGTCGGGCTGCGGTCCGGTCGCGTTGGCCAGCGCGAGGGGGGCGATGTCGGGATTGGCCTCGACGAGGATGTGCCGCGCGTCCGCGCCGATCCGGTCGCGGATCGTGGCCGAGACGATGCCGATGCAGCCGCCCAGCTCGATCACGTCGGTGCCGGGGGCGACATGCGCCCGGATGAGCCGGGCCTCCGGCGCCTCGTAGGGGCGGCCCCGTGCCAGGAGATAGCGCAGCGCGAGATCCGCGCGCTCATCCACCGTCACGTCGATCCCGTGGGGGCGAAAAACGCCGCCGTTCCCGGTCAGCCGGCCATGCGCCCACACATAACCTGCGCGCCGTGCGCGTACCTGCATCCGCTTCAATGTCGCGATCATCATCTGCCCTCTCGTCTCCGCCGTTCCCGCGGTTGGCCGCGATCCTACCGCGCAATATGGCGGAACTGTGGAACCCGCCCCTTGCCGCGCGAATCGTCATATGGGAGTCACGCTCCATGTCGTCCTCCCCCGCGCCCGCAGCCCTTCTGTCGACCGTCTTCGGCTTCGACGCCTTTCGCCCCGGACAGGCCGAGATCGTCGATGCGGTCGTCGCGGGCCGCGACGTGCTGGCGATCATGCCGACCGGCGGGGGCAAGTCGCTCTGCTTTCAATTGCCCGCGCTCTGCCGTGAGGGGCTGACGGTCGTGATTTCGCCCCTGATCGCGCTGATGCGCGACCAGGTGCGCGCGCTGACGGCCGCGGGCGTGAACGCGGGCGCATTGACGAGCGGGAACACCGAGGAGGAGACCGAGGCCGTCTGGGAGGCGATCGACGCGGGCGCGCTCAAGCTCCTCTACATCGCGCCCGAACGGCTGGCCTCGACGGCGACCGAGCGGATGCTCAAGCGCGCGAATACCACGCTGATCGCCGTCGACGAGGCCCATTGCGTCAGCCAGTGGGGCCACGATTTCCGGCCCGATTACCTCAAGATCGGGGCGTTGCGCCGGACGCTCGGCGTGCCACTCGCCGCCTTCACCGCCACCGCCGATGCCGAGACCCGCGCCGAGATCGTCGCCCGCCTGTTCGAAGGCGAACCCGAGACGTTCCTGCACGGGTTCGACCGCCCGAACCTCACGCTCGCCTTCAGCCCCAAGAACCAGCCGCGCCAGCAGATCCTGTCCTTCGCCGCCGCGCGCAAAGGGCAGTCGGGCATCGTCTATTGCGGCACCCGGGCCAAGACCGAGGGCCTCGCCAAGGCCCTGCGCGACGCGGGTCATTCCGCCTGCCACTACCACGCCGGGATGGAGGCCGACGATCGCCGCGAGGTCGAGATGCGCTTCGGGCGCGAGGACGGGCTGATCGTGGTGGCCACGGTCGCGTTCGGGATGGGCATCGACAAGCCGGATATCCGCTGGGTCGCCCATGCCGACCTGCCGAAATCGGTCGAGGGCTACTACCAGGAGATCGGGCGCGCGGGCCGCGACGGCGCGCCGGCCGACACGCTGACGCTGTTCGGGGCGGACGACATCCGCTTTCGCCGCCAGCAGATCGACGAAGGCCTCGCCCCGCCCGAGATGAAGCAGGCCGATCACGGGCGGCTCAACGCGCTGCTGGGTCTGGCCGAGGCGCAGGTCTGCCGTCGGGTGAACCTTTTGGCCTATTTCGGCGAGACGCCCGCGCCCTGCGGCAACTGCGATCTCTGCGCCGCGCCGCCGGAGTTGTTCGATGCCACCACCGAGGTGCGCAAGGCGCTGTCGGCGATGCTGCGGACCGAAGAGCGGTTCGGCATCGGCCACCTGATTGACGTGCTGACCGGCTCCGAGACCGAGAAGACGCGCCGCTTCTCCCACGACACGCTGCCCACATGGGGCGTCGGGCGCGACACGCCGAAGCCGCAATGGCAGGCGATCTTCCGGCAGATGATGGGGCTCGACCTCGTGCGGCCGGATGCCGAACGCCACGGCGCGCTCAGGATGACCGACGCCGCGCGCCCGATCCTGCGCGGCGACGCCTCGGTGACGCTGCGCCGCGACTCGATCGTGCGGGCCGAGCGTCGGCCGGCGGTGAAGCAACTGGTGAGCGAGGAGGACGCGCCGCTTCTATCGGCGCTCAAGGCCAAGCGGCGCGCCCTGGCCGAAGCGCAGGGCGTCCCGGCCTATGTCGTCTTCACCGACCGGACCCTGATCGAGATGGCCGAGACGCGGCCCGCCGATCTCGACGCGATGGCCCGCGTGTCGGGCGTGGGCGCCACGAAGCTGGAACGCTACGGCGCGGCCTTCCTGTCGGTCATCACCGGCGAGACGCCCGATGCGCCCCACCCCGCGCGTCGCAAACTGGCTGGCCGGGCCGAGGGGGCGATCTACGACCGCCTCCTTTCGGTACAGAACGACCTGGCGCGCGGACCGGGCGGGGTCGACAAGCCGATGACCTGCTCGTCGTCGCAACTGGCCAAGATCGCGCGCGCCCCCGCCGACCCGGAGGCGGTCGCCCGCATCCTCGGGGATCGCCATGCCGAGCGCTTCGGCGATGCCTTTCTCGAGATCCTGCGCGACGGCTGACGCAGCATCCGCCCCGACGTCCTGCAATCGGGACCTTGAGCCCGGAGCCCGAGCCGCTACCTTGCGTCCGGTCCGCTAGACAAGGTCGCCATGCTCACCGTCATTTCGCCTGCGAAAACATTGGATTTCGCCCCGACCGACCACGCCGCCACCGCGCCGCGATTCGCCGAGGACACGGCGAAGCTGCTCGTATCGGCGCGACGGCAGGGGATCGGCGATCTCGAACGGCTGATGTCGATCTCCAACAAGCTGGCCCGGCTGAACCGCGACCGGTTCCGCGACTGGGATAGCGCGCCCGAAAAACCGGCCATGCTCGCCTTCGCGGGCGACACCTATTCGGGGCTCGACGCGGCCACGCTCTCGGATGACGCGATCCGGCGGGCGCAGTCGCATCTGCGCATCCTTTCGGGGCTCTACGGGCTGCTCCGCCCGCTCGACGCGCTCAAGCCCTACCGGCTGGAGATGGGCGCGCGTCTGCCGACCCGGCGTGGGCGCGATCTGTATGCTTTCTGGGGGGACCGGATCGCGCTGGCGCTGAACGAGGACGCCGCGGAGACGGGGGCCGCGCATCTGCTGAATTGCGCCAGCCAGGAATATTTCGGCGCGGTGGACCGCAAGGCGCTCGACCTGCCGGTGGTCACACCGACCTTCCTCGAAGACCGGCCCAGCGGCGCGAAGGTCGTCAGCTTTTTCGCCAAGCAGGCCCGCGGCGCGATGGCGCGCTTTGTCGCCGAGCACCGGATCACCGATCCGGAAGATCTGCGCGCGTTCACCTCCGGCGGCTACGCGTGGCAGGAGAGCCCGCTCGACGCTCCGGTCTTCCTGCGCGCCGGCTGAGCGTCAGCGGGGCGCGCCCGTCCCGAAATAATCGCGCAGGATCCGGGCATAGATCGCCTTGAGCTGACCGATCTGCTCGACCCGCACACACTCGTCCACGGCGTGCATCCGGTGGCCGACAAGGCCGAACTCGACGACCGGGCAGTGATCCTTGACGAAGCGCGCATCCGACGTGCCGCCGGTGGTCGACATCTCGGGGGTTCGGTTCGTCTCGACCTGCACGGCGTTCGCCACGAGCGAGGAGAGGTCGCCCGGCGGCGTCACGAAGCTCTCGCCCGAGATCTTGACCCTCATCCCGATGGTCACCCCCGTTTCGGCCGCGATGCGATGCGCCTCGCCGCGCAGCCAATCGGTCAGGGACGCACCGGAATGGGCGTCGTTGAAGCGGATGTTGACGGTCGCGCGCCCCTCGGCGGGGATCACGTTCGTCGCGGGATTGCCGACATCCATCGTGACCACGGCAAGCGTGGAGGCATCGAAATGCTCGGTGCCTGCGTCCAGCTCATGCGCCGAAAGTTCGGCCATCAGCCGCGCCATCGCGGGCAGTGGGTTCAACGCACGGTCGGGATAGGCGGCGTGTCCCTGGGTGCCGGTGAACGTGAACCAGGCCGACATCGACCCTCGCCGTCCGATCTTCATCATCTGGCCCATGTGATCGGGCGAGGTGGGCTCGCCGACGAGGCAGACGTCCATCCGCTCGCCCTCGGCCTCCATCCATTCGAGCAGCGCGACGGTCCCGTCGGTCGCATCCCCCTCCTCGTCGCCGGTGATGGCGAGGATGACCGCACCGTCGGGGGGCGTGTCGGCCACGAAATCGACCGCGGCGGCGGCGAATGCTGCCACGCCCGACTTCATGTCCGTGGCACCCCGCCCGTAGAGCCAGCCTTCTTCGATCACCGCGCCGAAGGGGTCGTGGGTCCAAGCGGCGGCATCGCCCACGGGAACGACGTCGGTGTGGCCGTTGAACCCGAAGCTGTGCGCCGCGCCCTTTTCACCCCAGCGCGCGAAGAGGTTCGAGACGCCGCTGCGGTCGACGCGGGTGCAGGCGAACCCGGCCTCGGTCAGCAGATCCTCGAGCAGGACCAGCGCGCCGCCTTCCTCGGGGGTCACGCTGGGGCAGCGGACCAGCCGCGCGGTCAGGTCGACGGGATCGACGGCCATGTCAGTCCTCCAGGAAGACGGTGCTCTGGGCGACGACGACCGAGTTTTCGGCCAGCGCGCGGTCCATCAGGGCGCGTTCGTCATCCTCGATGTCGTGGCCGTCCTCCAGCCGCTCCTCAAGCGAGCCGTAGCCGGTCACCTCCAGCACGTTCATGTCGGCGGTCTTGAGGACGGCCACGGTCTCGCGGACAGCCTCGTCCTCGTCGACGCCGCTGGCGTAGCACATGAGCGCGGCACCCGACGCGCCATCGGGCAGGCCGTCGCCGGTCTTCCGCCCCACTTCGACCAGCAGGGTATAGACGTGATGCGGGCGCTTGGGCTTCTTCTCGGTCATCGCTCCGGGGTGCGGCGCGCGGCCCGCGGTGTCAACCGGCCCCGCAAACGCGAAACGCCGCCCCCGGTCGGGGACGGCGCTTCGGTCGTTCTGGTCGCGTCGCGTCAGCTACGGACGGCGCGCACCCCGAAGATCAGGATGCAGGCGCCGATGATGCCGACGATCAACTGCGGGATCCATGCGTCCGCGGCATAGATGCCGAAGAGCCCGAGGATCAGGTTGAGGACCACGGCGCCGACAATGCCGAGGATGATGTTCATCAGGAGACCGGTATCGGCCTTCATGATCATGCTCGCAATCCAGCCGGCAAGTCCGCCGACGATGATGGAGCCAAGTAGTCCGAGACCCATTCTGAGGTCCTCCGTT
Organism: uncultured Jannaschia sp.; assembly: GCF_947503795.1. NCBI lineage: Bacteria > Pseudomonadati > Pseudomonadota > Alphaproteobacteria > Rhodobacterales > Roseobacteraceae > Jannaschia > uncultured Jannaschia sp. Next base: position 59,406 of record NZ_CANNEZ010000001.1, on the reverse strand, counting down.
CAGGTTGTGCACTGGCGGGTCAACGCGGTTTCGCCGGGGATGTTCCGCCCCGACGCGGGATCTGGGCGTCTTTTTACATGCCCGATGCGCGACTCCGTGCCGGGCGGGTTCGAACCGGCAGCGACGAGGGTCGCGGGCCGTTCGGATCGCGTCGGTTCGCCTTGGTTTCTGCATCGGCGCTGCTGTTTTCGGGAGAGAGGCGCGGGCCTCGGGGCGACGGCCGCGTTTGACAGGGTTTTCCCGCGACCCCATCTCAGTCGTCGGGAGGTCGGGTATGGCGGACAATCAGCGCACGTCCCTCAAGCTGGCGCAGGCGCGGCGGCACAACATGGACGATTTCGACGCGCTGCCACCGGTGCTGCGCGGCTGGTTGGCGACGGCGCGACTGCCGTGGTCGCCCGCGTCCGCTCGCCGGGCCTGGCGCCGCGCGCTGGTCAAGAGCTTCTGGCGCACGGATGCCGCACTCGCACGGATGGATGCCCTGGAGGAGGACCGGCTGGCGCAGGACGCCTGGGCCCGCCGGATGGACGAGACGCCCTAGGGGCGACCACCGCCCGACGTTCTTCAGTCCCGCAGCAACTCGTTGATCGACGTCTTGGAGCGCGTCTGCGCGTCCACCCGCTTGACGATCACGGCGCAATAGAGGTTCACGCCGTTCTTCGACGGCAGCGACCCCGCGACAACGACCGATCCCGCCGGCACCTCGCCATAGCTGACATCGCCCGTCTCGCGGTCGACGATCTTGGTCGACTTTCCGATGAACACGCCCATGCCGAGAACCGAGCCTTCGCGCACGATGCAGCCCTCGACCACTTCGGAGCGCGCGCCGATGAAGCAATCATCCTCGATGATGGTCGGCCCGGCCTGCATCGGCTCCAGCACGCCGCCGATGCCGACCCCGCCCGAGAGATGCACGTTCTTGCCGATCTGCGCGCAGGAGCCGACGGTGGCCCAGGTGTCGACCATGGTGCCCGTGTCCACGTAGGCCCCGAGATTGACGAAGGACGGCATCAGGACGACGCCGGGCGCGATATAGGCCGAGCGGCGCACGATGCAGTTCGGCACCGCGCGAAAGCCCGCCTGCTCCCACCGGGCGGCATTCCAGCCGGCGAACTTCGAATCGACCTTGTCCCACCAGGTGCCGCCCTGCGGGCCGCCGTCCTGCGGGGACATGTCCTTGAGACGGAAGCCCAGCAGCACCGCCTTCTTGGCCCACTGGTTGACGTGCCAATCCGCGCCGCGCTTCTCGGCCACTCGAAGTTCGCCCGAGTCCAGCGCGTCCAGCGTGGTCTCGATGGCGTCCCGCGTCTCGCCCGTGGTCTGGGGCGTGATCTGGTCGCGGGCGTCCCATGCGGCTTCGATGGCGGCTTCGAGCTGTTCGTTCGACATGGGGCGCAGACCTTTCGTTGACTGCCAGCCTCCTATCCGCCACGCCGGTTTGGCACAACATCGGAGCCGCCCCCATGTCCCCCCAGGTCCTGCTGCCCGTCGCAATCGTGTTCATCGTGGGAATCGGCTTCGCGATTCAGGCCCCGCTGAACGCCTCGCTGGGCAAGGCGATCGGCAGCGGCGTGGGGGCGGCGGCGATCTCGTTCGGGGTCGGGTTCGTGGCGCTGACGGTCCTCACGCTGGCCTTCGGGCAAGGCCCCGCCTTCGCGCGTGCGCTGGCCGCGCCGCCGCTTCTCTGGATCGGCGGGCTTCTGGGGGCGGGCGTCGTCTGGGCAATGCTCTGGTCGGTGCCGGTGATCGGCATCCTCACGGCCTTTGCCGCACTCCTGCTGGGACAGCTCGGGGCGGCACTGGTGCTCGACGCGATGGGCGCGTTCGGCGCGCCGGTGACGCCGATCACGCTCAAGCGCGTCCTCGCCCTCGCAATGGTGGCGGGTGGCCTGATCCTGTCGCGGCTCTAGCCGATGGGATCGGGCGCGGGATTCGCACCGCAGACCAGCACGGCGACCCGCTCGCCCGCCTCCGGCACGTAGGCCCCCGAGGTCAGCGCGGCGAGGGCACATGCACCCGCCGGCTCGACCAGTTGCCGCGCCTCGCGCCAGAGCACCGCTTGCGCCTCAAGGATCGCATCGTCCGTGACCGTGACGCTCCGGCAGCCGCCCGCAGTCGCCAGATCGAAGCAGATCGAGCCGATCCGCTTGGCCCCGAGCGCGTTGGCCCCGACGCCCGACACGTCCACGTCGACCGGTTCGCCCGCCTCCAGTGCGGCGAAGAGGGCCCGCGACCGCTCCGGCTCGACCGCGACGACCGTCCGCCGACCGCCGAACCACGCCAGCGCCCCGGCGATCAGGCCGCCGCCACCGACCGCGATCAGCACCGTATCGGCATCGAGGCCCTGCGCCTCCCATTCGGCGAAGCACGTCCCCTGCCCCGCGACCGTCGGCACGGCGTCATAGGCATGGACCTGCATCGCGCCGGTGTCGGCCTCGTGCGTCCGTGCCCGCTCCAACGCATCGGCGTAGAGGCCGGGCACCACGTGGCAGGTCGCGCCCGACCGCTCGATCACCGCGATCTTGGCGGGGCCCGCCACCTCGGGCACGAAGATATGCGCCGGATGGCCCAGCGCCGCCGCCGCGAAGCCCACCGCCGCGCCGTGGTTCCCGCCCGAGGCCGCGACGACCCCGGCGGTCGGCACATCGGCCGAGAGCAGCGTGTTGAACGCCCCACGCGCCTTGAAGCTGCCGGTGTGCTGCATCTGCTCCAGCTTCGCCTGAACCGCGTGCCCGCCCAGCGCCAGGTCCATGACGGGCGTGACCCGCGCATGGCCCGCGATCCGCGCCCGCGCGCCTTCGATCTTGGTCGTCCAATCCATGTCGCGTCCCCCTTGCGGGCCTGTTACACCGCCCGGATGCCCGCGATGCAAGGAGCCTCCATGGACCACGACCGCCGCCACCCGATGCGCCATTCCCGCGAAGACCTGGAGACGGCCGAAGGCGTTCCCTCGACGCCGCAGACCGAGAACCCGGCCTATCGCCTGGCCTTCGCCGACGAGGACTTCCTCTGCCGCGAGGAGTTGCGGCCCGTCCGCCTGCAGCTGGAGCTTCTGAAGCCGACGCTTTTGATGGACGAAGCGGATGTGCGCTCGACGGTCGTGATGTTCGGCGGCGCCCGCGTGCCCCGGCCCGCCGATGCCGCCGATGCCCGCACCGAGACGCTGCGCGGTCTGGCCAGCCAGTACGAGGAGGCGCGCCGCTTCGCCCGGCTCGTGACGGAGCGCAGCCTCGCCGAAACCGGCGGGCGCGAGAACGTCGTGGTCACCGGCGGCGGGCCCGGCGTGATGGAGGCCGGCAATCGCGGCGCCAACGACGCGGGCGGGCGGTCGATCGGCCTCAACATCGTGCTGCCGCACGAGCAGGCGCCGAACGAATACGTGACCCCCGATCTCAGCTTCAACTTCCACTACTTCGCGGTGCGGAAGATGCACTTCCTCGTGCGCGCCGCCGCGGTCTGCGTGTTCCCCGGCGGGTTCGGCACGCTGGACGAGCTCTTCGAGACGCTGACGCTGATCCAGACCGGCCGGATGGAGCGGGTGCCGGTGCTCCTGTTCGGCGAGGCATTCTGGCGGTCGATCGTCGACTGGGAGGCGCTGCGCGACGCAGGGACCATCGGTCAGGACGACCTCGACCTGTTCCGCTTCGTGGAAACCGCCGAAGACGCGCTGGGACACATGCAGAACTGGCACCTGCCGCTGACGCGCCGCGACGTCATCCCGGGCCGCGACGGCTAGACCCGGCCCGACACCGCCGCCTCGGCGCAATCGGCAAGGCCCGCGAAGCCCACGACCCGGCCCGACAGGCCGGGTCCGTAATGGGCGTATTTGCCCGAATTGGTCAGCACCCGGCGCGCCGTCGGCGGAAAGACCGGTTCGGTGATCGAACACCAGCAGAGATCCGGCACGAGGGTCACGCCTGACGCGGTGAGGGCCTCGCGTGTCCCGTCGCCCGCGATCTCGGCCAGAACGGCGCGACCCAGCGTCAGGATCACCGCCGTGCCGACCCGCCGTCCGTCCAGACGCGCCGCAAAGGCCCGGCATTCCGCCGCCGAGGCATGGGGCGAGCCCAGCGCGACGAGGTCGACGGGGCCGGGCGGCAGCGCGAAGCGCGCGCGGGCGGCGGCCATCTCGGCGGCCCCGATCCGAACCATATCCGCCCCCTCGCGCGGCGGGCGGTCGGCTTCGGGCGTCACGCCCGCGATATGCAGCATCGGCGCGGCGGAGCTTGTCCCGAATGCCGCGCATAAGGCCTTGAGGTCGTCCGCATCCGGCTCCGCCGCCTCGAGCCCCGTCAGCAGCGGCACCCGGTCGGGCGCGGCCTGTCCCGCGAGCCAGCCGAGCATGGCCCAGTCGCCATCCTCCATCGGCAGGTCGACCTCGATCACCCGCGCGGGCCGTCGCGCTGCGTCGAGATAGACGCCGGTCTCGGGCGCGCGACCGGTGATCGCGATGCAGAGATCCATGAAATCGGCGTGCTTCACCGTGCGCGCGCCCAGCACCGAATTGGCGTAGATCACCGCGTTCGATTCCGCCCAGGCGATGACCTCGCCCGCGTTCGGCGGGTCGGCCAGAAGGTAGGGCGCGCAGGTGAAGCTCGCCTCGGCCCCCATCTCCACATAGGCGTCCGCCAGCCGCGCCGCCGGTTCGCCGAAAGTCTCGGCCACGCCCTGCGCGCGCCAGTTCGCGTGATCGACGGAGATGGCGTTGGTCGTCGTCGGAACCCGGACCCGCGCGCCGCGTGCCGCCATCGCCTCGGCGAAGGTCAGCATCGCGGGGGCGGCGTAGATGCAGCCGTCGATATGGACGCGGCTGACATCGATCAGGGCCTCGGCCCCCTGCGCTTCGGCCATGGCGACGACGACCTCCATCGCCATCCGCACCGCTTCGCCGCCCGCGCCGCCCAGCATCGCGCGGTCCACGCCCGAGAGCGAGACCGCGCCGCCGACCGGGCGAAGCGGGATCGAGATCGCGTCGGTTTCCAGCGCGTCCGGCGTGATCCGTGCGTGCGACGCCGCCGAGATCGCCGCGTGGTCCGAGGCCCCGAGCCGCAGCACCGGCACAACCCGCTCGAAGAGGCGCGCGGCGATTAGCGCGCCGAGGGTCAGCACCTCCTCGGTCTCGCGGAAGATCAGCGCGGCGGGCCCCCGGTCGTTGAGGATGAGGTCCAGCAGCACGCCGGACCCGGTACAAGATCCGCGGCTGGTCGGCATGACCACGATCCGGCCCGCCAGATCGGCCCCGACCTGCGGATGATGCGCGTCGATGATACGGCCCGTCGCCGGGTCGACGCCGCCCCAGACGCTCAGACCCTCGGTGCAGGCGACGATCTCGCCTTCTGCCGCACCTGGCAGGATCGCGCGCGCCTCCATGCCGTCAGTCCAGCACGTAGTCGACAAACTCCGTGCGCTGCACCGCGCGGAGGTTGTCGTCGGAGATGAGGGTCACGCGCAGGCGATCCGTCGCGTCGCGCCAAACCGAGATGCCTTCGAGGTTGTCATGCGCCGCGAGCCCGCTCTCGATCTCGGTGCGCGCGTCGCCGCCGTCGAGGTCGAAGCTGCGAACGCGGCTGCGGAACCCAATCAGCGCGAAATCCCGTTCGAGCACGTAAAGCCGCCCGTCCGGCCCGACATCCGCCCCGGCCACGAGGTAGCGGCCGTCGCGCGGCAAATCGAACGCAACCGCCCAGCCCGCCGCGTCGAAGCGCCAGACCGGGAAGGGCCGGTCCAGCGCGCCAGACCGCTCGGGAATGGCATAGAGACGGCCCTCGGCATCGGCGGCCAGCGCCTCAAGGCCGGAATTGTCCTGCAACCCCTCGAACGCGTCAGGCTGTTCGAAGCGTTCGGGCGCGCCCGCGATGTCGGAATGCCGCATCACGCGGTGCACGCCCTCGTAGCTGACGTAGAAGGCATCCCCGGCGCGCGCAATGCCCTCGGCGTCGCGCTCCAGACCGCGCAAATCGTCCCCCGTCGATCGCAGGAGCGGGCCGCGATCGTCGACAGCGACCCCGGCGACCGCCCCGGCGGCGTCTCGCGAGAGGCGTCCGCGCACCCAGGCGCCCCGGTCCGACAGCACGACGAACCCGGCGCCGTCAGCATCCAGCCACAGCGCAGAGAACCCGCCCGCCCCGTGCCATTCGGGGCGCCAGGTGTGGCTCCCGAGATAGTCGGCGGCGGAGGCGGGTCCAGCGATCAGCGCGAGGGCGCAGAGAGTACGGAGGCGCATTGCTGCGGCAGATCGGCGAGCCGAAGTTCGCGACGCGGGGTGGGTGCGGGGGCGTTCGGATCGGGCGGCGGCGGGTTCAGGATATTGGCCTGCCATTCCCGCGCCTCGGCGCAGCCATCGCCGCGGGGCGGCGGGTCCTGGTCGACGCAGCCGCGCGCGCCACGCGGACAGGCGATGCGGACATGCATGTGATAATGGTGCCCGTACCAGGGACGCACCTTGCGCAGCCAGTCGCGATTGCCGGTCTCGTCCTCGCACATCTGCACCTTGGCGCCGGGGAAGATGAAGATGCGCGCGGTGCGGCGATCCTGCGCGGCCTTCTTGACCAGCTCGTGCTGGCCGCGGGACCAGTTGGAATTGACGTAGGCCCCTTCGGCCCGACGCATCGACACGGCGCTGATATTCTCGCGCTGGCGGCGGCTGAGCGTCATGTCGGTCGCGGGATAGAGCCAGATGTCGGCGTCGAGCCCGATCTGGTGGCTGCGGTGCCCGGTCAGCATCGGGCCGCCGCGCGGCTGGCTCAGGTCGCCGACATAGATGCCACCCCAGCCGATGCGGTTCATGTGCCGCCCGACCTCCTGCACGAGGTCGATCAGTTCGGGATGGCCCCAGTTGCGGTTGCGGCTGAGGCGCATGGCCTGCCAGCTGTCGCCGGTTTCGGGCAGCTCGACGAGACCGGCGGCACATCCCCGCGCATAGCTGCCGAAGGGCTCGGGCGACTGCGCCGAGGGGCGCGACTGCGCGCCGAATTGCTCCTTGGCGAGCTGGGCTTGCGCCGGCAGCGCCAAAAGCAGCGATATCAGACAGATGAGGGTCGTGCGGACCATGCGGCTTCCCCTTCAGGTTTCACCCAGAGTAGCAGGATCAGCCCGCCGATGAACAGGCCCGCGATGGGCAGGATGCCGAGTTGCTGGCTGCCCGAGGCGAGCGTCACCCAGCCGATCAGGAACGGCGCGAGAAAGGCCGTCGCCTTGCCCGCGAGCGCATAGAGGCCGAAGCCTTCCGTGATGCGGTCGGGGTTGGCCTGCCGGACGAGCATCGTGCGGCTGGAGGCTTGGAGCGACCCGCCGGCCGCGCCGATCACGGCGCCGATGACGTAGAAGGCGATCGTCGGAAGGGACGAGCCTTCGGCGACCGGCAGACCCATCACGGAGGTGGGTGATACCGTGACAACCGCGACCGTCGCCACGAGCAGCGCCAGCACGCAGCCGGTGATCACCGGCTTCGGCCCGCGCGCCCGGTCCAGCCGCCCGCCGATCCATGCGAAGATCGCACCGGTCACGGCCGCGAGGATGCCGAAGACGCCGACATCGATCACCGACCAGCCGAGCACGCCGACCGCGTAGATCCCGCCGAAGGTGTAGAGCCCGTTGAGCGCGTCGCGGTAGAGCATCGACGCCCCGAGATAGGCGGTGAAGCCCGGCGTCTCGGGCAGGCGGCGGAGCGTGTCCCCCAGCGCCCGGAGCGCGCGACCCAGCGGGATGCCCTCCACCGCCGCGCGGCGCACCGGACGGACCCAGAGGAAGAACGGGATCATGAAGACGGCGTACCAGATCGCGGTGAACGGCCCGACGAAGCGGGTGCCCTCGCGCGTTTCGGGGTCCAGCCCGAACAGCGGCGGCTGGCCCAGCAGGGTCACGCCCGACGCATTCTCGGCAAACAGCAGCAGCATGATGACCAGCGCGATCACCCCGCCGACATAGCCCAGCGCCCAGCCGCTGCCGGAGATGCGGCCGATCTCGTCGCGCGGGCCCAGCGTGGGCAGCATCGCATTGGTGAAGATCGTCGCGAATTCCATGCCGATCAGTCCGAGGCAGAAGGCCACGAGGATCAGCGTCACGCCGTCCGCGTCGGGCACCGCCCACCAGAGCGCCGCCGCCCCGAGGATGTAGAGCCCCGAGAAGAACCAGATCCATCCCAGATGCCGCCCGGACGCATCGGCAAGTGCACCGAGCACCGGCGCCAGCAGCGCGATGGCCAAGCCCGCGAAGCCGATGGCGAAGCCCCACATCGACTGCGCAGCGACCGGGTCGCCGACGACGGTCGCGAAATAGGGTCCGAAGATGAAGGTCAGCAGAAGCGTGTTGTAAGGCTGCGACGCGAAGTCGAACATCATCCAGCCGCGCACCCGCTTGCGCAGGGCCCCGGCGTCCGTTTCGGTGGTCATGGCCGTCTCCCCGGTCGTCACGGCGACCTTGGTCGGGAAAGCACGCTCATGCAACGCTCGCGTGACGGCCCGTCAGGCGGCGGCGGGCCGTTCCGGGGGCCAGGGGCGCGTGGCCTCGGCCTCGATCCATGCCGCGACCCATTCGGGCAGCTCGGGCGGCGTCGCGTCCTCGCCCATCGCGGCCAGCACCTCGGACGTCGGCACGGCCCGGCCGCCTGCCACCACCGCCGTCCGCAGGAGCGCCTGGCTGCAGCAGGTGCCCGCGACCCACATGTCCTGCACGATATAGACGAAGCGCGCGTCCCAGCCGACGACACGGGTGCGCATCTCGATCCTCTGGAAGGCGGTGACGCGCTTGCGGTAGCGCACGCTCGTCCCCGCGACGGCGAGACCCCAGCGCTTTTCCCGAAGGACGCCCGAAAGGCCCATGCGGACCCCGGCCCCGAAGCGCCCCAGGTCGTAGAGCGTCAGGGTGCGCCCGTTGTTCATCTCCATGAACCCGTCGAGATCCCAGGGCCAGCAGCGATGTTGCGAAACATGCACGTCGCGAAGCCCGAGCGGGGGCAGACCCCGCGCGCGGACGAGTTGATGGGCGAGTCGCAGGAATGGATACATGGTGTCGTCCTCCGGCCGGGCGCGCGCGGCGTCAACCCGAACGCGGCGTCCGGTTGCTATGGCTCCTCGCCGCGCCTAGATCGGGGGCGCAACCACAGGAACCGCCCATGACCTCGCTCTTCCAGATCATCATGATGCTGCTCTCGGTGGCGCAGACGATCATCATCGTCCACATCATCATGTCCTGGCTGATCCAGTTCGGGGTGCTCAACCTCGGCCAGCCGATCGTCGCCCAGATCTGGGACGGGCTGAACCGCCTGCTCGAGCCGGTCTACGGCCCGATCCGGCGGGCACTGCCGCAGATGGGTGGGCTCGACCTCGCGCCGCTGATCGTCATCCTCGGGATCTTCGTGCTGCGCACCGTGCTCATCAACAACGCGCCGGCCTTCTACTGACGCCCGCCCCGTTCCGCGCCGGCACGGGGTTCGTCATGCGGACCCGGATGCCGGACCGCATGGACATGCATAACGCGCGTCGTATCCGACACATCGCTCCGTCAACCGTTCTCGCCACCCAAGATCGGCGAGAGCGTGCCGAATCCTCCGCGGCGGGATCATCCCGCCCGCGGCCGCGTCATCCCAGCATCGAGGTCTCGATCCGGGGTTCGGCCTCGGCCTTGCCGCTCCGGTCGTGATGCCCCTGGACCGCGACACCCGCGAGGATCGCGATCACCAGAAGGACCAGCCGCAGGTTCTGTGTCGTCTCGCGCGTCATGATCGCCCCTCCTGAACCGTTCGGTCTACCTTCACGCGGCGGGCGACGGCTTGCAAATCACGCCCGCGTGACGGCAGCCTCCCGCCTATGGACAAGATCAGCACACACGAGGCCGAGGAGGACGCGCGCAACGCCGATATCCTCATCTGGATCGACGGAACCCTGACGCCGCGGCCCGACGCGAAGGTCTCGGTCTATGACAGCGGCTTCATGCTGGGCGACGGCGTCTGGGAAGGGCTGCGCCTATACGATGGGCGCTGGACCTTTCCCGACGAGCATGTCGCCCGACTCTTCGAGGCCGCGAAGGCGATCGACCTCGATATCGGCCGCAGCCCGGACGAGGTGCTTGATGCCCTCGAGGAGACGCGTGCCGCCAATGGCATGACCTCCGACGCCCATGCCCGGCTGATGGTCACGCGCGGCGTGAAGCGCCTGCCGTTCCAGCACCCGCGCCTCTCGGTCTCGGGGCCGACCATGGTGATAATCATGGAGCATTCGCGCCCGAAGATCCCCCGCCCCGTGTCGCTCGCAACCGTGCCGCACCTGCGCGGATTGCCGATGACGCAGGATCCCAAGCTGAACTCGCATTCCAAGCTCAACTGCATTCTCGCCTGCATCGCTGCCGAGAAGGCCGGCGCCGACGAGGCGCTGATGCTGGACGTGCATGGCTTCGTGAACACGACCAATGCGTGCAACTTCTTCATCGTGCGGAATGGCGCGGTTTGGACCTCGACCGGCGATTACTGCATGAACGGGATCACGCGGCAGAAGGTGATCGACCTCTGCCGTGCGAACGACATCCCGGTCTTCGAGCGGAACTTCTCGCTGGTCGACACCTACGGCGCCGACGAGGCGTTCCTCACCGGCACCTTCGGCGCGCAGACGCCCGTGGGCATGATCGACGGCCGCGTGATCGGAACCGGAGAGCTCGGCCCCGTGACGCAGCGGCTCCGGGAGCTCTACAAGATATTGGTCAGCGTCTAGCCGCCCCACGCGCCGCGCGCGGGTGACCGTAATGCCCGGAGGCGGAGCCGGTCCATCCCGCCATGTGCAGGGCCGATCCGGGCGCCCGTCCGTGCCGACACAGCCCTTGACCCGGCCCGATCTCGCGCGGACGGTCGCGAAGACCGACATTCGCTCTCAACCGCTCGGACACCACATGCGTATCGTCACCTGGTCCGGTCCCCGGAACCTCTCCACCGCCATGATGTATGCCTTCGGGAACCGGCCCGATTTCACGGTCATGGACGAGCCGTTCTACGCCGCCTATCTCGCCGCGACCGGAAGCGATCATCCGATGCGCGACGCGATTCTCGACAGCCAGCCCATCGACCCCGCCGAGGTTGCGCGGGTCTGCGCGCGGGATGGCGACCCGCATGTCTACCAAAAGCACATGGCGCATCACATGGCCGCCGGGATGCCGCTCGACTGGGCCGAGGGCGCGGTCCATGTGCACCTGATCCGCCACCCGGCCCGCGTCATCGCGAGCTACGGCGAGAAGCGCGACGAGATAACCGAGGACGGCATCGCCTTCGCCGCGCAGGCGACGCTCTACGACCGGCTGGGCGGGATCGTCATCGACACGGCCGACCTGCGGGACGACCCGCAAGCGATGCTGCGGGCGCTCTGCGACGAGATCGGATTGCCCTGGACCGAAGCGATGCTGTCCTGGCCTGCCGGCGGGCATCGCGCGGACGGGGTCTGGGCACCCCATTGGTACGGCGCGGTCCATCGCTCCACCGGCTTCGCGGGACCCGAGGGGCCGCTGCCGGACGTAGATCGGGACGACCTCATGGCGGCGGCACTGCCGTTCTACGGCGCCTTGCGCGAACGGCGCTTGATCGCCGCGCGGTAGATCGGCCGCATGACCTCGCGGCGCATCTTGGCCCAGCCGGGCACCCGCGCCTGGATGACGCTGCCGCCCACGGCCTCGGATTGCTCGGTGGCGCCCGACGGCCAGAGGACCAGCGGAACGACCCCCGTGATCCAGTGCATCTGGAGCGTCGTGTCGATCGGACGGTCGAACCGCTCGGTCGCCTCCAGCAGCCGCATCGCTGCGTCCCGCGTAAAGAGGTTGAACGTGGTCCGCAGGGGCACGACTTCAGGCCGGATCAGGGCGATCTCGCCGTCGGAGGCGACCGTCTCCCCCGGCCCGGGCGGGCGCGTCTGAAACTGCACGAACCCTTCGCCGGGATGGGCCTCGGCCAGCGCGATGGCGCGGCGCAGCGTCTCCGCCTCGATCCCGGCATCGTCCTCGATCACCAGCGCCGCATCCCAACCGGCCTCGACGATCCGCGTCCATGCGGCCCGGTGGCTAAGGAAGCAGGCGATCTCGCCGGGATTGGCCTCGAAGGGATAGCGCGGGCGGTGCAGGCCCGCGACGTAGCGTGCGGCCAGCGCCTCGGGGGTCAGCGCGCGCCCGTCGACCGCGTCCAGGATCTCGGCCGGGACCGGGCAATCCTCGATCAGGCGGTCCACCTGTGACCGACGCTGAGTGGCGCGGGCCAGATGGACGATGAGTGCAGCCTCGACCTTCATCGCGTCCCCCCGTCCCAGAGCATATCATAAACGGCGCCGATCCCCGCCACCTCCCGGTCGATGCCGAATTCTGCGACGGCGCGGGCCCGCGCCGCGCGTCCAGCATCGGGATCGTCGAGAAGGTCGGGAAGGGCCTTCGCCGCCGCCTCTGGCACGTCGTCGCCGTCGGGCAGGATACGCCCCGCCTGCGCGCCCGCGAACCGCGCGAAATGACCGGTATCGGTGGCGACAAACGGCACGCCCGAGGCCATCGCCTCGAGCGGGGTCATCCCGTAGCCTTCATAGCGCGGCAGGGCGACCAGCGCCGACAATGCCCGCATCAGGCGGGGCAGATCGCCCGCCGCGACCTCGCCCGGAAAGAGGATGCGGTCGGCCAGTCCAGCCGCCGCGACCCGCGCGCGCAGATCCGCCTCGAACGCGGCATGTCCGCGTCCGGCCTGCCCGATCACCAGCGCGGTCAGTCCGGGGCGGGTCGGCAGCAGCCGCAGCATCGCCTCGACGAAGCGGTCGGTGCCCTTTTCCGGGCGGATGCGCCCGATCGCGGCCACGCCATGGGTGCCGCCATAGCCCGTCGCGGCCCACGCGGCGGCGCGGTCCTCGGTAGGCGCCCAGCGGTCGGTGTCCACCCCGTGGGGCACGACGGCACGCACATGCGGCACGTAGGTCGCGGCGGCCTCGGTCGTCGCGATGACCGCATCCATCCGCGAGATCAGCCAGCGGGGCCAGGCCGAATGGCGGCGCTGCGCGGCGGAGGTGAAGACGAGCCGGATCGGCAGGCGCAGCACGTCCCGCGCCCAGATCCCGGCCTGCATCTCGGGGTTGCGGCGCACGTGCCAGATCGCGAAGGGGCGGTCGCCGTGGTCGCGGCTCTGCGCGCGCGCCTCGGCCAGCGTGATCGGCGCCGGGCAATCCGGCAGCGCCCGTCCCGCCAGCGCCATGTCGTAGCGCGCGGCCTGATGGCGGACGACTCCGGCGGCCGTGGCCGAGACGCCGGTGAAGTTCGGATTGAAGTTCGTGACGATCAGCTCGGCCATTCCCACGCTATGGCCATCCCGTCCGCGCTTTGGCAAGAACCGCCCATGATCACCGCGCGCCTCCTCGGGGGTCTGGGCAACCAGATGTTCCAATACGCCACGGGCCGCGCGTTGGCCCTCGGGCGTGGCACGGACCTCGCCCTCGACGCGCGCGAGACCGATGCCAAGGGCGGGCACTGGCGCAATGGTCTGGACGCGTTCCGCATCGCCACCGTGCCGCCGGCCGACCTGCCGCCCGATCGAGGCCGCCATCCCCTTCGCTACGGCCTCTGGCGCGCGACGACGCGCAGGCTCTTGCGACAGGAGGGACCCGGCTACGACCCGCGCATCGCGGCGGCGCCGGATGGCACGTATCTGCACGGCTATTTCCAGTCCGAGCGCTACTTCGCGGCGCATGCCGACACGATCCGAGCCGAGCTGTCGCTGGCCCAGGCCCTGCCGCCCGCAGCGGAGGCCGTCGCGGAGAGCATCCGCTCCGATCGGAACGCGGTCTCCCTCCATGTCCGGCGCGGCGACTACCTGACCTCGGGGGCCTACGGGGCCTGCGACGCGGGATACTACGCGCGCGCCGTGGCGGCCTTGCGGTCGGAGCGTCCCGACCTGCGCGTCTACGCGTTCAGCGATGACCCGGCATGGGTACGGGAAAACCTGACGCTCGACGCCCCGATGGAAGTGATCGACCTGCCCGGCACCGGGCCCGAGGTGGACATGACGCTGATGTCCCTCTGCCGCCACCACGTCATCGCCAACTCGACCTTCAGCTGGTGGGGCGCGTGGCTAAACCCGCGCGCGGAGAAACGCGTGATCGCGCCCCGGATCTGGTTCACCGATCCCGCGATGACCAATCCCGACCTGATCCCCGATGACTGGGTCCGGGTTTAGGCGAAGACCCGGCGCAGCACGCCCGCCAGCGTCTCGAACGCCTCGTCCAGCGGATAGTGCTGGTTGCCGATGAAGAGGCCGTGGGCGTCGATCAGGTCGGCATTCGAGAGCTCGCCGTGGATGGAATAATCGAAGTGCTTCTCGACCACCTCATTGCGGGCGAAGTTGCCGGCAACGATGGGCCGGCATTCGATCCCCGCTTCGGTCAGCGCGTCGACCAGCGCCTTGCGCGTCACGCCCGCCGACGGGTCCAGAACCATCGAGAAGCCGAACCAGCTGCTCTCGCCGATCTCCTGCTGCATCCGGACCTGCGGAAACGCCTGCATCATCGCGCGGAAGCGATCGGCATTGGCGCGCCGCTCGCGGACCAGCATCGGCAGCTTGGCGATCTGCGCCTGCCCCAGCGCGCCCGACATCTCGAGCGGGCGCAGGTTGTAGCCCGGCAGCACGAAGCGGAAGCTTTCGGTGAAGGGGTCGTCGCCCTTGGTGCCGGTGACGTGGTTCGGCGAGGGCAGGTTGCGCGTCCAGCCATGGGCCCGGACCGACAGCATGATGTGGTAGAGTTCCTCGTCGTCGGTGCAGACGAGGCCGCCCTCCATGGTCGAGATATGGTGCGAGAAGAAGCTCGAATAGCTGCCCGCGATCCCGAAGGTGCCGCATTGCTTGCCGCCCAGCGTGGCGCCCATCGACTCGCAATTGTCCTCCATCACGAGGATGTCGCGCCCGCCGACGATGGCGTCGATCCGGTCGAAATCGTTGGGATTGCCCAGCAAGTTCACCACGAGGATCAGGCGGGTCTTGTCCGTGACCGCGGCCTCGAGCGCGTCGAGGTCGTAGTTCAGCGTGTCCGCGTCGATATCGACGAACTTCACGTGGCAGCCGTATTGCTGGAACGGATAATAGCTTGTGGACCAGCTGACGGCCGGCACGATCACCTCGTCGCCGGGCATCAGCGGCCGGGAGTGGTAGCGCAGCGCGCCTACGATCAGCAGGTTCGCCGACGAGCCGGAATTGACCATGACGCAGTGCCTCGACCCCATCGCGGCGGCGAACTGCTCCTCGAAGGCGCGGACCTCCTTACCCATGGAATAGAAGCCGGACGCGATCACGCGCTGCATGGCATCGTTTTCGGCCTGGTCCCAGGATGAGGTGGCGAGCGGCAGGATCGTATCAGGCATGGGCGGCCTCCGTCTGGGCGCGATAGGTGTCGATGGTCGCGGCCAGCCCGTCGCGCAGGCCGATCCGGGGCGTCCACCCCAGCGCCCGCAGGCGCGACGAATCCATCAGCTTGCGGGCCATGCCGTCAGGCTTGGTCGTGTCCTTCACGATCTCGCCCGCGAAGCCGGTCAGCTCGGCGATGAGTTCGGCCAGCTCGAGGATCGAGACCTCCTCGCCGGTGCCGACATTGATGTGCTCGGGCGCGTCGTAGCGCTTGAGGAGAAAGACCAGCGCGTCGGCGCAGTCATCGGCATGCATGAACTCGCGCCGCGCGGACCCCGTGCCCCAGATCACCACGTCGGGGGCGCCCGTCCGCACGGCCTCCACGAACTTCACGATCAGCGCGGGGATGACGTGGCCGGCGGAAAGGTCGAAATTGTCGCCCGGCCCGAACAGGTTCGTCGGCATCGCCGAGATGTAATGCCGTCCGTGCTGCCGCCAGAGATATTGGCAGGCCCGGATGCCCGCGATCTTGGCCAGCGCGTAGCCCTCGTTCGTGGGCTCAAGCGGGCCCTGCATCAGATGCTCTTCGCGCATCGGCTGGGGGCTGTCCTTGGGGTAGATGCAGGACGAGCCGAGAAACAGCAGGCGGTCGCAGCCCGTACCGTGCGCCGCCTCGATCACGTTCGTCTGGATGGCGAGGTTCTGGTTGAGGAAATCGGCCGGATAGGCCGTGTTCGCCCCGATCCCGCCAACACGCGCGGCGGCGAGGATAACGGCATCGGGCCGCTCGCGATCGAACCAGGCCTCGACATCCGCCTGCCGCGTCAGGTCGAGATCGGTCCGTCCAGTCGTCAGGACGGTGCAGGGCTCCTCGGAGAGGCGGCGAACCAGCGCCCCGCCCACCATGCCCGTGGCCCCCGCGACATAGACCCGCTTGCCCGAAAGGTCGAAGGCGTCAGCCACGCAAGTTCTCCAGCCGGGCCTCGGCCAGATCGGCCTCGACCATCTCGGCCACCAGCGTCTCGAACGGCGTCTGCGGCGTCCAGCCCAGCTTCTCGCGGGCCTTGGCGGCGTCGCCCAGCAGGGTCTCGACCTCGGCAGGGCGGAAATAGCGCGGATCGACCTCGACGATGACGCGGCCCTCGCCATCGCGGCCGACCTCGTCCAGGCCCTCGCCCTCGAACGTGACCTCCATGTCCAGCGCCGCACAGGCCGCGCGGACGAAATCACGCACCGAATACTGAACGCCCGTGGCGATCACGAAATCCTCGGGCGAGTCCTGCTGCAGCATCAGCCACATCATCTCCACGTAGTCGCGCGCATGGCCCCAGTCGCGCCTGGCGTCCATGTTCCCGAGCTTCAGGACATCGCCGGTCCCGAGCTTCAGGCGGGCCAGCGCGCGGGTGATCTTGCGGGTCACGAAGGTCTCGCCCCGGAGCGGGCTCTCGTGGTTGAAGAGGATGCCGTTGCAGGCAAACAGGCCGTAGGCCTCGCGGTAATTCACCGTGATCCAGTAGGCGTAGAGCTTGGCCACCGCATAGGGCGAACGCGGGTAGAACGGCGTCGTCTCACGCTGCGGCGTCTCCTGGACGAGGCCGTAGAGCTCGGAGGTGGAGGCCTGGTAGAACCGGGCGGGCAGTTCGAGGAAACGGATCGCCTCGAGCAGGCGCAGCGGGCCCAGCGCATCGGAATTGGCGGTGTATTCCGGCTCCTCGAACGAGACGGCGACGTGGGACTGCGCGGCAAGGTTGTAGACTTCGTCCGGCTTTACCGAGGACAGGATCCGCGTCAGCGAGGACGAGTCCGTCATATCGCCGTGATGCAGCACGAACCGCCCCTCCTGCCCCGGCGCGCCGTCGAACAGATGGTCGATCCGCGCCGTGTTGAAGAGCGAGGTGCGCCGCTTGATCCCATGCACCTCGTAGCCCTTGTCGAGCAGGAACTCCGAGAGATAGGCGCCGTCCTGGCCGGTGATGCCGGTGATGAGTGCGCGCTTCATGATGTCTCCTTCGCCCCGTCTGGGTTTGGTCCTAGTGCCGGGGGTGCCCCGCGTCGAGGGCGGGTCCTAGCCGTCGCGACCTTCCTGCCGGGCGAAGCGGCGGGCGCGTCGCTCGGATTTCAGGCGTTCGTTGATCTCGACGAAGCGGTGCATCCGCAGCTCGATCTTGGGATCGATCTTCAGGAGCAGCGACCGGAACGCCCATTGCGGGATGCTCCCCCGCGTCCCCGGCTCTGGCCAGAGCGAGCGCTCGGACCGGATCACGTGGCGCTGTCCGGGCTTGGCGACCGGCATCTCGTAGGCCGCCCGTGCCGCCCGCGCCATCAGCCCGGCGAGGTTCCATTCGTGCAGCATCGCGTCGCGCGCGATCTTCAGGTCCGGCAGCGACGCCTCCCAGCGCCCGCTCTCGATATCGGCGACCATGTCGCGCGCCGCCCCGTCGGGATCGTCGAGGTCGAGCACGCGGCGCGCGCCCTCGGGGATGTAGCGCTCGGTATTGGTGCAGCCGGCATAGAACGGGAAGGTCCAGGTCAGGAGCGGGTCGGACAGCTTCTCGGTGAAGGTATCCGGGCCGCCGCCATTCTCGAGCGCGAGGTGATACTTGTAGGGGAGCAGCGCATCGGCCTTGTCGTCCACCGAGCGGATACCCCGCCCGAAGATCTCGAGCCGGTCGGGGATCAGCTCCTTGAGCCGTTCGAGGAACTTGAGCCGGCGGCGGTGATAATCCGTCGAGGTCTTGTCGGAGGTGACGACGCTGATCTTGTCGAGCTTGCCCTCGGGCACCTCGAGCGCAGACCAATGGTCGTAGCCCAGCACCGGCTTGGACGCGGCATCCTCTCCGAAGGGCACGCCGACGAACCACATCGACGCGTAGTTCTCCTGCCACTTCACGGTGTCGAGCGCCTTCACGGTCGGCGAGACGACGATGCCGAACTGGTCGAGAAAGCCCTTGGAATAGGGATGGATCACATCCGGCTCGCCGGCGATGAAGACCGTCCGCTCCTTGGGGAGATGCGTGGGGATCGAATAGCTGGCCCGGATATGGACGATCAGGACGTCCGCATCGTCGGGCAGGTCCATCCCGAAGGTGAAATGCACGTCGTCCCAGACCATGCGCTCGCCCGGAAACTGCTTGGCGAGGCCACCGCCGTAGGTGGCGAAGACATGGGCTCGGATGGTGGGCTTGTCGCTCATGTCGCGTCGTCTCCGAATTGCAGGCGGTGCAGCTGCGTATAGTGGCCGTCCGCCGCAAGCAACTGGGCATGGCTGCCCCGCTCGACCACGCGGCCCTGATCGAGCACGACGATCTGGTCAGCGTCGCGGATCGTCGACAGGCGGTGGGCGATGACGAGCGTCGTGCGTGCCTCCGACAGCCGGGCCAGCGCGGTCTGCACCAGCCGTTCTGACTTGGTGTCCAGCGCGCTCGTCGCCTCGTCGAGCAGCAGGATCGGCGTGTCGCGCAGCAGCGCCCGCGCGATTGCGACCCGCTGGCGCTGGCCGCCCGAGAGGTTCGAGCCGCGCGGCCCGGCCTCGGTGTCCAGCCCCGCGGGCAGGTCGTCCACGAAATCGCTGACATGCGCGGCGTCGAGCGCGGCCCGCAGCCGCGCCTCGGAAATGTCGCCGCGCCCGAGGAGAAGGTTCTCGCGCAGGGTCTCGTCGAAGAGGAGCGTGTCCTGGCTGACAACCGAGAAGAGACCGCGCAGATCCTTGATGCCCCAGTCACGGATATCGCGCCCACCGATCGTGACGCTGCCCGATTCCGGGTCGATGAGTCGGGTCAGCACGTTGAAGAGCGTCGACTTCCCCGCGCCCGACTGCCCGACCAGCGCCGTCGTCGTGCCCTGCGGCACATCGAAGGACACACCGCGCAGCACCGGGTTGTCGCCATAGGCGAGACGGACATCGTCGAACGCGACCGTCGTGTCCTCGGGCCGCAGGACGGCGGGGGTCGCGGGCTCGAGGATCGTGGGCACGGTGTCGCGCAGCGCGTAGATCCGCTCGAGCGAGGCGATCATCTGCTGCCAGAGTGCGGACATGCTGGCCAGCCGCCGCAGCGGCTGGAAGGCCAGCGACATGGCGGTGAAGAAGGACATGAACTCGCCGATGGTCTTCTCGCCCGCGATGATCTGCGGCCCGCCATAGAGCAGCACCGCGAGGAACCCGAGGCCCACGGCCACGTCCACCAGCGCGGGCACCGTCGCCTGCCCGGCCTGGGTGCGGACCGTGGCGCGCACCATCTCCTCGGTGGCGGCCCGGAAGCGCTGTTCCTGGTAGCCCTCCATCGCGTTCAGCTTGATCGGCGTGATGCCGTGGAAGATCTCGTCCAGCCGCGTCGTCCGCCGTCCCGCGATGTCGCGCAGCGCGATCGACTTCCGACGGATGTAACGCTGGACAATCAGGCTGGGCGCGACCAGCAGCGGCGCGCCCACGATCGCCACGAGAGTCCAGACCGGGTCCACGAGGATCGCGACCACCATCAGCGACACGAGACCCACCGCGTCGCGCCCGACATTGGTGATGATCGCGGTCCACATCGTCTGGATGGCCTGCACGTCGCCCTGCACCCGCTCGATCAGCGTGCCGGGCGAGGTCGCGCTGAAATAGGCGCTGTCCAGCCGCAGGACATGGGTCAGAAGGTCCTGCTGAAGCCGCGAAGACGCGGTAAACGCGACCCGCGCCATGATGATGCGCTGCGCGACGCCTGCCACGCCCCGGAGCGCAAAGAGCCCGAAGATCGCAGCTCCCACGACCCAGATCATCTCGGAGCGGCCCGCGACGAAGACCACGTCGAACATCGGCTCCAGCATCCAGGCCAGAAGGCCCACGGTGCTGCCCTCGACCGCCATCAAGAGCGCGGCCAGCAGGATCCACCAGAGGTGGCGGCGCAGATATCCCGTCCAGAGGCGGGCGAACGGATTGCGGGTCTGGTCCAAGCGGCCTCCGGGCGGGTCCAACGGGCAGTAGCGCAGGACGCCCGCGACGGGCAAGCTGGCGCGATGGGCTACGAAGGCGACAGCTTCTTCACGCTGACGACGTCGGAACGGGCGGGGCTCGTTCTCGTGGCGCTCGCACTCTGGGCGGCGGCGATCGCCGTGGCGCGCCGTCTTCCTGGGCCGCGCGGGCTGCGAATCGCGGGGGCGCTGGTGCTCGCCTGGGCGGTGCTGTGGCTCTCACCGCAGCTCTTCTACCTCTACTATCTCGCCATCTTCGACGGCCTCCCGTGGCAGATCGTCATCGGAACGCCCCCCACACCGCTCGACCTCGGACGGCTCCTGACCTTCACAGGACGCGAGACGCTTGCCGCCCATTCTCAGGGGGTCTTGCTCTGGTCGCTGGTGCTGGTGGCGGGGGTCTCGCCCGGACGCGGCGTCAGGCCATAGGGCGCGGCCAGCGCCCAGACATGCGCGGGCACCATGTGCTTCATGCGGCCGGGCATCGCGCGCCGCAGATGCAGGATCGTCTCGACGGCCTTCATCTCCAGCCGGGCGCGCGCGAATTCCATCCCGCGGGGACCGATCCGGGGTTGCAGCCATGCCACGATGGGGCGCACCCAGCCCGGCATCCGGCGAAGCGGCAACCCGCCCGCCGCCCGCTCCACGTTGGCCGCAAAGCCGATCACGGCCCCCGCCCGCTTGCCGCGCGTGGTCAGGGGACGGATCGCGATGTCGTCGCCCAGTGCTCCGAGCATCTCGGCCCCCCGAGCGTTCCGCACGATCACCCACTGGTCCCCGTCGCCCGCCATGTAGCCGACCGTGATATCGGCCAGCCGGTTGGTGTAATCCGTGCAGGTCCGGCAGGTCATCGGGAAGAAATCCGGCGGCAGGTCCGCCAGCGGCAGCTTCAGGAACGGGATCAGCCGCACGCCGCCGTCACGAAACCGCATCTCGACGCGGTAATCGGCGCGGAACTCCAGGTAGGTGACGTCGCCGGGCCGGTCCGTCAGCCGCCCGAGGAAGTCGTGGAACCGGTCGATGGTCGTGTTGTCCGAACAGGGCGTCCCGATGACGTAGACCAGCTCGAGCCCCAGCTCCGCCTCGATGGCGCGCAGCGCGTGGACCTGGCAGGGGATGCCCACCAGCGCGATCCGTCGATGCCCCGCGTCGATCGCCGGCTCGAGCAGCGCAAGCAGCGGCGAGAACCCCATCCGCATCCCCCGGACCTGCGCCATGTCGGCGGGATCCGTCACGATCACCGGCACCCCCCGGAACGGATCGTCCGGCGCGGGCGCCAGCGTCAGGACGGCGGTGACCGTCCCGGTCTCGAGCAGGCGCGCGGCCAGCGACGTCGTGATGCCCGTCCATTGCGCGCCCGGCTTCGGCGGCACCATCGCGGCGCGGTGCATGGCGAGATGCGGGCCGAAATGCGCGTCCCCGTCGGATCGGCCATGTGCCGCGGCCTCACGGGCCGGGAAATCCGGCACCGTAAACTGGCAGGCCGTGCCGCAGCGGGGCGCGAGCGCCATCCGCGACAGGCCGCAATCGGTGCACATCGCGCCGCGCGGCGCGGGCGGAGCGAGGTCGGGGGCGTGGAGCGGGATGGCGGGCATGGCCGCACCCTGCGCGGGCAGGGCGGCGGCGTCCACCACCCGCGCGCCGACGCGAGCCGTCTTGCCGCGCCCGCCGCCCCGTGCCACGGCTGCGCTCATGAAGACGGGCATCGCAATCCTGACCCTCGGCTACGTGCTGTCGCAGTTCTACCGCGCGTTCCTCGCCGTCCTCGCTCCCGACCTGACCGCCGATCTCGGCATCGCGGCCGCCGATCTCAGCCGCGCCTCGGGGATCTGGTTTCTGGTCTTCGCGGCGATGCAGATCCCGATCGGCTGGGCGCTGGACCGGATCGGCCCCCGAAAGACCGCCGCGATCCTGTTGGGGGTCTGCGGGGCCGGCGGTGCCGCGCTCTTTGCCGTCGCCACGGCGCGCTGGCAGATCGAGGTCGCGATGGGGCTGATCGGCGCGGGCTGCGCGCCGGTGCTGATGGCCAGCTATTACATCTTCGCGCGGGTCTACCCGGCAGCGGTGTTCGCGACGCTGGCGGGCGTGCTGATCGGGGTCGGCTCACTCGGCAATATCGCGGCCTCGGTGCCGCTCGACTGGGCCGCGGCGGCGCTGGGCTGGCGGGGGGCGATGTGGGCGCTGGCGGCGCTCACGGCCCTGACGGCCTTGGGCACATGGATTCTGGTGCGCGATCCCGAGGCGGCCGAGGGCGCGGTCGCGGGCTCGCTTCTCGACCTTCTGCGCATTCCGGCGATGTGGGCGATCCTGCCGATGATGCTGGTCAATTACGCGCCCGCCGCCGGGCTGCGCGGCCTCTGGGCCGGGCCCTACATCTCCGAGATCTACGACCCGGCGCTGGTCGGCGCGGTGACGCTGGCGATGGGCCTCGCCATGATCGCGGGCAACTTCGCCTACGGCCCGATGGACCGCATCTTCGGCACCCGCAAATGGGTCGTCTTCGCCGGCAATCTCGCGGGCGGGATCTGCTGCGCGATCCTCTGGGCGGTGCCGATGCCGGGGCTCTGGACGGCGGCGCTCCTCCTGGCGGCGATCGGGGCGTTCGGATCCAGCTTCCCTATGCTGGTCGCCCATGGCCGCGCCTTCTTTCCGCCCGCGCTGGTGGGGCGGGGTGTCACGCTGATGAACCTCTTCGGGATCGGCGGGGTCGGCCTGATGCAATTTGCGACCGGCCCGATCCACGCGGCGGCGGGCGGCGGTCTCGACGGCTACCGCGCGCTCTTCAGCGTCTTCGCGCTGGCGCTGTTGGCCGGCTGTGCGATCTATCTCTTCGCGCCCGACAAGACGGACTGACCCGGCCGCGCCGATCACGCGATCGCGGCATCCTCCAGCATCATATGCCAAAGGCCGTCCATATCGGCGAGACGCTGCGCCTGGTCGCCCGAAACCGCGTTCATGTAAGAGCCGAGCCACGCCAGATAGCCGACCCGCGCCCGTATCCGCGCGTCCTCCTCCGCGACACCGGCCTCGGTCGCGAGGCGGGCCATGTACCCGATCCGGCGTCCGTCGATCCGCTCGAGGATACTGCGCGCCCCGGCGTCATCCTTTGCCCAGGCCCGTATCCCGATCTCGAACCGACCGTCATCGGTCGCACAGGTTCGAAGCAGGCGGAGCAACCGCGCCGCGGGAGCGCCGCCCACGGCCTCGTTCTCGGCGATGGTCGCTTCGGTGTTCGTCGCGTCCCACCGGTTGATCACCGCCCGAAGCAGCGCCTGACGGTCCTTGAAGTGCCAGTAGAAGCTGCCGCGCGTGATCCCCAGGGCCTTCGCCAACGGATCGACCCGGATTGCACCGACTCCGCCCCGCTCGAAGGCGGCGTAGGCCGCATCGATCCAGGCGTTTGGTCCCAGTCGTGACTCCGGTGGCGCGTCCATACAGACTGTATTGACTTTGGTGGCGGGACAATCAATATCTATTTCCGTACATACTGTATGGAGATTTGCATGCATCGTGTCGCAGCCCTTGCAACGAGCCTCTTCGCCGCTCTGGTCGCGAGTCCGGCCCCGGCCGTCGCGCAGGATCGGACCGCCACAGAAGACCGAAACGTCGCGATCGTCACGCGCCTGTTCGACGATGGCTGGGGGGCTCGCCCCGGCTGGGAGGCGGTATGGCGCGCCCATCTCGCCCCGAATGTCCGGACGTACTTCCACGCCTTCCCGCCGACCGAGGGGCGCGCGCCCGCGATCGCGTTCAACCGGGATCTCTTCGCGGGGTTTCCCGATCTCCACATGTCCGTTGAAGACGTCGTGGCCGAGGGCAACACCGTCATCGTCCGGGGTCGTCTGACGGGCCGGCACGATGGCCCCTTCCTCGGCATTCCCGCCTCGGGCGCATCGGTCGACGTCCCAGACGTCACGCTGTTCCGGCTGCGGGACGAGAAGGTCGTCGAAAGCCGCTACTTCACCGATCTTCTTGCCGTCATGACCGCCATCGGCGCCATCCCTCCGATGCGATAGGCCCGGCGCGGTCAGCCCGGAGGTCGCGCGCGTGTCAGCGGCGCGTCGTTCGGAGGTGCTCGGCCGCCAGCGCCACGTTCGCAGCTTGCTCCGCCCCCCCGATCCGTATAGCGGCGGTCCCGCCATAGGAGGTCGAAATGGGCTACAAGGTCGTCGTCTGCGGCGCCACGGGGAACGTGGGCCGCGAAATGCTGAACATCCTGGCCGAGCGCCAGTTTCCGATCGACGAGATCGCGGCGCTCGCGTCGCGCCGGTCGATGGGAACCGAGGTGAGCTTCGGCGACAAGACCCTGAAGACCAAGGACCTCGAGCAGTTCGACTTCACCGGCTGGGACATCGCGTTCTTCGCCATCGGCTCGGACGCCACGAAGATCCATGCCCCCCGCGCCGCCAAGTCGGGCTGCATCGTCATCGATAACTCGTCGCTCTACCGCTACGACCCGGACGTGCCGCTGGTCGTGCCCGAGGTGAATCCCGAAGCCGTCGACGGCTACGCCAAGAAGAACATCATCGCCAATCCGAACTGCTCGACCGCGCAGATGGTCGTGGCCCTGAAGCCGCTGCACGACCGCGCCCGGATCAAGCGGGTCGTCGTCTCGACCTACCAGTCCGTCTCGGGCACCGGGAAGGAGGCCATCGACGAGCTCTGGGATCAGACCAAGGGCATGTATGTCCCCGGTCAGGAACGGGCGCCCTCGGTCTACACCAAGCAGATCGCCTTCAACGTGATCCCGCATATCGACGTCTTCATGGACTCGGGCGAGACCAAGGAAGAATGGAAGATGGTCGCCGAGACCAAGAAGATCGTGGACCCCAAGATCAAGGTCACGGCGACCTGCGTCCGCGTTCCGGTCTTCGTCGGCCATTCCGAGGCGGTCAACATCGAGTTCGAGGACTTTCTCGATGAAGACGAGGCCCGCGACATCCTGCGCGAGGCGCCTGGCATCCTGGTCGTCGACAAGCGCGAGGACGGTGGCTACGTCACGCCGGTCGAATGCGTCGGCGACTACGCCACCTTCGTCAGCCGCATCCGGCAGGACAGCACGATCGACAACGGGCTGAACATCTGGGTCGTCTCGGACAACCTCCGGAAGGGCGCGGCGCTGAACGCGGTGCAGATTGCCGAGACGTTGGGCAAGCGGGTCCTCAAGAAGGGCTGACCGCTATCCGATAGCAGCGGGTCCGGGGCTGACCCCGCCCTCCTCGGCTGCCATACTGGCGCGGACCCCTGCAACGCCGGAGCCCGCGCCATGCGCCTCATCGCCCTTCTGATCCTGCTGCCGGGCCTCGCGCTCGCGGACGAGCTGCGGCTGCCCGCGCCCGTGACGGACGCGACCTTCTATTCCAACGGCGTGACGCTGACGCGGCGCGACGGGGCCGAGCTTTCCGCGGGCACGCACCGCCTGCTGATCCCGATGGCCGGCCGGAGCGGCACGGTCCCGGATATCGAACTGGACGGCGCCCGTCTCGTGGCGCAGGGCACGGCGCCCGGCGGGCTCGTGGACGGGCGTGCCGTGTTCGACGAGGCGCAGGCCGCGGCCTTCGCCGCATGGGAGGCGGCGCAGTACGCGCTCGACCGCGCCCGCGACGCGGCCGACCGCGCACAGGCGGCGGCCGAGGCGGCCAGCGCGCAGATCGCGTTCTGGCGCTCGGTCTCGGGTGAGGCGCTGACGGGGCTCGACCCCGCCGCCCTGACCGCGACCGCGTCGGCGGTGGCCGACGGCGTCGCCCGCGCCCAGACCGCCCAGATCGAGGCCCGGGCCGCCGTTCGCGCCGCCAACGAGGCGGTGGACGAGGCCGGCCGCGACGTGGCGCAGGCACGGACCGATCTCGAGGCGACCGGGGCGCGGCTGGACCCCGTGGATCTTCTTGTGCTGGACATCACCGTCTCCGAGGCCGGGCCCGTCGCCCTCGCCCTCAGGCAGGACGCGTTCGGCGGCTGGCGCCCGCTCTACGATGCCATCCTCGACGAGGACGCCGGTCGCCTGTCGATCGTGCGCCGCGCCGAGATGCGGCAGGATTCGGGGCTGCCGCTCCGGGGCGTGTCGGTCCGTCTCTCGACGGCCGATCCGACCGGACAGGCCGATCCCGCGCCGGTCTTCCCCGACCGCGCGATCCTGACCCAGAAGGAAGTCTTGCGCGAGGAGATGGTCGAAAGCCGCTCGATCGCGATGGCGCCCGCGCCCATGGCCGATGCCGCCAGCGAGGGCATCATGGCCGTCGCGGTGGATGGGATGCCGGTCCTGACCTATGCCGTACCCGTGCCCGTCGATCTGCCGCCGACCGAAACCTCGGTCACGGTCACGCTGGGGACGCTCGACCTGCCGGTGCGCGTCTTCAACCGGGCGTCACCGCGCCGCGACGCCTTCGCCTTCCTGATGGCCGAGGCCGCCGACGGCCCGTCCGAGACGCTGCTGCCGGGTGCGGTCACGCGCTACCGGGGTGCGACGCGGGTCGGCGAAGGCGCGCTGCCGCTCGTGCCGGCCGGCGACATGTTCGAGATCGCCTTCGGGCCGCGCCGCGACCTGCCGCTGGAGTTCACCGTGCTCGACAACGCGACGGGCGAGCGTGGCATCTTCTCGAGTTCGGGCACGCGGGTGCAGGATATCGCGTTCCGGGTCCGCAACCTCTCGGATGCGGCCGAGGTGGTCGAGACGCTCTACGCGCTGCCCTACTCGGAGGAGGAGGCGCTGGACCTGACCGTGCGCGCGACGCCCGCGCCCGATGCCCGCGACGTCGACGACGCGCGCGGCGTGTCGCGCTGGGATCTCGAGATCGCCCCCGGCGGCGAGGCGGAAGTCCGCATCCGGGTCGAGGCGACATGGCCCGAGGGACAGGTGCTCGACTGGCGACCGTGAGGTGGGTCTAGAACCGTTCGGCGCGGAGCACTTCGCAATCGGTGACAGTCACGACGCCGATATGGCGCTCGACCACGGCGAAGGCGGCTTCCAGCAGCGTGTCCAGCCGCTCGGGGCGGACGATGCAGGTCACGGCGACCATGCCGCCCGCGCGGCTGACCTGGCCCGAGCGGGTCCAGTGCCCGGACCGGCCCGATCCGCCCTGCACGGGCAGGATGGTGAAGCCGGAAACCTCGGCCTCGAGCAGTGCCGTGGTCAGGCGCCGCTCCATCATGGCCTCGATGATGATCTCGACGCGCTTTGCGGGGTGTGTCTGCATGGGGCTCAGCCTCCGGTGATCCAGCGAGCGAACGCCAGGTAGATCGGCAGGCCCAGCGTCAGGTTGAAGGGGAAGGTCACCCCCAGCGAAAGGGTGAGGTAGATCGACGGGTTCGCCTCGGGGAGGGCCACGCGCATCGCGGCGGGCACCGCGATGTAGCTGGCCGAGGCGCCGAGCACCATGAAGAGCATCGTGCTGCCGGTGCCGAGCCCCAGAAGGACGCCCGCCAGCGCGCCCGCGCAGGCGCCGACCAGCGGCATCGTGATCCCGAAGGCCAGAAGGCCGGGCCGCAGCACGCCCCGCGCCTCGCGCAGGCCGCGCCCGGCCACCAGCCCCATGTCGAGAAGGAAGAGGCAGAGCACGCCTTGGAAGGGCGAGACAATGAAGGACGCGATCCGGTCGAGCCCCTCCTGCCCGGTGATCCAGCCGATCGCGAAGCTGCCCACCAGAAGTACGATCGAGCCGTTGAGCAGGATCTCGCGCCAGAGTTCGGCATCCATCGCGCGGCCCTGCCCCGACCGGGCGACCAGCCACAGCGCCGAGAGGATGGCGGGCGCCTCCATCACGGCGGCCACGGCGACCATCCACCCGTCCGAGCCGATCCCGGCCGCGTCCAGCACCGAGGTGCCCGCGACGAAGGTCACGATCGAGATCGAGCCGTAATGCGCGGCCACCGCCGCCGCATCGAGCGTCGAGAGCCGCGTCATCACGCGAAGAAGCGAGAACGCAGCGAAGGGCAGCGCGAAGGACAGGATCGCGCCCGCAACCAGCGCGCCGACCAGCGTCACGTCGAGCCCCGCGACGTTGACCGCGACGCCGCCCTTGAAGCCGATCGCGAAGAGGAGGTAGATCGACATCCCCTTGGCCACGGCTTCCGGGATCGTCAGCTCGGATCGTGCCAGCGCCGCCGCAAGTCCCAGCGCGAAGGACAGGATGATCGGCGAGAGCAGGTTGCCGAGCGCGAGGTCGAGAAGGTCCATGGCGTGCTCCGGGGAATGGGCCGGGTCCGGCCTAGCCGCTCCTGCCGATGCGTCAAGCCCGACGGGCTC
Source organism: uncultured Jannaschia sp. (assembly GCF_947503795.1). NCBI lineage: Bacteria > Pseudomonadati > Pseudomonadota > Alphaproteobacteria > Rhodobacterales > Roseobacteraceae > Jannaschia > uncultured Jannaschia sp. Next base: position 30,880 of record NZ_CANNEZ010000001.1, on the reverse strand, counting down.
CGGTCAGAGCGGCACGAAGCGGTCGCCGGGCGCGTCATAGATCTCGAGCACGCCCTCGGTGATGTCGTTCCAGAGGCCGTGCAGCGCGAGATCGCCCGCTTCGACGGCGCTGGCAACGAAGGGGAAGGTCATCAGATTGTCGAGCGAGATGAGCACGGCCTGCTTTTCCAGCGCCTCGAGACGTGCGGGCTCGTCGGCAATGTCGCGCACCGCCTCCCAGCCCGGTCGGAGCAGGTCCATCCAGCGCCCGACATAGCTCGAGCGTTCCTCGAGTTCGGGGGCATGACCCGAGCACATCTCCTCGCAGCCCTTCACACCGCCGCAATGCGAATGCCCGAGCACGATGATCTGCGCCACGTGAAGCGAGCGGACCGCGTATTCCACCGCCGCCGACGTGCCGTGATGCAGCCCGTCGGGTTCGTTCGGCGGGACGAGATTGGCGATGTTGCGATGCATGAAGAACTCGCCCTGCTCGGCACCGAAGATCGCGGCGGCGTTCACCCGGCTGTCGCAGCAGGAGATCACCATCGCCCGCGGCCGCTGCCCTTCGAGGGCAAGACGGCGATACCAGGCGGCGTTGTCGGCGAAGGTCGTGGCCTTCCAGCCGTGATATCGCTGCACCAGCGATCCCGGCAGAGGCTTGGCGGATCTCATGTCGGTCTCGTCCCGTCTTGCATCGTCGCTCTTCTAGAAGCCCGTTGCGTGCAATTCGAGAGGTTTCTCGAAACTTTGGCCGCGACGGTGCCCCGGTTCCGCCCCGATCGGCCGCGAGTCTGTCCGGCGACACGAGATACAGGAGCTGACCCGATGTCCGAAACGATTCCGATGATCCGCCCCTTCGAGCCGGTCGAGTTCGACCACGATACGCTGGCCGCGCTCTGCGACCGTCACCGGGGCGACGCCGAGGCGGTGATCGCCGCTCTCCTCGCCGAGATCGAGGCGGGGCTCCGCTGCGCCGCGTTGCAGTTCCGCGCGAGCGATCCCGCCTTCGCGCGCACCATCGACGACCTGCACCGCCTGGCGGACGAAGTGGGCATGCGCACGCTGCGCGTCTGCACCGAAGCGATCCGCGACCAGCTCGCCGCGCGCGACCGCCCCGCGCTCGAGGCCTGCGCCTGGCGGATGTTCCGCCTGGCCGATCCGGCCACGATGTCCGACTGGCAGGTCTGCCACGACACCGTCGCCTGACGCGACCCGCGCCGTGCCGGACCTTGCGGCGCACGGCGCGGACGCTAGGGTGTGCCGCGCCGCAGACCCGTGGCGCAGAGGACCCGATGACGCCACGCTTCGCCGACCCCGACACCCGCGCGATCCCCGTTCGGCCCGTGCCGCAGGATGGCTTCGACGACTGGCTCGCGGGACAGGACGATCCGACGCGGGACTGGGCGCGGGCGAACGACTTCACCGGACGCGCGGGCCAGGTGCTGCGCGTGCCCGGACCGGACCTGTCGATCGCGCGCGTTCTCGTCGGATGGGGCCGTCGCCGCGACCGGGCGCGGTCGCGCTTCACGATTGCCCGTGCCGCCGCGGCGCTGCCCGCCGGAACATACGCGCTCGACGCCGATCTCTCGGCCAATGACACCGAGGAGGCAGCGCTGGGCTGGCTTCTGTCGGGCTACGCCTTCACCCGCTACAAGGGTGGCGCGTCCGAGCGCCCGCGCCTGCGCGCGCCCCGCGGGATCGATGCCGCCCGGCTCGAGGCGATCGCCTGGGGCGAATGCCTGACCCGCGACCTCATCAACACGCCCGCCGCCGATATGGGCCCCGACGAGCTCGAGGCCGCCGCCCGCGCGCTGGCCGAAAGCCATGGTGCCCGGATCGCCGTGACGACGGGCGACGACCTTCTGGCTGCGAACCTGCCGATGATCCACGCGGTCGGTCGCGCGGCCAGTCGGGCGCCGCGCCTGATCGACATGACCTGGGGCGAGACCGGCCCGGAGCTGACCCTTGTCGGCAAGGGCGTCTGCTTCGACACCGGCGGCCTGAACCTCAAGCCCGGCGCGTCGATGGGCCTGATGAAGAAGGACATGGGCGGGGCGGCCACCGTCCTCGGGCTTGCTCATATGATCATGGCGACGGGCGTCGGCCTGCGCCTGCGCGTCCTGATCCCGGCGGTCGAGAATGCCGTCTCGGGCGACGCGTTCCGGCCCGGCGACGTGCTGACGGCGCGCAGTGGGCTGACGGTCGAGGTCAACAACACGGACGCCGAAGGGCGGCTCGTGCTGGCCGATGCACTTGCGCTCGCCTCCGAGACGCCGCCGGACCTGCTGGTCTGCATGGCGACCCTGACCGGCGCGGCCCGCGTCGCGGTCGGGCCCGACCTGGCCCCCTTCTATACCGATGACGACGCGCTCGCGATGGCGTTGTCCCATGCGGGCGCGCGGGTCCGCGACCCGCTCTGGCGGATGCCGCTCCACCGGCCCTACGAAACCATGATCGAGCCCGCGATCGCCGATCTCGACAACGCGCCCTCGGGCGGGATGGCGGGATCGGTCACGGCCGCGCTCTTTCTCGACCGCTTCGTCGCCGACACGCCGCGTTTCGTGCATTTCGACATCTACGGCTGGAACCCGACCGCCGCGCCCGCGCGCCCCAAGGGCGGCGTCGGGATGGGCGCGCGCGCGGTGTTCGACGCCCTTCCGAAGGTGCTGGACCTATGAGCGCGATCGACCCCCGCATGACGCCCGCCAACGGGCACGCCGCCGCCCATGAGCTGCGCGGCGTCGTCGAGGCCACGCGCTACGTGAAGGGCACCATTCGGACGGTGCAGCAGCCGATCGTCAACCTTTCGGATGCGCCGCGTGGCGACCGGGCGAGCCAGCTTCTCTTCGGCGAGGCGTTCCGCGTCATCGACGAGCGGGACGGGTTCGCCTTCGGCCAGAGCCTGCGCGACGGCTATTGCGGCTACGTGCTCGGCGCGGCCCTCTCGCGGCAGGAGGCGGCGACGCATTGGGTCGCGGCGCCCGCCACGCATCTCTACCCCAAGGCGCGGCTGAAGGCCCCGCCCGAAGTCGCGATCTTCTTCGGCAGCCATGTGCGCGTGATCTCCGACATGGGCGACTTCCAGAAGATCTCGACCGGGCATTTCATTCCGACCGGGCACCTTCAAAAGCTGCGTGCCCGCTTCGCCGACCCGGTCGGCGTGGCCGATATGTTCCTCGGGACGCCCTATCTCTGGGGCGGATGCTCGCGCTGGGGGATCGACTGTTCGGGGCTGGTGCAGCAGGCGCTGGTGGCCTGTGGCATCGACTGTCCGAGGGACAGCGACCAGCAGCGCGGCGTCGGACGCCCGCTGCATCCCGACGAGCCTGCGGCGCGCGGCGACCTGATCTTCTGGGACGGGCATGTGGGGATCATGTCGGATGCCGACACTCTTCTGCATGCGAACGCGCATCACATGGCCGTCGCCTACGAACCGCTGCACGTTGCCCGCGACCGCATCATCGACAGCCACGGGGCGGGCACCGGTCGCGGCGAGATCGCGATGCGGCGACGGGTGGATACCGGCCGCTGAGCGGACGGCCCCGGGGTGGACGGTCCGCCGGACGAAGCGGGCTAGTCCACCGCGCGGATGAGCTTGCGCTCGAGCACGCGCAGCACCGTCTTGAGGTCATGACCCCGGCGCAGGATGCGGCCATCCATGCCCACGACACTCCACATGCCCTGCTTCGATGCCATCTTGGGACGCTTCTCGATACGGTACATCGGCTGTTCGGCCGTGCGGCGGAAGACGCTGAACACCGCGACCTCGCGCAGCGCCGAGATGCCGTAGTCGCGCCATTCGCCCGCGGCGACCATTCGCCCGTAGAGCGACAGGATCGGCCCCAACTCGGTCCGATGGAAGTGGACGGCATCGGCGGGCGGGGGCGGCATCGCGTTCATTCGTGAAAGGTGGCGCGCCCGTCCGGACAGATCAAGGCGTTGCGCAAAAGGGCCTCCGTAAACCATGCCATGCCGATGCCACGAAAAGACCCGGGCTAGGGCACCGCGCGACCTGATATTCGCCGCCCGACAAACCGATACAGAGTTCAGTAGGAGCGAAAGCTCAGTTCCCCGGCGCGGTGTTCATAGCCCCCACCCAGTGTGTCGTGTCGGGGAGCACTACCACCTTAACCAGTGCCGTCTGCATGACGAGACGGATCCCGTCCTCCCGGTCGGGGTCCGTCTTGTGCAGGCGTGCTCGTCAGGTCCGGACCAGCTTCTCGTAGGCGTCCGAGATATCGCGCGTGATCGCGCCCACCTCGAAGTTGTAATCGCCGATCTGGCCCACGGGCGTCACCTCGGCGGCGGTGCCGGTCAGCCAGCACTGCTCGAAGCCTTCCAGCTCCTCAGGCATGATGTGCCGCTCGTGGACCTTGATCTGACGGTCCTTGAGCATCCCTAGGACCGTCTGGCGCGTGATCCCGTTGAGGAAGCAGTCGGGGTCGGGCGTATGGACCTCGCCGTCCTTGACGAAGAAGATGTTGGCACCCGTCGCCTCGGCCACGTAGCCGCGATAGTCGAACATCATCGCGTCCGAGCAGCCCTTCGCCTCGGCCGCGTGCTTGGACATGGTGCAGATCATGTAGAGGCCGGCGGCCTTCGCGTGGCTCGGCGCCGTCTCGGGCGAGGGCCGCTTCCACTTGGCGATGTCGAGCTTGGCGCCCTTCATCTTGGCGTCGCCGTAATAGTTGCCCCAGGCCCAGGTCGCGACGGCCATCCGCACCGGGTTGCGCGCGGACGAGACGCCCATGTCCTCACCCGCGCCGCGCCAGGCGAGAACGCGGACATAGGCGTCCTCCAGCCCGTTGGCCTTCATGGTCTCGTACTTGGCGGCCTCGATCTCATCGACGGTCCACGGGATCTCCATGTCGAGCTGGCGGCCCGATTCGAGCAGGCGCTCGGAATGCTTGCGGCTCTCGAAGATCTTCCCGGAATAGGCCCGCTCGCCCTCGAACACGGCAGAGGCATAGTGCATCGCATGGGTCAGAAGATGCACGTTCGCATCGCCCCATTCGATCAGCTTGCCGTCCATCCAGATCTTGCCGTCGAGTTCCGCATAGGACCCAGCCATGACACCCTCCATCCCGTTCGTTACCGAAACAGTGCCGTTTCGGACATAATATTTCGCAGATTGTGCCTTCCGCTAACAATCCGGTCTTGGAATGTCAACAAGGCTGACGTAGTTTCCCCGCATGGCGGACGATCACAGCGACAATCTCCTGTTCCTCACGGACGAACAGCTGCGCCGCGCGATCGAGGCGATGTTCTTCGCCTATCGCGGCTTCACGGCCGATCCCGACCGGATCCTGTCGGGCAAGGGATACGGGCGCGCGCATCACCGGGCGCTGCATTTCATCCACCGCACGCCGGGCACGACGGTCAACAACCTGCTCGCGATCCTCGGGGTCACGAAGCAATCGCTCAACCGCGTGCTGCGGACGCTGGTCGAAGACGGGCTCGTCGACAGCCGGGTCGGCCAGCGCGACCGCCGCGAGCGTCATCTGCACCTGACCGAGGCGGGCGAGGCGCTGGAGCGGGAGCTTTCGGATGCGCAGCGCAACCGGATGCGCGGCGCCTTCCGCGCCGCCGGGCCGCAGGCCGTGGCCGGATTCCGGCAGGTGCTCGAGCAGATGATGGATCCCGAGATGCGCCATCACTTCACCGCCGCGCGGGATGGCGAGCGATGACCGACAGCACTCATCAGGCCCATGTCCTGTTGGTGGACGACGACGACCGCATTCGCGGGCTTCTGCAGAAGTTCCTGATGCGCAACGGCTACCTGACGACGGGGGCGCGCGACGCGGATCATGCGCGGCGTCTTCTGGCGGGGCTCGATTTCGACATCGCGATCCTCGACGTGATGATGCCGGGCGATAACGGCTACGTGCTCTGCGCCGAGATCCGCGAGACCCGGCCGATGCCGATCCTGATGTTGACCGCCAAGGGCGAGACGCAGGACCGGATCACGGGTCTCGAATCGGGGGCGGACGACTATCTTTCGAAGCCCTTCGAGCCGAAAGAGCTGCTGTTGCGGCTCAAGGCGATCCTGCGCCGCGTGCCCACGGGTCCCGGTGCGGTGCCGAAGGTCCTGCAACTCGGGCCGTTCCGCTACGACATGGAGCGGGGCGAGCTCTGGCGCGGGTCCGATGCGGTCCGCCTGACCGCGACCGAGACGACGCTGATGCGGATCTTCGCGGCGACCCCGCACGAGGCGATCAGCCGCGCGCAGCTGGTCGAACAGCTCGGTCGCGGCGATGGCGAGGCGACGGGCGAGCGCGCCGTGGACGTTCAGGTCACCCGGCTGCGCCGCAAGCTCGAGGCCGATCCCAAGCAGCCCCGCTATCTCCAGACGGTTCGCGGCGAGGGCTACATGCTCGCGCCGGATTGACCCGGCCCGGCGCGGCCGTAGGGTGAGGAACGCCTTACCCCACCGTCGGACACCATGACCCTGCTCATCACCCACGACGACGTCGACGCGCACGAAAATCCGCCCGGCCATCCCGAACAGGTCGACCGCCTGCCCGCCATCCGCCGGGCCCTCGCCGACATGGACCTGACACGGGAAGACGCGACCGAGGCCAGCGACGAGACCATCACCCGCTGCCACCCGCAGGACTATATCGACACGCTGGCGATCGCGGCCCCGCGGCAAGGCTGGACCCAGCTCGATGCCGACACGCACATGGCGCCCGGCACGCTGCGCGCCGCGCGGCTGGCCGTCGGCGCCGCCTGCCGCGCGGTCGATGCGGTGATCGCGGGCGAGGCCCCGAACGCCTTCGTCGCGATGCGCCCGCCCGGCCACCATGCCGAGACCGCCAAGCCCATGGGGTTCTGCCTGTTCGGCACCGTCGCCATCGCCGCGCGGCATGCGATGGAGGTCCACGGCCTGACCCGGATCGCGGTCGTGGACTTCGACGTCCATCACGGGAACGGGACCCAGGACCTCCTGTGGTCCGAGGCACGCGCGCTTTTCGTGTCGACGCACCAATCCCCGCTCTGGCCCGGCTCGGGCGAGCCGTCGGAGCGCGGCGAATACGACACCATCCTCAACATCCCCCTGCCGCCCGGCTCGGACGGCAGCGTGTTTCGCGCGCGCTTCATGGACGAGGCATGGCCCCGCCTGACCGCGTTCGACCCCGAGCTCGTGCTCGTCTCGGCGGGGTTCGATGCGCATCGCGACGACCCGCTGGCGCAGCTCGAATGGAGCGAGGAGGACTTCGTCTGGATCACCAAGACGCTCTGCGATCTGGCGCGCGACCACGCGGGCGGGCGGCTGGTCTCCTGTCTCGAAGGGGGCTATGACCTCGACGCGCTGGCGGCCTCGGTCGCGGCCCATGTGGACGTGTTGCGGAGGGCAGGATCATGACCGATCGACCGGTGGCCGAGATGAGCTTCGAGGAGGCGATTGCCGAGCTCGAGCAGGTGGTGAACCAGCTCGATTCCGGAGACGTGTCGCTCGACGACTCGATCCGGCTCTACGAGCGCGGCGCGGCCCTCAAGACGCGGTGCGAGGCCAAGCTGAAAGAGGCCGAGGCCAAGGTCGAGCAGATCACGCTCGACGCGCAGGGCAATCCCGTCGGCACCCGGCCCGCCGACGACACGTGACGCTCGACGCCGTTCTGCGCACCGCCCAGGCGGAGGTTCAGACAGCGCTGGATGCCGCGCTCCGCCCGTTCGACGGCCCCGTGGGCGACGCGATGCGCCACGCCCTGCGCGGCGGCAAGCGGCTCCGTGCGATCCTCCTTCTCGAAGCGGCCCGGCTCTTCGACGTGCCCCGCGACCGCGCGCTACGCGCCGCCTGTGCGATCGAGGCCGTGCATGCCTATTCGCTGGTCCATGACGACCTGCCCTGCATGGATGACGACGACCTCCGGCGCGGCCAGCCGACCGTGCATCGCAAGTGGGACGAGGCGACGGCAGTGCTGGCGGGTGACGCGCTCCAGGCCCTCGCCTTCGAGATACTGGCCGATCCCGCGACCGATCCGGACGCGGGCGTCCGCGCCGAGCTCGTCCTGACGCTCGCGCGCGATGCGGGGGCCGCGGGAATGGTCCGTGGTCAGGCTCTCGACATCGCGGCCGAAAGCGCGGGCACGCCCCTGACCCTCGATGAGATCACCGAACTGCAGCGACTCAAGACCGGGCGCCTTCTCGAATGGCCCTGCCGGGCCGGAGCGATTCTCGGACGGGCCGACCCTGCCGCGCTGGTCGATTTCGCCACGCATCTCGGCCTGGCCTTCCAGATCGCCGACGACCTCCTCGACGTCGAGGGCGATGCGGACGCGGCGGGCAAGGCGCTGCGCAAGGACGCCGCCGCAGGCAAGGCGACCTTCGTGTCGCTGATGGGCGTCGAGGGCGCGCGCGCCGAAGCCGAACGGCTGATTGAACAGGCCCAACTGTCACTTTTGCCTTACACCGAAAAGGGGGCTACGCTGAGATCCGTCGCCCGCTATGTGGTGACCCGCGACCGCTGAGGACGACCCCATGACGACCGATGACCGGCCCCGCCCCGCGACCCCCCTTCTCGACCGCATCGCCGGGCCCGCCGACCTCAAGGGCCTGACCGATCGCGAGTTGCGGCAGGTCGCCGACGAACTTCGCACCGATACGATCTGGGCCGTCAGCCAGACCGGCGGCCATCTGGGCGCGGGCCTCGGCGTGGTCGAGCTCACCGTCGGCCTCCATGCGGTGTTCGACACGCCGCGCGACAAGCTGATCTGGGACGTCTCGCACCAGTGCTATCCGCACAAGATCCTGACGGGTCGCCGCGACCGGATGCTGACGCTACGCAAGAAGGACGGGCTCTCGGGCTTCACCAAGCGCAGCGAGTCGCCCTACGATCCGTTCGGCGCGGCGCATAGTTCCACGTCGATCTCGGCGGCGCTGGGCTTTGCCATGGGTCGCGAGCTGGGTGCGCCGAACAACGGCGACGCCATCGCAGTGATCGGCGACGGCGCGCTCTCGGGCGGGATGGCCTACGAGGCGCTGAACCATGCGGGCCATCTGGGCAAGCGGCTGATCGTGATCCTGAACGACAACGAGATGTCGATCGCCCCGCCCGTCGGCGCGATGTCGTCCTATCTCTCGCGCCTCTATGCCGGCGCGCCGTTCCAGGAGTTCAAGGCCGCCGCCAAGGGCGCCGTGGGCTTTCTGCCCCCGCCGTTCCAGGAGGGCGCGCGCCGCGCCAAGGAGCTGCTCAAGGGCATGACGGTCGGCGGCACCCTCTTCGAGGAGTTGGGCTTTTCCTATGTCGGGCCCATCGACGGACACGACATCGAGCAGGTGCTGGCCATCCTGCGGACGGTGAAGGTGCGCGCCACGGGACCGATCCTGATCCACGCCATCACCCAGAAGGGCAAGGGCTTCCGCCCGGCCGAGGGGCGCGCCGACAAGGGTCACGCCACGGGCAAGTTCGACATGGTCACGGGCGAGCAGGCCAAGGCCGCCTCGAACGCGCCGAGTTACACCAAGGTCTATGCGCAGAACCTGATCCGCGAGGCGCAGGATGATGATCGCATCGTCGCGATCACCGCCGCGATGCCCGACGGCACCGGCCTCAACCTCTTTGCCGAGCGCTTCCCGAACCGCTGCTTCGATGTCGGCATCGCCGAGCAGCATGGGGTCACCTTCTGTGCGGGCCTCGCCGCGTCGGGCATGAAGCCCTTCTGCACGATCTATTCGACCTTCCTGCAGCGCGGCTATGACCAGGTCGTCCACGACGTCGCACTCCAGAACCTTCCGGTGCGCTTCGCCATCGACCGCGCGGGGCTGGTCGGCGCCGATGGCGCGACACATGCCGGCAGCTTCGACGTGGCCTACCTGTCGAACCTGCCCAACTTCACCGTCATGGCCGCCGCCGACGAGGCCGAGCTCTGCCACATGGTCGCGACCGCAGCCGCCCATGACGACGGACCCATCGCCTTCCGCTTCCCGCGCGGCGAAGGCGTCGGCGTCGAGATGCCCGAACGGGGCGAGCCGCTCGAGATCGGTCGCGGCCGCATGATCCACGAGGGCGCGCGGGTCGCGATCCTGTCCTTCGGCGCGCGTCTCTCCGAGGTCCGCGAGGCGGCCGAACGCCTGCAGGCGCGCGGCATCGACCCGACCATTGCCGACGCCAGGTTCGCCAAGCCGCTCGACCGCGAGATGATCCTCGGGCTCGCCCGCGACCACGAGGCGTTGATCACCATCGAGGAGGGCGCCGTCGGCGGATTCGGCAGCCATGTCGCCCAACTTCTCTCGGACGAGGGCGTCTTCGATCAGGGCCTGCGATTCCGGTCCATGGTGCTGCCCGATGCGTTCATCGACCAGGGCGGACCGGCCGACATGTACGCCAAGGCGGGGCTCAACGCCGAGGATATCGAGGCGCGGGTGTTGTCGCTTCTGGATGTCGAGATGTTGGGCAAGCGGGCGTGAATTCCGTAAGATCCGCGGCTTAATCATTCGGAAATTCGTGTCGGCTAGGCGTGGGGAAGATCCCCAGCGCGAGACCGCACGATGCCCGTCCCGATATGCCCTCTTCCCGATGCCGGGCGCATCGCCGTCACCGGTCGGTCGGGCCGCGTCGCCCGGTTGGTCCGCCGGGTCTGGGGCGACAGCGTCCGATGGCACGGCCGCGCCGACGGGGCACTTGCCCCGCGCCTCGCGGGATGCGCGGCGCTGGTCTGTCTCGCCGGGGTCACCAGCGGTTCGGCCGATACGCTCCGCGGCAACGTCACTTCGGCGCTGGGCGCGCTCGACGCCGCGTCCGAGGCCGGGCTGCGCCGCGTCGTTCTGATGTCCTCGGCGGCGATCTACGGGCGCGTCGACTGCCCGGTCCACGAGGCGCGCGCGCCCCGCCCGGTCGCCCCGTACGGCGCATCGAAGGTCGATATGGAGCGCGCGGTACGGCATTGGCGCAGATCCCGGCCTGACGGGCCGGATGTCGTGATCCTGCGCGTCGGCAACATCGCAGGGGCGGACGCACTCCTGGGAAACCTGCGCGACGACACCCATCCCGCCCTCACGACCTTCGGCGACGGCACGACGCCGCGCCGTTCCTATATCGGGCCGCTCACGCTGGCGCGGGTCCTCGCCCGGATCGCCCTTCATCCCGGCCCGCTCCCCGATGTCATGAACGTGGCCGCGCCGGGCACCGTCGCCATGGCAGACCTCCTGGCCGAGGCGGGCCGCACGTGGCGACCGGTGCCCGCCGACTCCGCTGCGATCCCGTCCGTCGACCTCGATGTCGGGACGCTGTCGCGCCTCCATCGCGTGCCGCACGGCAGCGCTGCGACCCTCGTCTCCGAATGGCAGGCCTGCGCGGGGCAAGCCGCATGATCGGCCCGCGGCGCGCGTTCGATCTCGGCTTCGCATTGATCCTCGCCGTGATCCTCGCGCTTCCGATGCTGCTCATCGCGGCATTGATCTGGCGTCAGAACGACGGGCCTGTTTTCTTTCGGTCCGAGCGAATGCGAGGACCTGCGACCGCGTTCACGCTCTGGAAGTTCCGCACGATGCGACCCGACCCCCACGACATGGGTGTGACCGGCGGGCACAAGTCCGACCGCATCACACCGCTCGGACGCCTGCTCCGGCATGCGCGGCTCGACGAACTTCCTCAGCTCTGGAACGTGCTTCGCGGCGACATCGCATTTGTCGGGCCGCGCCCGCCACTCCGCCGCTATGTCGAGATGTATCCCGAACTCTATTCCCGCGTCCTTGCCGACCCGCCGGGGATTACCGGACTGGCGAGCCTCGTCTACGCCGCCCACGAGGAGCGTGATCTCGCCCGCTGCCGGACCGCCGCCGAGGTCGAGCATCTCTATGTCACCCGTTCCATCCCGCGAAAGGCCGCGCTCGATCTGCTCTACCGGAGGCACCGGCATCTCGGCACGGATCTGCGGTTGATGTTCTGGACGGCGACGCGGCTTCTGCCCGGCCGCATCCGACCGCGCCGCAGGGGACGCTACGCACGGTCCTTCGGCCGATCCTTCGGGCGGATCGCAGCGTCCGTCCCTCGGGTGTCGGTCGTCGCAAGGGTCCGCTCGATCGCGCGCAACCGCTCGATCACGTCGTCGCGATAGGCGTCGGTCGCGGCGTTCGATTCCTCGGCATGGGCGTCCTGCATGGAGTTCACGATCAGGCCGACCAGCAGGTTCACCACGGCAAAGGTCGTCATCATGATGAACGGCACGAAGAAGGCCCAAGCGTGGGGATAGACCTCCATGACCGGCCGGACGATGCCCATTGACCAGCTTTCCAGCGTCATGATCTGGAACAGGCTGTAACCCGACGCGCCCAGATGCCCGAACCATTCCAGAAGCTGCGCATTCCGCTCGGGCGTGCAGCCCTCGATCCCGAGGCCGAGGCAGCCGCCCCCGAACAGCTTCGTGGCCATTACCGCGCCGATATAGAAGATGATCCCCATCAGGAGGAACACCGACGCCATTCCGGGCAGCGCCGTGACGAACCCCTCGACGACGCGGCGCAGGCGCGGAAACACCGACACGATCCGCAGCACGCGCAGGATGCGCAGGGCGCGCAGCACGCTGAACGGCCCGGCATCGGGCACCAGCGCCACGCCCACGATCACGAAATCGAAGAGGTTCCAGCCCTGCCGCCAGAAGGCCCGGCCCTGTGCGATCATCTTGGCCCCGAGCTCGACCACGAAGAACGCGAGGCATGCCGTGTCGATCGCGACGAGCACGGGCCCGAACACCTCCATGACCGGCGGTACCGTCTCGAGCCCGAGGGTCACGGCGTTCAGCAGGATGACCCCGATCACGAGGTTGCGGGCGACGGGGTGGTCCAGAAGGGCAGCAAGGCGGGCGCGCATGTTCATCTCTCGAAACTCGTGACCAGCTCGATATGGGGTGACCAGCGGAACTGGTCCACCACCGTGATCGGCCCCATGCGAAACCCCGCCTTCGCGAGCGTGGCCGCGTCGCGGGCGAAGGTGCCGGGATCGCAACTGACGACCGCCACGCGCCGCAGGCCCGACGCAGCGATCTGCGCCATCTGTGCGGCGGCCCCCGCGCGCGGCGGGTCGATCACGGCGGCGTCGAAGCCTTCAAGCTCGTCGGGGCGGAGCGGCTCACGGAAGAGGTCGCGGACCGCGCCGGTGACGGGCCGCAGGCCGGGCGTCGCGCGCGCGGCCGCCAGAAGCGACGCGAGTGCCGGGCGATCGCCCTCGACGGCATGAACCGCGGCCGTCTCGGCCAGCGGGAATGTGAACGTGCCGCATCCCGCGAAGAGGTCCACCACCCGCTGCGCCCCGCCCAAGATCTCGGTCACGCGCGCGGTCAGGGCGGCTTCGCCCGCCGCCGTTGCCTGAAGGAACGCGCCTGGCGGCGGCGTGACGCGGGCGCGCCCCAGCGCCACCCATGGCGTGTCCTGCTGGACCGCGGGTTCGCCATTCCAGGTGATCCGCACAAACCCGTGCCCCTGTTCGGCCAGCGCCGCCAGCAAGTCGCGATCGAGGTCGCGGGCGCCGGTCACCGACAGATCCACGCCGGCGGCCGTCTCGGTCATCTGTAACGCGACCTCGACGCCGCGCGGCGCGGCGATCCGGGCCAGCGCCTCGAGCTGCGGCAGACGGGCCAGCAGCGCCGGGGAGAGCACGCGGCAGTCGGGGATGGCCACGATCTCGGCCGAGCCGCGGATATGGAACCCGATTTCGGCACCCTTGCGGGTCCTCCGTGCCGAAAGCGTCGCGCGGCGGCGGCTGCGGGAGGGCGAGGTCTCGACCGATGCGATTTCGGCCTCGAGACCGGCGCGGGCCAGCGCGGCGCGGACCAGATCCGCCTTCCACGTGGCGACGAACGCGTCGGAGGCGTGCTGCACCGCGCATCCGCCGCAACGCCTCGCATGGGGACAAGGCGCCGATACGCGGTCGGGCGAGGGCGTCACGATCCGAGGGGCGGACAGGCGGTCGCCTTCGACGTCCCCGGTCACCACCTCGCCCGGGAGGCTGCGCGCGACGTAGATCGGGCCGTCCTCGCCGGTCGCGATGCCGTCGCCATGGTGGCCGAGCCGGGTGATGGTGAGCGTCATGGCCGCGCCATACCGAAGGTCCGCCGCCCCGGCCAGCCCGTCAGGCCGCGACATCCTCGACGCCGATGAACCCGCCCGACTGACGCCGCCAGTACTTCGCATAGGTGCCCTCGGCGGCCAGAAGTTCGCCATGGGTTCCGGTCTCGACGATGCGGCCCGCCTCCATGACGACGATCCTGTCCATCCGGGCGATCGTCGACAGGCGGTGCGCGATGGCGATGACGGTCTTGTCGCGCATCACCTGGTCGAGCGCTTGCTGGATCGCGGCCTCCACCTCGCTGTCGAGCGCGCTGGTCGCCTCGTCGAGGATGAGAACCGGCGCGTCCTTGAGGATGGCGCGGGCCAAGGCGATCCGCTGCCGCTGGCCACCCGAAAGCTTGACGCCCCGTTCGCCGAGGAAGGCGTCATAGCCGGTATTGCCCTTATGGTCGCGCAGCCCGGTGATGAAGTCATGCGCTTCCGCCCGACGGGCGGCATCCTCGACCTCGGCATCGGTGGCGTCGGGACGCCCGTAGAGGATATTGTCGCGGGCCGAGCGATTGAACATCGCCGTCTCCTGCGTGACCATGCCGATTTGGTGGCGCAGGCTGTCCTGCGTGACATCGCGCAGATCGTGGCCGTCCAGGGTGATCGCCCCCTCCTCGGGGTCGTAGAGCCGCAGGAGCAGCGCCACGAGCGTCGATTTTCCCGCCCCCGACGCGCCGACGACACCCAGCTTCTCGCCCGGCTGCAAGGTCAGCGTCAGATCGCGCAGGCCGCCATCTTCGCGCCCGTAGGTGAAGGTCACGTCGCGCACCGCGACGGCTCCGTTCACCCGGTCCAAGACCCGCGCATCCGGTTTGTCGATCAGGGTCCAGCGCGGGGTGAGAGTGTTCATCCCGTCCTCGACCTCGCCGATATTGGCGTACATCGCCATCAGCGTGAACGACACCCAGCCGGACATCTGGCTGAGTCGGATGGCGATGGCGCCGGCGGTCGCGATCTCGCCCGGCGTGGCCTGCCCCGCGCGCCAGAGGAGGATCGCGCCGCCGATCAGGACCACGGGCAACACCCCCGCCAGCGCCATGAGCGTGAAGCGGAAGCCGGTGGACATGCGGCCGAAATCGATCGCCCGGTCGCGCAATGTCGACATCGCGTCGAGTGCGGCGCGGTCCTCGTGGTCGGCATGACCGAAGAGCTTGACCGTCTTGATGTTCGTGATGGTGTCGACGACCTGCCCTGTGACCATCGCGCGCGCCCCGGCCCGTGCCTTCGACCGCTTGCGGATGCGGGGCATGAAGTAGCGGAACATCACGACATAGCCGCCGAGCCAGATCGTCAGCGCGAGCGCAATGCGCCAGTCGATCGTGATGAGCAGGAGCGCCGAGCCGATCACCGAGGCCAGCGTGAAGGCGACGACGTTGATGACCTCGGACGTCACCTCGGTTACGGCGCGCGCGGTCTGCATCTGCTTGGTAGCGATCCGGCCCGCGAAATCGTTGTCGAAGAAGGTCACGGCCTGGCCCAGCGACCAGCGATGCAGGCGCGACTGCACCAGCGGATAAACCGAGGGCGACACGGCGAGACCGTTCATCGCCGCCGAGGCGCCGAATATCACCGGCCGCAGCATGAGGTAGAACGCGACGAAGCCCGCAAGGAGGAGCGCGTTGCGTACGAAATAGCCCTCCGGCCCGACCACCGCGCTGTCGATCACGGCACCGAGGAGGAACGCGGTCACAATCTCGGTCACGCCGGCCAGCGCCGAGATGGCGAAGGCCACGCCCACGACGCCCCAGGCCCCAGACAGGCACCAGCGAAAGAACGGCCAGAGCTCGGTCGGCGGCGGCCCGTCGGCACGTGCGAAGGGCGCGATCAGGTCGCCCAGCCGGGAGAGCATTGCGTCGATCATTGCGCCGCCGTTGTCGCGTCGGCGGCACGGGTGTCGATGAAGCCGCCCGACTGCCGTGCCCAGAACGCCGCATAGAGCCCGTCGCGTGCCAGAAGGGCGTCATGGGTGCCCTCTTCGATGATGCGGCCATCGTCGATGACGAGGATGCGGTCCATTGCCGCGATGGTCGACAGGCGGTGGGCGATGGCGATGACGGTCTTGCCCTCCATCATGCCGTAGAGCGTGTCTTGGATCGCGGCCTCGACCTCGCTGTCGAGTGCGCTGGTCGCCTCGTCCAGCACGAGGATCGGCGCGTCTTTCAGAATGACGCGGGCCAGCGCGATGCGCTGCCGCTGCCCACCCGAGAGCTTCACGCCCCGCTCGCCGACCTGCGCGTCGTATCCGCCGCGCCCCTCGGGGTCTTCGAGGTCGCGAATGAAGTCATGCGCCTGCGCCTTGGCGGCCGCAGCCTCGATCTCGGCCATGGTGGCATCGGCGCGCCCGTAGCGGATGTTCTCGGCCACCGACCGATGCAGGAGCGACGAATCCTGCTGCACCATGCCGATGGCGTGGCGAAGGCTTTCCTGCGTGACGGCCGTGATGTCCTGGCCGTCGATGGCGATCTGGCCCCGCTCGGGGTCGTAGAACCGCAGGAGCAGCTTCACGAGCGTCGACTTGCCCGCCCCCGAGCGACCGATCACGCCGACCTTCTCGCCCGGCGCGACATGCACGGTCAGGTCCGTGATCCCGCCCTTCGCGCCGCCGTAGTGATGCGTCACGCCGTCGAATGCGATGGCGCCGTCGGCGACTTTCAGCGGAACGGCCCCCGGCGCGTCGGTCAGGCGGATCGGCTGGGCGATGGTCTCCATCCCCTCCTCGACGACGCCGAGGGAGCGGAAGAACGAGGTCAGCGCCCACATGATCCAGCCGGTCATCGCGTTGAGCCGCAGAACAAGCGCCGTCGCCGCCGCGACGACACCGACGCTGGCGGTGCCCTGAACCCAGAGCATCACGCCCCAGCCGACGACGCCGACGATCAGGAGGCCGTTCAGCATCACGAGCGCCACGTCCATCACGGTGAAGATCCGCATTTCGGCCGCGAAGGTCCGGCGCGTCGTCTCGATGGCGTCGCGCGCGTAATCCAGCTCGCGCCCCTCATGGGCGAAGAGCTTGACCGAATGGATGTTGGTATAGGCGTCCACGACGCGGCCCGTGGTCATCGATCGCGCGTCGCTCGACGCCTTCGACGCGGGCCCGACCCGCGCCACCGTCCAGCGCACGAGGGCGGCATAGAGCGCCGCCCAGACCGCCAACGGGATCAGGAGCCGCGGATCGGCACCCCAGAGAAGGAACGCCGCGCCGAGAAGATAGGCCAGCGCGAAGGTGATCGCGTCGAAGACCTGGAACACCGCTTCGCCGGCCGCCGGCGGGGCCTGCATGATCCGGTTGGCGATCCGCCCGGCGAAATCGTTCTCGAACCAGCCGACCGATTGGCGCAGCACGTGCTTGTGCGCCCGCCACCGCATCAGCGTGCCGTAATTGGGCAGGATCGCGTTGTTGAGAAGCAGAACGTCGATCATTTGAATCGCGGGCCGCACGGCCAGGATGAAGAGCGCGACGAGCGCCAGCTCCCACCCGTGATCGGCAAGGAACTGGGCGGGCTGCGTGTCCGACAAGAGATCGACCAGCCGTCCCATGTAGGAGATCAGCCAGATCTCGACCGCGGCCACGATCACCGAGAAGAGCGCCGTGACCGCGAAGACGCGCGCGAAGGGGCGCGAATAGACGGCGAGGAACGGCCAGAGCCGGGACGGCGGCGTGTCTTCGTCGTCGTGCTCCACATAGGGATCGACCAGATTTTCGAAGTAGCGGAACATGGGCTGGGCCTTCGGGCTGCCCGCACCATATAGGCGTTCAGGCCGCGAAGACCATCAATCCCGACACGGCCAGCGCCGCCGCCATCACGCTCGTGAAGATGCGCCAGGCCAGCGGTGTCGTCAGCAGGTAGGCCAGAAGCGTGCCGGCGAAGGTCCAGAACAGGCAGACGAACAGGTTGATGCCACTGAACGCGCTCCCGATCCGGAGCGCCTCGAGATGGGCGGGCAGGTCGCTGGCATAGCCCGACGCGGCCGCCAACGCGATGATCCAGATCTTGGGGTTCACCCATTGGAAGAGCACCGCCTCGACGAATGTGAAGGGCCGGTCGCGGCCATCCGCCGCTGCGCCCTGTGCGCGCAGGAGCTTCCACGCCATCCAGAGGATCCACGCCACCGCTAGGACCTGCAGGGTAAGCTTGAGGCCCGGCAGCGCCAGAAGCACCGCCCCCACGCCCAGCGCCGTCAGCGCGGAGGTCACGCCCACGCCGAACGCGACGCCCAGCACATGCGGCAGCGTCGGGCGAAACCCGAATCGCGCACCCGACGCCGTCAGCAGGATGACGTTGGGGCCGGGCGTGAAGAGCCCGAAGAACACGAAGAGATAGAGCGGATCGATCATCCACGGCGCCGTGCCCCGCGCGAGGCTCCGCGGTCAAGCGCCGACTGCGCGAAGATCCTATTCTTCGAGGAGCCGCGCCTTCAGCGCCGCGCGGTCGAGACGTCCCTCGCTTGCCCGCCAGAGCGTGCGCCCGCGCGCCAGCGCCACCCCGAGATCCGGCCCCGACAGGTTCGGCATCAGGTCCTTCGCGGTCAAGGGGAACCGCGCCGTCGCCCCCCGCGCCGCCATGTCGAGGTCGCGCACATCCAGCGGCGCGCCCAGCAGGGCCGCACGCACCCGAAGCGCGTCAGCCGCCCGAACTCCCAGCGCATCGCCCAGCGCGAAGGGTGCCGTGCCGTCCCGCGCGGCGGTCGCGATCTCGTCCAGATGCCGCGCCTCCGCCTTCGAGAGACGCAGGCCCGACGCATCGCCCCCGAGCGCCGCCAGTCGCGCGATCCAGTCCGACGCGCCGTGATGCACCGCCGGGGCGAGCGCCGTCGCATCTCCCCCCGGCAAAACCCTTGCGAGGATGCCCGCCTGCGCCATCGCCGCGACGGCTGGGGCCGGATCGGGCGCGGCCAGCAGACGGCGCATCTCGTGCCCGATCCGTTCGGCACTCAGCCGCTCCAGACCCTCGGCATGCGCGGCGCAGGCGGCCAGACCCTCCGCATCGAGACCGAGCGCGGGGTCACCGTACCAGGCCGTGAACCGAAAGAAGCGCAGGATGCGAAGGTAATCCTCGACGATCCGGTCGGCGGGCGTTCCGATGAAGCGGACATGCCGCGCCCGTAGGTCCGACAGCCCGCCCAGCGGGTCGATCACGTGTCCCGCGGCATCAGCATAGAGCGCGTTCATCGTGAAATCGCGCCGCGCCGCGTCCTCGGCGACATTGTCCGAGAAGGCGACGGTCGCGTGGCGACCATGGGTCTCGACGTCGCGCCGGAAGGTCGTGATCTCGTGCGGGACGCCATCCGCGACGACGGTGACGGTGCCGTGGGCGATGCCCGTCGGGACCGGTTTCAGCCCTGCACCTTCGGCGAGCTCCACCACCCGTTCGGGATGCGCGTCGGTCGCGATGTCGATATCCGAGACTGGCGCATCCAGAAGCGCGTTGCGCACACAGCCGCCCACCGCCAACGCGCGGAAGCCCGCGTCGTCCAACATCGCCATGACCACCTGCGTGGTCGCGGCGGTCAGCCAGTCATCCTCGATCTTCACCCATCCGCTCCGCCAGTCCACGCAGGATCCGGGCGGTCGCCCCCCAGATGTAGTAGGGACCATAGGGCACGGCGTAGTAGCGGCGCCACTCCCCGCGCCAGCGGCGCTTCTCGACCACGTAACGGTCGGGGTCGAGCACATGTGCCAAGGGCACGTCGAAAATCTCGGCCACCTCGCCCGGCTCGGGCACCGGATCGAATGGCGCGATCCGGGCAAGAACAGGGGTCACCGCGAACCCCGTCACCGTCTCGTGGCAGGGCAGGCGCGCAAGGATGCGCGCGGCCCCCTCGGGCAGGCCGACTTCCTCGCGCGCCTCGCGCAGGGCCGCGATCTCGGGCGTCTCGCCCGGGTCCAGCTTGCCGCCCGGAAACGCGATCTGCCCCGGATGGTGGCGCAGCCGCGAGGATCGCTTGGTCAGCAGGACACGCGGGCCCGACGGCCCCTCCGACAGGCCGATCAGCACGGCCGCATCCCGCAAGACGCGTCCGCTCGGCAGGATCACGTCCGGGTTCAGATCGAAATCCGAGGATTGCGCGCTCCGCGGCGGCGCCGGTCGGGCCAGCGCCGCCGCGATGTCATCGAGCGTCATCGGCATCTTCGGACGCGGTCGCCTCGAAACCCAGCGTCTCGGGCTGGAACTCGTAATGCGCGCCGCAGAACTGGCAGTCGGCGGTGACGATGCCCTCATCGGTCGTCATGTGGCCGATATCGCGCGCCGAATAGATCGACAGCGACTGGCGCACCTTGTCGGCCGAGCAGGAACATCCGAAGCGCACCGGCTGCGGATCGAAGACGCGCGGCCCCTCATCGTGGAACAGCCGCACCAGAAGGTCGGTCGGGGCCAACGTCGGGCCGATCAGCTCCAGCTCCTCGGTCGTGTCGAGCAGGATGTTGACGCGGTTCCAGTTCTCGCCCGCATCGGCATCGAGCACGTCGGATGCGGCCATCAGACCGCCCTCGCCCGTGCCGCCCTCGCCGGTGACGGACATGCCCGCCTTGGGCATGTGCTGCAGCATCACGCCCCCGGCACGCCATTGCTCGGGCCCGCCCGCAAGGGTCGAGCGGCCATGGGCCAGCGCGAAGCGCGTCGGGATCTGCTCGGATTGCGCGAAATAGGTCTCGGCACAGGACGCGAGACTGCCCCCGGCGATCGGCGTGATCCCCTGATAGGGCGCCATGTCGGGCCCCTGGTCGATCAGGATGGCGAAATACCCCTTCCCGATCAGCTCGAACGGCGTCGCACCGGCCAGCGTCATCTCGGCCTGCCGGTCCTGATCGTAGCTGGCATAGGCGCGGATGCGTGCGGGCGCGCCGTCCTCGGTCGGGCCATAGTAGTCGGTCGCGATCAGCCGCGCGGGTCCGTCACCGCGGACCTGCAGCGACAGCTTCCAGCGCAGCTTGATCGTTTGCCCGATCAGCGCGGTCAGCGTCGCCATCTCGGCCACGAGCGATTCGACGGCGGGCGGATAGTCGTGCTGTTCGAGCACGCGCTCGAGTACGCCGTCGAGACGGGCGATGCGGCCGCGGATGTCGCTGGCGTCGAGCTGGAACGGCAGCACGGTATCGTCCCAGAGAAGGGTCGTGGCGTCGGTCATGTCGGAATCCTTCCGTTCGCGGCCCCGAATGCCATGGCAGGCGGCGGGGCGGCAATGGTCGCGCCCTAGATAGGAAACCACGGCGCGGGCGCAAGGCGGGCAGCGGGGCGCCGGTCCGCGGCGGGCGATTGGCGCGGCGCGCGCGGCGGGCTAGAGGGGCGCATGATCCCGATCTTCGGCCCGCCGCCCCGCCCCGGCATCCGGTATCGCCGCAGGCCCGGCGCATACGCGATCCTGCTTGATGCGGGACGCATCCTGCTGACCGAACAGGCAACCGAAGACGGCCCCGACCTTCAACTGCCCGGCGGCGGCATCGATCCGGGCGAGGCCGCGTTGCCCGCGCTCGCCCGCGAGGTGCTGGAGGAGACGGGCCACACCTGCCGCGTCCTGCGCCGCGTTGGCGTTTTTCGACAGTTCAACTGGATGCCGGAATACCGGATCCACGCCGAGAAGGTCTGTGCGGTCTATCTCTGCCGACCGGGCCTGCGGCTCGGGCCGCCCACCGAAGCGGGGCACCGGGCGATATGGATGCCGCCGGGCGCGGCCATGGCGCGGCTGCCTGCCCCCGGAAGCGCCGCGATCCTGCGTCACGTCCTGCGCGGGACGGGCTAGGCCGCAAGACCGGTCCCCGCCCCGGCCGCCGCCCCGTCGAAGCGCAGGAGCAGCATCGAGATGTCGTCGTCGAACGCCACGCCGCCGGCATGGGCGTTGAGCCCGTCGGTCACCTGCTCGACCCCGTCTTCGGTTGGCCCCGAGATCTCCGCCAGGATCGCCATCAGACCTTCTTCATCGAGCATCCGGCCCTCGGCATCGACGCATTCGGTCAGTCCGTCCGAATAGGCGAGGAACGAATCACCCGGCGCCAACCGCGCCTCGATGCACTCGAAGGTCGCGCCGGGGATCAGTCCCACCGGCGGCCCGCCCGCGCCGACGCGCTCGACATGCCCTCCCGCCCGGCGGATGAGCGGATGGGGATGCCCGGCCTGGCAGAGGCGGACCCGCCCGGTGCGGAGGTCGACATAGGCGAGGACGGCGGTGAAATAGATGTCCGAGGTCAGTTCCTGCAGCATGAACTCGTTGAGCGTGTCCATGACCACCTCGGGCGAGGCGGGCGGCCCGTTGGGGTCGGGAAAGGCGATGTTGCGCCACCGCGAGCGCCACGAGAACAGGCCCGCCAGCCGCCCGGTCAGCAGCGCCGAGGCGATGCCGTGACCCGAGACGTCGATCGAGATCAGCCCGATCCGCGTCGCGTCGATCGCGAAATGCCCCACGAGGTCGCCGCCGATCTGGCCCGAGGTCACGAGCCGCAGGCTGAGCTCGGCGCCGTCGACCGTATGATGGCGTGGCGCAAGGAACGCGCGTTGCAGCTTTCGCGCCTCGGCCAGGTCGCGCTGGATTCCGTCATGCAGCGCCCGCAGGTCATCGAGCGCCGATCGCACCTCCCGGTTTCGGGCAATCAGTTCCTCCTGCATCCGCAGGATGCGCCGACCGGTGGTGATGCGCGCGCGCAGTTCGGCCATGTCGACGGGGCGCGTCACGAAATCGTCCGCCCCGGCCTCCAGCCCGCGGGCCTTCATGCCGCGATTGGTCTCGGACGTCATCAGGATGAAATAGGCATAGCGGTCGCGCGCCAATTCGCGCACCGCGCGGCAGAGATCGGGGCCGTCCATGCCCGGCATCTGCCAATCGCTGAGGATCATGCGGATCTCCGCCGCCTCGTCCGACATGAGGATGTGGAGCGCGCAGCCCGCGTCCGGCGCCGTCACGACGTCGAGGTCCAGCCCCGCGAGAATGCGCGACAGAAGCGCACGCTGCGACGCGCTGTCATCCACCACGAGCACGCGGATCCGCGCATGCACAGTGGTCGGTTCGAGATCGGCGATCTGTCGCATGGCGTCCGTTCGAGCAATCCCGACGGGCCTAGCGGGCGGACCTTAAGGCGGGGTGAACGCTCGAATGCGGTGCATTTCGCCGCCGGGCGTTAAGGGCCGGTAAAGGTCGCGGGCCCTAGGTGTCGATGATGATCGATACCGACCGAATGTCCGAGCTTGAGGCCGAGATCGGCGCAGACGACCTGACATTCATCGTCGCCCTGTTCCTCGGAGAGGCGGAGGAGGCGATTGCCGAGATCGCGGGCGGCCTTGCCGATGATGCGCATGCGCGCGCGACGCATTTCCTGCGCAGCGGGGCGCTCAATATCGGGCTGACCGGGTTTGCCGAAGCCGCGGACGCGGCGGCCGCGGTCGCGGCACCTCTGCGGGCGGCGACCGCGGGGCCGCTCTCGACGGCGCTCGACGAAACCCGCGTGGCGCTGGGGCAACCGGCCATCGCCGCGTGATGCGTCAGATCACCAGCTCGCCCAGCATCGGATCCTCGCTCAAGTCGCGCCAGACGAAGCCGATCGCCTCCATCTCCTGCTCCAGCCGCTCGAAGGCGGCGGGGGTGTCGGTCTCGATCCCGATCAGGACGGTTCCGAAATTCCGCGCCGACTTCTTGAGGTATTCGAACCGCGCGATATCGTCCCGCGGCCCGAGGATATCGAGGAAGTCGCGCAGCGCGCCCGGACGCTGCGGCATCCGCAGGACATAGTATTTCTTGGTCCCCGCGAAGCGCATCGCACGCTCCTTGACGTCGGGCAGGCGCTCGAAGTCGAAATTGCCCCCGGTCGTGACGCAGACGACCCGGCGCCCCTCGATCTCGGGCCCGAGGTCGCGCAGCGCATCCACGGAAAGCGCGCCCGCCGGTTCCAGAACGATACCTTCGGTGTTCAGAAGCTCCTGGATCGTGATGCAGAGACGGTTTTCGGGCACGCGCAGCACATGGCGCTCGGGCACCTGGCTCAGATGCGCGAAGGTGCGGTCGCCGATCCGCGCCACCGCCGCGCCATCGACGAAGTTGTCGAGACGATCCAGCGTCACCGGGTGCCCGGCCGCCAGCGCCGCCGTCAGGCTTGCGCCCCCGCGCGGCTCGACCAGCCGCATCTCGGGCACGGTCTCAAGCCCGCGCCCGACCGCGCGCAGATAGGACAGCATCCCCGCCGTCAGGCCGCCGCCGCCCACAGGGGCCACGATCAGGTCGGGCAGAACGTCCATCTGTTCGATCATTTCGACGGCGACCGCGGCCTGCCCTTCGATCACGTCGTCGTCGTCGAAGGGCGACAGGAAATGCGCGCCATCCCCGGCGCAGAACGCCTTGGCCGCCGCCAACGTGTCGTCGAAGAAATCCCCGACGAGACGGATCTCGACCCGGTCGCCTCCGAAAAGACGGGTCTTGTCGATCTTCTGGCCCGGCGTCGTGACCGGCATGAAGATCACGCCGTCGACGCCCAGATGGCGGCACATCCACGCGACACCCTGCGCGTGGTTTCCCGCACTGGCGCAGGCGACGCGCACGCCGCCCAGCTTGCGCATCGCGTTGAACGCGCCGCGTAGCTTGTAGGATCGGACGGGCGTCAGATCCTCGCGCTTGAGCCAGATATCGGCGCCGAACCGGTCCGAGAGATAGTCGTTGCGCTGACAGGGCGTCGGCGGAAAGACATCCCGCATCGCCGCCGTCGCCGCCCGCGCGCGCTCGGCGAAATCAGTCAACGGGCCGCCCCTCGACCACGACGCCGTAGAGCGCGGTCAACGTGCCGACCCCGAACATCAGCCCGATCCACTGGACCACGAGCTGGTAGACGACGGTGATCAGCCCGCCGCCGCCGTCGATGACGGTCGGAAGCTGCAGAAGGGACGAGAAGGCGACCGTCAGGATGGCGAGCACCACCGCCGTGCCGGAATGGCCCGCCGTGGCGCGCATCGCCTCGCCGAAGGTCATCCTCTTTCCCACGGCCCCGGCCGGCAGCACGACGCCCAACCGGTAGAACAACAGCATCGCCACAAAGAGCGCGGCCGCGCTGATCAAGGCGCCGACGCTCGCCCCGAAGATGGGCAGCAGGAGCACCGACAGCATCGTCGCGACGGCTGCGACGATCGCGACCGTCGCGATACCCACGAGCAGCGAGCGCCCGAGATAGCCGAGCATCAGCCCGCCGTGGACCGGCGGCACCCAGCCGCGCCCCTCCTCGCCCAGCAGGACGAAGCGGTGCCACGCCACCGCGACCCAGAGATAGGCGAGGACGACGAAGCCGAATTCGATCAGCTTTGCGGTCGCGAAATCGCCCGTGTAGGGAACGCTCGGATCGAAGGTGACCTTTCCGACGAATTCCGTCCAGCCCGTCGCGACCCAGATCGACGCGATCGCGGCCAGGCCGTAGGGCAGCGCCGTCAGCCGCAGCGCGGCACCGAGATTGTCGAGGATGAGGTTCACCGCCCGCAGGAACAACTTCCAGCCCAGCATCGCGTCCACTCCGTCAGATCACCGTCGCGTCACCGCTACGCGCGGCCCTCGCCTGCGTCAACGCGGCTGCGGATCGACCGACCGGCCCGGCGCGCTAGGTCACGTCTTGGGCCATCGGCCTGCCAACCCACGGAGAATCTGCAATGAAATTGCTTCAGACATCGCTCGTGGCCCTCGCCCTGACCGGCACAGCCGCGCTCGCCGACGGCCACGCCGCCGCGCCGTTTTCGACCACGACGCTGGAATACGGCGAGAGCTATCTCGCCACGACCCTGATCGGGACACGGGTTCACGCCACCGACGGCGAGATCGACCCGACCGCCGCGCTGCCCGCCGGGACGGTCGCCGACTGGGACGATATCGGCGAGATCGGTGATCTGATCATCGGCGTCGACGGCTCTCTGCAGGCCGTCGTGATCGATGTCGGCGGCTTCCTCGGATTGGGCGAGCGCGAGGTGGCGCTGGACTGGTCCGCGCTGCGCGGCGTGCGCGAGGACGACGATCCGGGCGAGTATTTCCTCGGCGTGACCATGTCCGAAGGGATGCTCGAGAACGCGCCCGAACTGGTGCGCACCCCGGCCGAGTGACACCCCGGCGGGGGCGCATCCGTCCCCGCCTTTCCCTTGAAGCTTCTGCGCAAGGGGCATACCCGAAGGCCAAAGGCATTCGGAGACACCCATGGACGCGCCCAAGAAAGTCGTGCTCGCCTATTCCGGCGGGCTGGACACCTCGATCATCCTGAAGTGGCTCCAGACGGAATACGGGTGCGAGGTCGTGACCTTCACCGCCGATCTGGGCCAGGGCGAGGAGCTGGAGCCCGCGCGCAAGAAGGCCGAGATGATGGGCGCGACCTCGATCCACATCGAGGACCTGCGCGAGGAGTTCACCCGCGATTTCGTCTTCCCGATGTTCCGCGCCAACGCGCTCTACGAAGGGCTCTACCTGCTTGGCACGTCCATCGCCCGGCCGCTCATCTCCAAGCGCCTGGTCGAGATCGCCGCAGCCGAGGGAGCCGATGCGGTCGCCCACGGCGCGACCGGCAAGGGCAACGACCAGGTCCGCTTTGAATTGGCGGCCTATGCGCTCAACCCCGATATCAAGGTCATCGCGCCCTGGCGGCTCTGGGACCTGTCGAGCCGCACAAGGCTCATCGATTTCGCCGAGAAGCACCAGATTCCCATAGCCAAGGACAAGCGCGGCGAGGCGCCGTTCAGCGTCGATGCGAACCTTCTGCACACCTCGTCCGAGGGCAAGGTGCTGGAAGACCCGGCCGAGGAGGCGCCCGACTACGTCCTCCAGCGCACGACCCGTCCCGAGGACGCGCCGGACGAGGCACAGATGGTCGAGATCGGCTTCGAGCGCGGCGATGCCGTGTCGATCGACGGCGTGGCGATGTCCCCGGCCGCGATCCTCACGAAGCTCAACGAACTGGGCGGGGCGCATGGCATCGGCATCCTCGATCTCGTCGAGAACCGCTTCGTCGGCATGAAGTCCCGCGGCATTTACGAGACGCCCGGCGGCACGATCCTGCTCGAGGCGCATCGCGGGATCGAACAGATCACGCTCGATGCCGGGGCCGGACACCTCAAGGACAGCATCATGCCGCGCTATGCCGAGCTGATCTATAACGGCTTCTGGTTCTCGCCCGAGCGCGAGATGCTGCAGGCGCTGATCGACAAGAGCCAGGAGCATGTGACCGGCACCGTCCGCCTCAAGCTCTACAAGGGCTCGGCGCGCACCGTCGCCCGCTGGTCGGACCACTCGCTCTATTCCGAAGCGCATGTCACCTTCGAGGAAGACGCGGGCGCTTACGATCAACGCGATGCCAAGGGGTTCATCCACCTCAACGCGCTGCGCCTGAAGCTCGTGGCGAACCGCAACAAGCGGGTCGGCGGCCGCTGAAGGTGCGGGGCCAATTCCTCCCGAGGAATTGGATCGAATTCTTCCAAGAATTCGGCGCGCGGCGGTGAGCGTCGCGCGCCTGGCCCTGACGACGGCGATCTGCGCCCTGGGTGTCGTGGTCTTCGCTTGGGCCGGCCTGCCGCTTCCGTTCCTGCTGGGCCCGCTTTTTGCCTGCCTCTTCGCCGCCTTGGCCGGGGTCCACCTCGTCTCCTGGGCGCCGCTGACGGACACCATGCGCACCGTGCTCGGGGTCGCGGTTGGTGCGTCGCTGTCGCCCGCGCTGATCGGCCAGCTTCCCGCCATGGCGCTCAGCCTGATGCTCGCGCCGCTTTTTCTGCTGGCGGCGGGGCTGGCGGGATATCCCTATCTTCACCGCATCTGCCGCTTCGATCGGGCGACCGCCTTCTATGCCGCCATGCCCGGCGGGCTGCAGGACATGCTCCTGTTCGGCGAAGAAGCGGGCGGCGACCCCCGCGCGCTCTCGCTTCTGCATGCGACCCGCGTCCTGTTGATCGTGACCATCGTGCCTGCGATCCTCGTCATCGCCTATGGCATCGACCTGACGACCGCGCCCGGCGCGGCGCTCTCGGCCGTGGCACCGATCCAGCTTGCGCTGATGGCCGTCGCGGGGCTGGTCGGCTGGCGCGTGGCCAAGCGGATCGGTCTCTTCGGCGCGTCGATCCTCGGGCCGATGATCCTCTCCGGCGCGCTGGCCCTTGCGGGCATCATCGAACAGCGCCCGCCGGCCGAGGCGATCCAGGCCGCGCAGTTCTTCATCGGCATGGTCGTCGGGGTGAAGTACTCAGGCATTACGCCGGCCGAGGTACGCCGCTTCCTCGTGGCCGGGCTGGGGCACGCGCTGATCCTCGCGGCCATCGCCGCCGCCTTCGCCGAGATCGTCTACCTCCTGGGCCTCGCCCCGCCGATCGAAGCGATCCTCGCGTTTTCGCCCGGCGGCCAGGCCGAGATGGCGGTGATGGCGATCGTCGCGGGCGCCGACGTGGCCTATGTGATCCTGCACCACCTGATGCGGATCGTGCTGGTCATCACCTGCGCGCCGCTCGTGTTCCGATGGCTGGACCGCGACGCCCCCTGACACGCGCGTGATGAAACGTGTTTGGCCAACGCGCGTTTGTCGCGGCAAGGAGATCTCATGACACGCATCGCCCCGGCCTTCGCCCTCGCCCTCGCCTCCCTGATCCCCACCCTCGCGCCCGCCGCGACAGCCACCTTCGCGGGCGGCTGTTTCTGGTGCGTCGAATCCGATTTCGAACGCGTCCCCGGCGTGGGCGACGTCGTCTCGGGCTTTACCGGCGGCTCGACCGCCAACCCGGTCTATCGCCGCTCGGGCGACCATATCGAAGCGGTCGAGATCCCCTACGACCCCGCGACGGTGAATTACGCGACGCTCGTCTCGCTCTTCCTGCGGTCGATCGACCCGCTGGATGCGGGCGGGCAGTTCTGCGACCGCGGCCTCGAATACACCTCCGCCATCTTCCCCGCGACGCCTGAAGAGGACGCTATCGCCCGCGCGGCTCTCGCCGAGGCGGCGGCCGAGTTGGGTCAGCCGGTCGCCACCAAGATCATCCCCGCCGGGACCTTCTACCCGGTCGATGACTACCATCAGGACTACTACAAGTCCGACGACCGGCTCGGGATCACGTCGGTCGGCGTGTTCGTCACCAAGGCCGATGCCTACAAGCGGTACCGCAAGGGCTGTGGCCGCGACGAACGCGTGCGCGCGGTCTGGGGCGACGACGCGCCGTTCCTGCCCTAGCGCCGCCGCCCGCCCCGCCGCGCGCCGGGCGTCTTCGAATGAAAGCCGGGCGGGCGCGTGCGGATCCACTGGATGAACGCGGCCAACCGCGGGTGACGCCGCAGCGCTTCGGGCGTGTTCCAGAGCCGGGCGAGCTCGGCCTCGGACGCGCTGGCATGGATCTCGTTGTGACAGATCTGGTGCACGAGCACGACCGCCCCGCCCTTGCCGCCGCGCAGCTTCGGGACGAGGTGATGCAGGCTCTGACGCGCCTCGGCCGGGATAACCCGGTCGCAGAGCGCGCAGAGCGGCAGCCCCGTTTTGGGATCGATCTCATTGCCTTCGGGAACGCGCTGCGCCATGGCCCCGAGGATGGAGCGCGGCGCATATCCGGCAAGCATCTCGATCATCGGCGCGGGACCCGCGGGCCTTGCCGCCGCCGAAGTCGCGGCCCGCGCCGGCGTGCGCGTCACGATCCACGACCACATGCCGAGCCCGGCCCGCAAGCTGCTGATGGCGGGCAAATCCGGCCTGAACATCACACATGACGGCCCGCCCGACACATTCGGCACCGAAGAACTGGCCCCTATTCTCTCGGCCTTCGGGCCGACCGAGATCCGCGACTGGATGGACGGGCTGGGCCAGCCCTCCTTCATCGGCTCGACGGGCCGCGTCTTTCCGAAGGCCATGAAAGCCTCGCCGCTTCTGCGCGCTTGGCTCGCCCGCCTCGCCGATCTGGGCGTGACGCTCGAGACGCGCGCCCGCTGGACCGGATGGACGGGCGACGCGCTGCGGATCGGGGATCGCCTCGTCACGCCGGACGCCACGATCCTCGCGCTGGGCGGCGCGTCGTGGCGGCGGCTCGGGTCTGACGGGGCATGGGCCGACCTGCCGGGGCTGGACGGGATCGTGGCCCCCTTCGCGCCGTCCAATATCGGCTTCCGAGTGGCCTGGAGCGAGCACATGACCCGGCATTTCGGGCACCCCATCAAGAACGCGGCCCTCATCGTCGACGGCGTCGCGCATCGGGGCGAGGTCACGCTCTCGGCCGAAGGGCTCGAGGGCGGCGGGCTTTATCCCTTGACGCCGCGCCTGCGGGATGGCGCGCCGCTGACCCTCGATCTCAAGCCCGACCTGACGGTCGAAGAGCTGCGCGACCGGCTGGCCCGAACACCGAAGGCCAGCCTGCCGAACCGGCTTCGCAAACTGGGGCTCGACCCGGTGCAGATCGCGCTGGTGCAGGAATGGGGCCGTCCCGTGCCCTCCGATCTCGCGCCCCTCCTGAAGGCGCTGCCGGTGCCCCTGCTCGGTCCACGCGACATGGATCAGGCGATTTCGACCGCCGGGGGGCTGCGCTGGGACGCGCTGGACGCCGATCTGATGATGATCTCAAGGCCCGGCACCTTCGCCTGCGGCGAGATGCTGGATTGGGAGGCCCCCACCGGGGGCCACCTTCTCACCGCCTGCCTCGCGACGGGACGCTGGGCCGGGGCCGCCGCCGCCCGCCATGCCATGCGCGCCTGACCCCTTCGATGTTCCGCAAATATGCCGGGGTCCGGGGCGGAGCCCCGGCGGGGGGGGGCCCCCCCGGGGGGGGGGCGGCACCCGCCCCCCCCCCCCCCCCCCCCCGGGGGCCCCCCCCCCGCCCCCCCCCCCCCCCCCCCGGCGGGGCCGCCCCCCCCGCCCGGGAGGGCGGCGCGGGCGCCCCCCCGCCCCCCG